>JAFAXE010000218.1 GCA_019241305.1 Vulcanimicrobiota bacterium
TCGTCCTGTTTTTCTTCGGCGTTCCCGTGGTCGGCCGTGACGGCCAGCACGCCGTCCTGCGCGAGCACCGCTTCTTCCAGGCGCGCCAACTCCGTGTCGACCGTTTCGCAGGCCGTGATCGTCGCGGAGAGGACGCCCGTATGTCCCACCATATCGGCGTTCGCATAGTTCATCACGATGAAGTCGTGGCTGCGCGAGGTGACGTCGGCTACGGCGGCGTCCGTAATTTCCTTCGCGCGCATCTCCGGTGCCAGGTCGTACGTCGGCACGCTTCGATTCGAAGGGATGAGGATGCGGTCTTCGCGCTGGAACACGTCCTCGTGGCCGCCGTTGAAGAAATAGGTCACGTGCGCGTACTTCTCCGTCTCGGCCAAGCGCAGTTGTGACAGTCCGGCGCGCGCGACGATTTCGCCAAAGGTATCGCTCTGCGGTCGCGGTCCGAACAGAACGGGGTTGGGATAATCTTCTTCGTACTTCGTCATCGTCGCGAAGATGAAGTTCGTGAACGCGTGCACCGGAAAATGAGAGAAGTGGGGCTGCGAAAACGCTAGGGTCAGTTGACGCGCGCGGTCGGGACGGAAGTTGAAGAAGATCGCTGCGTCACCGTCGCACAGCGGCCGCGGATCTGCGACGATCGTTGGGACGATGAACTCGTCGCTTTCGCCGCGCGCGTACGCCTCGCGCACCGCCTCGGTAGCGGAGGCCGCGCGGTGCGGGGCTTGTGAGAAGACGAGCGCGTCGTACGCGAGTTTCGTTCGCTCCCACCGCTTATCGCGGTCCATCGCGTAATAGCGGCCGCCGACGAACGCGATCGCACCGGGCGCGCCGCGTTCTGCAAGCCGCGCTTCGAGCGGTGCGACATAGTTCAACATCGAGCGCGGCGGGACGTCGCGCCCGTCGCCGAAGGCTTCGATGGCAAACGCGACGCGCGCCTCGGCCGCCGCGTCGATCATCGCATACAGATGCTCCATCGACGAATGCACCTGACCATCGGAGAGCAATCCCATGAAGTGAAGCCGGCCGCCGGAGTTGCGCACGTGTTCGATGCACGCGCAGAGCACGGCGTTTTCGGCAAAGGACCCGTCCGCGATCGACCGATCGATGACGACGACACCTTGGGAGACGACGCGACCGCTGCCGATATTGATGTGGCCAACCTCGCTGTTTCCCATCACACCCTTCGGCAGACCGACGTCCTCGCCGCTGGCGGCGAGCAGCGTATGGGGATACGTCGACAGTATCCGATGCCAATGGGGCAGATGGGCGAGGGCGATTGCATTGCCGCGGGTTGCGGCGCGCTCGCCCCAACCATCGAGAACCGCGAGGACGAGCGGCCCGGGCTTCCAACGCTGTGTTTGCGTTTGTTTCATACTGAGGCGGCGCGCACGGCGGCGGCTTCGATGATGGGGAAAAAGCTCGCGAGCGCGAGGCTCGCGCCGCCGATCAGTCCTCCGTCGATGTTGGGTTGCTCGAACATCGACGAACAGTTGTCAGACTTCATGCTTCCGCCGTACAGAATACGAGCGAATTCTAGACCATCGACGGACCCGCGAATCGCGCCCATCACGCTGTTCGCGCCTTCCGGCGTGTCGACGTTGCCTGTGCCGATGGCCCAAATCGGCTCGTACGCCATCACACAACCTTCAACTTGTCCTGGCGTCAGCCCGTCCAAGGCCGCGCGCGTCTGCCGCACGACTTTGTCGAGCGTTGTGCCGGCGGCGTGTTCGTCCGCGGTTTCGCCGACGGCAACGATCGGCACGATGCCGTACTCGAGCGCGCTTTTTACCTTGCGCGCCACCGTGGCGTCCGTTTCGGCGAAATATTGGCGGCGTTCCGAATGCCCGAGGATAACGTAGGTCACACCCAGCTCGCGCAGCATGACGGGACTAATTTCACCCGTGAACGCGCCCTGCGGCGCTTCGTGCATGTTTTGCGCTCCAAGCGCGATCGTGCTTCCGCGTAGCGTTTCACCGACCGCGACGAGCGCCGTGAACGGCGGACAGAGGGCGACTTCGACGCCATCCGGCAAAACGGTCGCAACGAGTTGACGCGCTAGCTCCCTTGCCTCTGCCACCGTTTTGTGCATTTTCCAGTTTCCGGCGATGAATGGACGACGCTTGCGTGCATTCACGTCGCTGAGGCTTCCAATGCGGCGACGCCCGGCAAGGTTCTGCCTTCGAGAAATTCGAGGGTCGCGCCCCCGCCGGTGCTGACGTGCGTCATCGCCTCAGCGAAGCCGAGCATGTGGGCGGCCGCAGCCGCATCGCCGCCACCCACCACGCTCGTCGCCCCATGGCGCGTCGCCTCGGCAATCGCCTCACCAACGACGCGCGTCCCATTCCGATACGCCGGCTTTTCGTACACGCCCATCGGCCCGTTGAAGACGATCGTTTTCGCATCGCGTAACACGGCAGCATATGCGTCCGCAGTCCTTGGGCCGATGTCCAAAATCATCTGCGTGCCGACGTCGGCGATCGGGACGGTCTGGGGGGCCTCGTCGTCGTTGAACGACGGCGCGACAACCGCGTCGCTCGGCAGATGGAGCGGCACGCTTCGGCGCTGTGCGTCTTGCAGAATTCCACGCGCCGGCTCGAGATCATCGTCGCGGAGCGAGCGCCCCACGTCGATCCCTTGCGCCGCCAAGAACGTATTCGCCATCCCGCCCCCGACGACGAAAGCACTGACGCGCTGCAAGAGTTGCGTGAAGACACCGACCTTGTCTTTCACTTTCGCGCCCCCGATCGCGCAGACGAACGGGCGGCGCGGGTTCGTCGTCAAGGCCGCGAGGGCATCCAATTCCCGTTGCATCAAGAAACCTGCTACCGAAGGTAGGAGATGCGCGATTCCTTCGGTGGAGGCGTGGGCCCGATGCGCGGTGCCGAACGCGTCGTCGACGTAGAGCTCACCGAGCGAGGCGAGCGCCCTGGCAAAGTCGGGATCGTTGCGCTCTTCCTCGGGATGGAAACGGACGTTTTCTAAGATGACGATATCGCCGTCACCGAGCCCAGAGACCGCCTCGTGGGCGAGTGGCCCGACACAATCTGCGGCAAATTCGACCGTCGTGCCGAGGAGTGCGGCCAGGTCGCGCGCCACCGGTGCGAGCGAAAGGCGCGGTACGATCTTTCCGTCGGGGCGGCCGAGATGCGAGAGCACGGCAATTCGCCCGCCCTGCTTGCGCAAAAAGCGAAGCGTTTCGAGCGCGGCCCGGATACGGGTGTCGTCCGCGACGTGTCCATCGGCGAGCGGGACGTTCAGATCCTCGCGCACGATGACGCGCTTCCCGCTCACGTCGACGTCGCGAAGTGTCCGAAACCTCACGGTAACCTAAAAGTGCCGAGCGAACCAGTTCACCCAGCGGCGTGCGATGTCGTCGCTCCGTACCGGATCCGAAGGGTAGTGACCGCTCACCGGATAGACGTAGAACTCGACCGGTTTGTGAAGATCGCGCAGCGCCCGAAACAGCTCGTACGATTCCGGCATCGGGACCCGCACGTCGCCGACGTCCGAAAGCAGGAGCAGCGGAGTCGTGATCTGACGCGCGTACGTCAAGGGGGAAGCCGCGCGCCACTCTGCGAGATCGCCGGCGAACGGCGATCCGTGGAAGAGATCGACGTCTTCGCGGATGTCATCGGCCAGCGAGTAGTCGACGATCCAATCGTGAACGCCGGCTCCCGCCATCGCGGCTCGCCAGAGATGGTAATGGGTGATCATCCAGCCCGTCATGACGCCACCGTACGACCAGCCCGAGACGCCGATGCGTCGATCGTCGATTTCACCGCGCGCACGCAGCGCGTTGACCGCCGCCATGATGTCGCGTCCTGGCCCCGCGACGACGTCGTGCAGGATGGCCGATTGATAGGCGCGGCCGAGGTTGTTGCTGCCGCGGTAGTTCGGCTGTAACACGAACCAGCCGCGGCCTGCCATCAGTTGCGCACGAACGTTGAAGCCGCGCGTCGATGCGGAGGTCGGACCGCCGTGAATGAAGACGACGAGAGGATATTTTCTGCCACGCACGTAGCCCGCGGGGTACGTCACCACGGCATCCTCATGGAAACCGTTCGGTCCTGTATACTCAAGCGATTCCGCCGGCGAAAGCCCGGCGCGCACCGCGCGTTCGTTGTAGTCCGTGAGCTTGCGCGGTGCCGCACCAGGTTCGGCGTAGTACACTTCCGGAGGTTGCACCGGCGTCGAGCCGATGAAGGCAAGCGCACCGTTCCGGCCCACCGCGCCCGCGAGCGGTGAGCCCACATCGACGCCATACAGGTCGATACGCGAGGCGCTGCCGGCGAGCGGGACGCGAAAGATTCCTGTCTCGGTTCCGTCGTTGACGGACACGTAGAGCGCGCTACTATCGGAGCTCCAAGCCGCATCGCCGACGGCGCGGTCGATGGGACGCGAAAGATTCGTTCCGGCGCCGCCTGAAGGCGTGGTGACGTACGATTCCCAAGGATTGAATTGATAGTCGCCGCCGGCATACGTGTACGTGATTCGCGTGCCGTCCGGAGAGAATTGCGGATCGCGCTCCCAGGCGGTGTGCCTCGTCAGGGGGTGCAGCGCGCCGTTGCCGGCATTAATGAGCCAGACGGTCGACGCGTCCTCGGTGTCGAGGATCGCATTCGCGGCGCGAGCGAAGACGATTGTCGTGCCATCGCGCGACCACGAGATCGTCGAAGACGATTCGCCAACGAGGACGGTCCAAGAACCGTGCGTCAGGCGATGCGCCGCACCCCCGGTCGCGGAAACGACGTACAGATGCCCGGGCTGCTCCGGTCCGCGGGAGAGATACGCATTATTGGCAACCGCAAAGGCGTCGCGATATTTTTCTGCTCCTTTTTTCGTCGGTTCTTCGTCAACGGCAACATACGCGACGGCCGCGCCGTCGGGACGCCAGGCGAATTGCTCGACGCCCCTTGGCGCGTCGGTGATCCGGATCGCATCGCCGCCGTTCATCGGCATGACGAAGATTTGACTCTTGTCGTCGACGTCGGCTAAGAACGCCAGCCGATCGCCGTGTGGCGACCACTGAGGCGACGAGACATCTTTGCGGTCGACCGTCAGCGTGCGGTGATGTCCCGTGGCGACGTCGACCAGGTCAAGGTTACTATCCCAGCGGTCGTGCTCGTAATCCGCGCGGCGCACGACGACGGCGACCGCCCGACCATCCGGCGACAGTTGCGGCGAGGAAAGGTCGACCAACTTCGGGAGATCGACGAAGCTGAGCGCAGCCAATGCCCGAGCGACGCACGTGCCGAAGAGCGCGATCGCAGCAAAGGCGGTAACGAAGCTGCGCGCGATGCTCGTTGCTCGCAAGAAGGTGCTAGACTGCGGCCGGGAGCTTTGCGAGGACCATCGAGGTCACGTCGGCGAGCCGGCACGAATAGCCCCACTCGTTGTCGTACCAAGCGCCGATTTGCACGAGATCTCCGTTGGCGTTCGTGAGCGAAGCGTCGATGATCGAGCTGTAGGGCGAGCGCTTGAAGTCGCTCGAGACGAGCTCCTCGTCGCTGAAAGAGACGTACTCCTTGAGGATCGTCTGCGAGGCCGTGCGCAGGATGCGGTTCAGCTCTTCCTTCGTCGTCTCGCGTTTGGTCTGCGCGACCAAATAGACGAGCGAAACCGTCGGCGTCGGAATGCGCAACGAGAAGCCATCGAAGGTGCCTTGCACCTCAGGGATCGTCAAGTACAGCGCTTTGGCTGCACCTGTCGAGGTCGGAATGATGTTCGTCGCGGCGTTGCGCGCACGGCGCCAGTCACGATGCGGCCCATCGAGCACCACCTGGTCGTTGGTGTACGAGTGGACCGTCGTCATGAAGCCTTTACGCCAACCGAGCGCGTCGACGACCGGCTTCACCGCAGTCGCCAGGCAATTCGTGGTGCACGAAGCGTTTGAAATGATGGTATGCTTTTCTGGATCGTAACGATCATCGTTGACGCCGAGGACGAGCGTGATGTCTTCGTCCTTCGCAGGGGCCGAAATGATGACTTTTTTGGCACCGCCGCCGTCGATATGCGCGCGCGCCTTGGCAGCGTCGGTAAAAATCCCCGTTGATTCGACCACAACATCGACGCCGAGATCGCGCCATGGGAGTTTGCCCGGATCGCGCTCACCGAAGACGCGAATGGTGCGGCCGTCGACCGCGATGCTGTCGCCAGTAGCGCTCACCGTTCCGGTATACTGCCCGTAGTTGGAGTCGTACCGGAAAAGATGGGCACATTCCGCCGCGTTGATGAGGTCGTTCACGGCGGCGACCTGAACCTCCGGATGGCGCTCGAGGAGCGCCTTCAGGAAGTTTCTTCCAATGCGGCCGAAACCGTTGATGCCGATGCGCAAGGGAGCCCCCTGTCTTTGGACGATGCACCGCTAGGGGCGGCGAAATCGGATACCTCCTGCACCGCCTCGAAGCCTTTCGGAAAGGACCGCATGACGCCCACACCGCGCGATTTCCTGGCGAACGAACGCACATTTTTGGCCTACGTGCGCACCGCGCTCTCGTTCATCGCCTTCGGCTTCATCGTCGCACGCTTTGCGCTCTTCGCCCGCGAGATTTCCATTCTCGAGCGTGTTTCCGAAGCACGCACGGCGACGGTTTCGACGACGCTTGGGGTGGCCATGACCGTTGCGGGGATCATCGTCGCCGTGTATGGGGCGTGGCGCTATATCGCGCAAGATCGCGCGCTGCGGAGTGGTACGGAGGGGGCGATGAGCGGACGAGGTGCGACCGTGACCGCCGCTGCCGTCGTCGTGTTCGGGGCCATCATCGCGATCGATCTGCTGCGGCTTCGGTAGAAGTGCCGCCGACGGCGCGACGCGCCACGCGCAACAGCGCGCTCAGGCGCCCGTTTACGGTCGATTTCCCGACGGGCGGATGGCAGCGTCGCCCCAAGTCGGCGAGCGTTTCGGTGGGATGGCGCATCCGCAACTCTGCAACCTCGCGCAAAACAGGCGAGAGATTCTGCAGTCCGTACGCATCAGCGAGCAGGGCGATCGTTTCGCGTTGTGCGGCGGCCGCGGTGACGGCTCGGTCGACGTTGGCCGCCTCTGTGTTCACCAAGCGATGAATGCGGTTCTTCGTTTCTTTTAGCGCACGTACGTCTTCGAGGCGCAGGACCGCGGCGTAGGCGCCGATTGCCGACAGGACGCCAACGATGGCATCCAATTCCTTGAAGTACAAAAGCTCGCGCCCCTTGCGACGGCTTGCGCGAGGCTCGTGTCCATCAGCGCGCAACAGCGCGCGCAACCGAACGAGCGTTTCGAGAGAAGGCGGGACGAATTCCAAATGATAGCCGCGCGCGGGTTCCGCAATGGATCCGCACGCGAGAAATGCGGCGCGTACTTCCATCCGGCGGTCACAGCGAACGCTCGGCCGGTGGACTTTGGCCTCGATGTGCTGTGCCGCAATTTCGTACACGGGCGCCTTCCGCAGCCGTGCCGAGGTGATCTTGCGAATGGGTTGGCGGCTCTCATCGGGCAGGAGCGACCAGAATAGCCGCGCGATCGCGGGACGCTGGGTGCGAAAGGCGTTCCGACCGTGCGGAATACCGTACAGTGCAAGACCGTTGCGAAGGGCAGCTCTGCAGTGCTCCGCTGCGGGGATCTCACGGGCTAGCGCATCCTTCGTATCGCCGGAGAGCGTGGAGCGGTCGTGCGCCAACGGGAATCTATGCCATCCAGTCCGCCGGCTCGTCGCGCCGCTCGTCCAGCACTTCGTAGAGCGGCGTTTTACGCAGCGCCGGCGTGACGCGTTCCGGGACCTCCAGCACACGCACCGTCAAATACTTCGTCGCGTAGTGCAGCACGAGCACATCGCCCGCTTTGACGTCGTATCCTGGCTTCAGCGGCCGTCCGTCGCGGGTGATGCGCCCGGCGACGAGCGCGTCGTGCGCTTCCGTCCGGCGCTTCGCAAGGCGCGAGACCTTCAAGAACTTATCGAGCCGCAAGCTTCCAAGTTTCGAGCCTTGCGCCGGGGTTCCTCAGCACGAACCCTGCGCGCTTGGAGGCACATGAGAGAAGCGTTGCGTCGAATGGAGTTGAAAACGACGTTATGAGTGCTACGGGGTTTTCGCGCTCGGGACTCGAGCGGCTGCATCGCGTGATGTCGGGATTTGTCGAACGTGGCGAGCTACCCGGGCTCGTCGCGCTCCTGAGCCGCAACGGCGACGCCCACCTGGAGGTCATCGGCGATTTTTCGTTCGATTCCAGCAGCCCGATGCGGCGGGATACCATCTTTCGGATCGCGTCGCTCACGAAACCGATCACAGCGGCCGCTGCGATGATCTTGCTCGAGGATTGCCGGATTCGGCTGGACGACCCCATCCACTGCTGGCTTCCCGAACTGCGGGATCGACGAGTCCTTCGTGCGCTGTCCGCCCAACTCGACGATACCGTGCCGGCACTGCGCGAGATCACGGTGCGCGACGTGCTGACGTATACGATGGGTTTCGGCAGCGTGATGGCCGCTCCGGGCACGTACCCGATCCAGAAGCTCATTGCAGAGTATCACATTGGCGGTGACGGTTTCATGCTTCCAACGGACTATCCCACGCCGGAAGAATGGCTGCGCCGACTCGGTTCACTGCCGTTCATCGCGCAGCCGGGCGAACGTTGGATGTATCAAGTCAGCGGCGATCTCATCGGCCTGCTGATCGCGCGCGTTTCGGGCCAGTCCTTCGGCGCCTTTCTGCAGGAACGCATCTTCGAGCCGCTGGGCATGAACGATACGGCGTTTTGGGTTCCAACAGAAAAGCTGCAGCGTCTGCCGGCGTTCTATTTTTTCAATCGCGAAACGAACCGGCTGGACTTCTTCGAAAATCCGAATGCCAGCGCGTGGCGAAGCGAGCCGCCGTTCGAATCTGCCGGCGGAGGGCTTGTCTCGACGGTCGATGACTACTTTGTCTTCAGCCGGATGCTGCTGCAGAAAGGACGCCATGGCCGCGAGCAGATTCTCTCGCCGGCGTCGGTCGAATTGATGACTTCGGATCACTTGACGCCGGCGCAGCGTGACGGTTCGGACCTCTTTTTTGGTTCGCACTCTAGCTGGGGGCTCGGCGTCGCGGTCGACATCGCCCGCCATGAAATCTACCACTCGCCGGGGCGATTCGGTTGGACCGGTGGATCGGGGACGACGGCTTACACGGACCCAGCGAATGGCATGATTGGCATCCTCTTCACGCAGCGGATGGTGGATTCTCCCGAGCCGCCGAAGCTCCAGACCGATTTCTGGACGCTCGCGTACGCAGCGATGGAATGAGCTTTCTCTGAGGGCCGTCCTTCGACTCCGCTCACTGAGCGTGCCGCTCAGTTCGCTTCGCTCAGGATGACACCGGTGGGAAGTCTTTGCATCTGCTAATTATGACAATATATTACGCATCTTTTTTTCGCACGCGGTTTCGTGCGCCATGGATCACCACGCCGAAAATAGAATAGCGTTGCCGCCAGTTCTTCAGCGCGTTAGGCGAGGGTCTCCGAGTCGCCCATGAGCATCGTGCGCCAAAAGGCGATCCAGCGGCCATCGACGAGACGAAACGCGAAAACGTCGTGCCCCTCCTCGGTATAGCGCGTGCCGTCGAGGGTGTAGTCGATCGACCAGCCATAAGCGGCAATCGCGCTTTCTTGGGCGCGATCGATGATCGGTTTGCTGGCATGAAACGCATGGACTTCGGCTTTGCGGATGAAGTCGAGGTAGCTGGCAACGCAGGCGTGGCGACCGCGCGCCATCTCCTCGAACTTCGGCCCGCGGATGACCATGTCGTCCGCGAAGGCGTTGCGCAGCAGCGCCGCAGTCGCCTCAGGGTTGTGGCTCGTCCAGGCCGCGTTGATGCGTTCCAGCAGCGCGGAAACCGCGTCGCCCGTCTCGCTGGGATGTGCGCCGGCGACCTGGGGAGGTCGCGCAGAAATGGCGGCGTCGCGTTGCTTCTCTTTCGGTACCACGCATGTTCCTCGCGCGTGGCAGACGACGGTCGGCTTCGGTAACGCTTCGGCGGCGCTTTCGCTCAACTCAGGACGCGGTGCGATCACTTTGCGCGCCTCGAACTCCATTTCACGCGAGGTGTTGCCGAAGCGGACGATACGCCCTTCGGCCTCGATGTAGTCACCGGCATGGACGGGCGCACGGAATTCCACCGATGAGTAGCCGGCGAACAGTCCCTCGTCGCCGTCGCTGCGAATGAGCAGTTCGGTTGCAACGTCGCCGAACAATCCCAACAGGCGCGCCCCATCGACAAGGTTGCCGCCGTAGTGCGCATCGTGCGCGCTCATGCGCACGCGCAGGGTTACGCGGCCTGGATCTTCGCGAGTTGCCACAGTTCCTCGAGTTCGTCGAGCGAAAGATCGCCCAGCACCTGACCACTCTGCTCAGCGCGGCGTTCCATAAACGTGAACCTGCGATAGAATTTTTCGTTCGCTTCGCGCAACGCGCCTTCGGCGTCGAGGCCAAGTCCCCGCGCCAGATTCACGATGCTGAACATCACATCGCCCAGTTCTTCGCGCACGCGTTGCCCATCGCCGGTGCGGCGCGCCTCGTCCAGTTCGGCCAGCTCTTCGCTCAGCTTCAGCTTGATGCCATCGATCGTGGGCCAGTCGAAGCCGATCCGCGCCGCTTTATCCTGCATCTTCTGGCCGCGCTGCAATGCGCCAAGCCCTTTGGGGATGCCGTCGAGGTGGCTCGTGCGCGTGCGGGCGGCCGGTTCTTGCGCTTTCAGTTGATCCCAGTTCGCCCACACCTCGGCGACGCTCGTCACCGCCTGATCCCCGAAAACGTGCGGGTGACGGCGGATCATCTTATTCGAGAGCCCGTCGATGACGTCGGCGATTGAAAACTTACCGCGCTCCGTCGCTAATTGCGCGTGAAAGACGATCTGCAGGAGCAAGTCGCCCAACTCTTCGCACAAGTCCGCCTCACTCTGCGTTTCGATCGCGTCGGCGAGTTCGTACGTTTCCTCGATCAGATACGGTACCAGCGAGCGATGCGTCTGCTCCCGATCCCACGGGCAGCCCCGGCGCAAGCGCGCCATGATCTCCACGAGGTTGTCCCAGGTGTAGTGCGCGGAAGCGGGCGGAAGTGGTACGAGCGGCATCGTGATCGCCGCTGAGAGCGTGGCACGAGGCATGCCCGGGACGATTTCGCAATCGGCGCCGCGCCGCTCCAGCGCACGCAGCAACACCGGCAACCCGGGAAAATCGGAGAGCGGATTGCCAAGGATACCGACGCCGAGCGCGTCGCCGTCCAAACGAATGGCGAACGCATCGATTAGTTCGCTGCTCCCGCGCACGAAAAGCGCCTGGTCGGCGACGCGGTCGCGCAGAATCGCGACACCTTCGCTTTCGAGGAACAGGACGAGCTCGGGAGGAGCGAGGAGCGTCACGGCACGCCCCACGGCTCGGAGCGCTTCGAGGCTGCCGAGCGTGAGCAGATCGGGATCGCCGGGACCAAGCCCGACGATCCGGATCAGGCTCACGAAAACACTCGCTTCGGGGCTACTTGCCCTTCGTCGGCGCGGGGGCGGGCGCGGTGCTCGCGCCGGAAGTTGCCGCAGGCGGAATCGCGTCCTTCAGGCGATCGTCGTACACGACGATGTTCGCCTTGGCGCGCAGCTGCTGCAGGAACGGTCCGATCGCCATCTGCTCCTGTTGCTGCTTCAACGTGTCCCGGATTTGGTTTTGCGAATTCGCGAACGTCGCTTTCTCCGGAGGCTTGCGGCCCTCGACCATGATGACGTGATACCCGAAGGGTGACTTCACCGGCGGACCCACGACGCCGATCGGCTGCGCCCATGCGGCGGTTTGGAAGGCCGGGACCATCTGGCCCTTCTGGAACCACCCAAGCTCGCCGCCCTTGTCCTTGCTGGATGGGTCGGTCGAATATTTCTTGGCCAGCTCCTGGAACTTGTCGTCGAGGGCTTTGCCCGAAAGGCCCTTCAACTGCGACTCGATCATGTTGGCCGTCTTCTGATCGGCGACCAAAATGTGTTTCGCCTTGGCCTGTTCCGGCTTATCGAGGCTTGCATGGTTCTTATCGAGATAGTCCTTGATCTGTTTGTCGCTGATGTGAATGTTCTTATCGACGGCGGCAGAGAGGACTAATTGCTCGCGCAAAATGTTGCGGACATCGCTCTCGGTAAGATTCTGCTGCTTCAGAATCTGCTCGAACTGTCCGGGCGGATACTTCGATTTGATCTCGTCTTCTTTTTTCGTAATATCCGCATCGGAAATGACGATGTTGTTGTCCTTGGCATACTGGTCGATCATGATGCCTTGGACCATCGAATTGAGCACCTGACGGGCTTGGGGCCCGCCCTCCAGTTTAGAATCGAACTCGCCGCGTGAGACCTTTTGGCCATTCACGCTGGCGATGTCGCCGCTAGCGGCATTTGCCGAACATCCGGCGAGTAGCGCCACAGCAAGTGCGGCGGTTGAGAGACCGCTGAGGTAGCGGTACGGCTTCGTCATCGTTGCTCCACGGGGTTGCTGCATGAAGACGCGAGGCCGTCTCGACCTCGCAAACAGACGCACGTTCGGGGGGTAGGGCTGTGGGGTCCTGCGGGGTGGTGCGTTACGGCAGGCTTGAGCGGGGCGGCTTCAGAGTGCCTCGAGGAGCGAGCGCAGCAGGGGGAGGGACGTGGCGGTGGCCTGCTTGGGAAGGTCGACCAGAATCCGTCCATCGCCGAAGCGGAAGCGGTTCTTGGTCAGAGACTGCAGCCTTGGCAGCGCGGACGGGTCGAGGGTGAAGCCGCTTCCCACGCCCAGCATCAGCCGCGTCTCGTCGACGACCACCCGGGTGACGCGCTTGTGGAGGGCGAGGGTGCGAAGCTTCGAGACCGCCACCAGGTTTTGCAAGGGCAAGGGCAGTTTGCCGAAGCGGTCGCGAACGCCGGCGGCGACTTCGTCGACCTGCGCTTCGGTCCGGGCGGCGGCCAATTGTTGGTACACCGCGATCTTCTGCGACGGTTGCGGGATGTAGTCGGCAGGGATGAAGGCGTCGATTTTGATGTCGATCACCGCCTCGAGCGCCTCCTCCGAGGCGGCCCTGCTGCCCTTGCGTTCACCGATCGCTTCTGCCAGCAATTCGCAATACGTCTCGAAGCCGACGGAGGCGATGAAGCCGGACTGCGCCGCGCCGAGCAGGTTGCCGGCGCCGCGAATCTCGAGATCCCGCATCGCGATCTGTAGGCCGCTTCCGAGCTGCGCGAACTCGCGAATCGCCTGGAGACGCGCCTTCGCCTCTTCGCCGAGCGCCTTGTGTGCTTGATACAAGAGATACGCGTAGGCCTGATGGTTCGATCGTCCCACGCGCCCGCGCAATTGATAGAGTTGCGCGAGACCAAACCGATCGGCGTCGCTGACGATGATCGTGTTGACGTTGGGAATGTCGATACCGTTTTCGATGATGGTCGTGGCGACGAGTACATCGGTGTGGCCGTCGATAAAACGGGCCATGATCGGCTCGAGCTCCCCTTCGTGCATTTGACCGTGTCCGACCGCGATGCGCGCGCTCGGGACGAGCTGCTGCAGTGCTCGGGCGATGCCGTGAATCGTTTCGACGCGGTTATGTAAGTAATACACCTGTCCGCCACGGTCGAGTTCGAAGGCGATCGCCTTTTGGACGATCGCGTCGCTCGCGGGTACGACGACGGTTTTGATCGCCATGCGGTTCTTGGGTGCCGTCTGGATCAGCGAGAGGTCGCGCACGCCCAGGAGCGACATTTGCAGCGTGCGGGGAATCGGCGTCGCGGACAACGTGAGGACGTCGACGGAGGCACGCAACTGCTTGAGGCGTTCCTTGTGCATTACGCCGAACCGCTGCTCTTCGTCCACGACGATGAGGCGTAGGTTCTTGAACGTGACGTCCTTCTGTAAAAGACGGTGCGTACCGATGACGACGTCGACCTTGCCCTCTGCCAGGTCACGCAAGATTGCTTGCTGCTCCTTGCGGCTACGAAATCGGGACAGCTCTTCGATGCGAACGGGAAAGCTGGCGAAGCGCTCCCCGAACGTACGAAAGTGCTGAGCAGCGAGCAGCGTGGTTGGGACGAGCACGGCGACTTGGCCGCGGTCCGCGACAGCCTTGAACGCAGCCCGCACCGCAACTTCCGTTTTCCCATAGCCGACGTCACCGCAGATCAGACGATCCATCGGGCGCGCGCGCTCCATGTCGCCCTTCGTTTCGTCGATGGCGCGCTGCTGGTCCGGAGTTGGCTCGTATGGGAACGCCTCTTCGAGTTCGGCCTGCCACGGCGTATCGAGTCCGAAGGCGTACCCTTGCGCCAGTTCGCGTTCCGCGTAGAGCGCGACGAGGCCGTCTGCGATCTTCGAAAGCGCCTCGGTGACGCGCGCCTTCTGCCGCGCCCAATCGCCGCCGCCCATCTTCGAAAGGCGCGGCGTCCCCTCGGTTGCGCTGTATTTTTGGACCTGATGCATTTGGTGCACGGGAACCAACATGCGGTCCGTGCCTGCATATCGCAGATCGAGATAGTCGCTGGTCGCGCCAAGGAACGTTTCGGTGCGCAGGCCGAGGTACTGTCCGATGCCGTGCACCGCATGCACGACGTAATCGCCAACGCGAAGGTCGGCAAGCGTAACGGGAACGGCCTCTTTGACGGCGCGCAGCTTGACGCGACGCGGCGGTTGTCCGAAGATCTCGCGGTCGCCCAGCACCCGCAAGCGCGAAGCCGGGATGGTGAACCCGCTTTCGATGCTTCCGGCATCGACGAAGACCGGGCCCCGCACGTTGCCGCGGCTTCCGAGAAACGCGCCGTCACCACCGAGCGGCCGCAAGAGCGGCGTTGCGGTCCCGCGTTCTACCTCGATCCCTGCGGCGCGTAACATCTCTCCGAGCCGCGTGGCGCCCGATGTCACGAAGGCAACCGACTCACCCGCGGCGGTCCACTGCCGCACGGCATCGAGAAAGAGCGAAAGCTGTCGGTTGAAATGTTCGACGGGACGCGTTTCGAGCACGAAATCTTCGAGCGCAGGCGGTAACCAGGGCAACACTTCGGCGCCTTCGATCGCGCCGGGGACGATCAAGAGACGGCGGGCGCGGAGCGCTTGTGCGAGATCGTCGAGCCGTGGATGCGGCGCGCTGACGTCGGCCAGCAGCGCATCGCCGACCGCATCTTCGTCGACGCTGAGTTCACCGGAGGATACTTCGGCGAGCAGCACGCGCTCTTCGCGCGAACGCTCTTCTTCGAGTGCGCGCTCGATCGAGCGCAACATCGCTGGTTCTTCCAAGACGACGACGCCGCTCGGGCTGACGTAGTCGAGCAGGGTCGCGCGCCGATCGAACGCGAGCGAGAGCCACGCTTCAGGAAGATCTGCGCCGCTTGCGATATACGCGCGCGCTGCCGAGACAACGCCCGGCTCACCAGCGACAGCACGAGCGACGCGGCCGCGGAGCTCCTCATCGCGCGGTATCTCGGTCCAGGGCGCGACGAGGAGATCGGACTGTTCGGCATCGCGACTGCGCTGCGTCGCAAGGTCGAACGGACGCATGGTCTCGAGCGCGTCGCCGAAAAACTCCAAGCGCACGGGCGCGTCGGCGGTAGCAGGAAAGACGTCGAGAAGGCCACCGCGCACGGCATACTCGCCGGCGGCGGAGACGACGTCGGTGCGGTGGTAGCCGAGCCGGTACAGGCGCCGCTGCAAGTCGTCCCAACCGATTTCCGTGCCTGCCTTGAGCGTGAACGAGAGATCGCGCAACACCTCGGGCGGAATGACGTACTGACGCAGCGCAGCGACTGGAACGATGGCGAGCTGAGACTTGCCCGCTGCGAGATCGCAGAGCAGCGTCATGCGAGCGCTGCGCTCGGAGGGACTCTCGAGAACGCCGATCGTTTCGTCGCGTGGCCGTCCGAGTGCGAGCTCTTCGGAACCACCAAAGTAATAGGTCAGGTCCGCGAAGGTGCGCTCTGCGACGTCAGGTGTTGGTACGACCACCAGCGTCGGCAGACGCAGTGCACGGTAGAGCGCCGCCAAGAGGTACGGGCGTGCCGCAGCCGTCGTCTCGTGTAAGGCGAAGGCGCCGGCATGCGAACGCAGCCGTTCTACCAAGCCGCCGAGTGGACGGCTGGAACTCGGAAGTGCGCTAACGAGGGAGGGTGCTAGCGTGGCGCCTCTTCTTTTTCGTGAATGGGTACGGTAGGAGCGTGAGACAACGCGACAGGCCAAAACCGTAGGGAGTGGCCGTTTCGTTGCGCACCGCTTTCGGAGCCAAGGTTGGCAGTCTTAGCACTCTCTTGACGAGACTGCTAGCGGTTGGATACAATGAGGTGGCAACACGATGTGCTGGGGCCGCCATCCTCCAGAGGCCGGTCCCGGACCACTGAGGAGGTCAACACAACACGATATGGCAGACCTGATGAACCGCCCCGGCGCGACGCCGGCGGGTCGTCCGAGTCCGACTCTGACGGATTGGCTCGGATGGGACCCCTTCCGCTCCTTCTTCGGGAACTACGGCGGCGGCACGGGCCTCGAGATCACGAGGACCGAGAACGGCTACACCGTCGAGGTTCCGGTTCCGGGCTATAAACCCAACGAAATCGACGTCACGCTCGAGAACGGGGTCCTGACGATCGTCGGTAAGTCGGACAAGCGCCAGTTCACGCGGACGCTGCTCCTTCCGGAGGAGATCGACGACGAGAACATTCAGGCACGGGTCGAGCACGGCATGCTCACCCTCATGCTGAACGTCCATCCGAAGGCTCAGGCGAAGAAGATCGACGTCAAATTCGAAGGCAGCGACCAAGCCTAACGACGGACTGCCCCGTTTTCCCCCGACAAAATCTTCACGTCGCGCTCGGCGCTCTTGCGTCGGGCGCGCAGCGTTTTTCGATTCGCCGAGCGGCGCTCAACGCACCAAACGCACCGGTAAACTGACGCTGTCCTGGCGGCCGTCCGGAGCGACGGCGCGTACTTGGACGTTGTAGGTGTGCAAGAAGAAAAACGGCACGCTCGGAACGTGCATGCGCTCGGACCAAATTCCGGGGCCGATTTGCGGCACCGCGGCGTCATGTCCCATCGCGGAAAGCACCACACTCGTGACACTTGGCGTCGTCAGAATACGCAACGCGACGTCGCTGTTGGTGTGGATCGTCTGATCGGTGAAGTCGATTTCGAGAATTTTCGGGGTATCGGGTGGCGGACGAACCGCTTGCGGTGGCGGTGTGTAAATGAAGTGATAGGCCGGCCCTGGGGGCGGAGATGCTGACGGGCTTGGAACCGGCGT
Source organism: Vulcanimicrobiota bacterium (assembly GCA_019241305.1). Classification (GTDB taxonomy): domain Bacteria; phylum Vulcanimicrobiota; class Vulcanimicrobiia; order Vulcanimicrobiales; family Vulcanimicrobiaceae; genus JAFAXE01. Next base: position 17,217 of record JAFAXE010000218.1, read on the forward strand.
AGGCACAGGGGTCGGCGCGGGCGACGGAGACGCGGACGGTAGCGGAGCGACCGTCGGTTGAGCCGGTGCCCCAGACGGTTGAGGCGCGGGCGGCTGCGCGGCGCACGCGATTATCCCGGTGACGAAAACGAGCGGAAGGAAGCGGATCACGATGCCAGGGGCTCCGCCGCGATGCGCGCCGTCCCGGACGGGCGCAAGGCGTAGAGGAGGGGCGTCAGGGCGACGAGGCTCATCACGAATCCGGCCTCGAGGGGGAGCGATCCGAAGGCATCGGGGAGATAACGCAAGATCACGGCAATCGATAGCCACCAGAGAGCGACGCCGACGGGTTTTTCGAGCAGCACAGCGCTGAGCGGCAAGAACCACATCGCGTACCACGGATAGGGGCTCGGAATGAGCAGCCAAACGCCGACCGCGAGCCACCCCATCCCTTGCACGTCTTTGCGCGCAAGCCGGCGACAACCGTAGAGCACGATGGCGGCAGCGAAGACGCCGGCCAGCAGCGTGCCCACCACCCCCGCACGCTCGCCCGCAATCAGCTGCGCTCCAGAAAAACCAAACGCTTGGAGGGAAATCTCGGGCGTATAGTGTCCGTGGCGCCGTAGATCCGCGGTGTCGGCAGAAAGCTGCGGGAGCGAAACTGCGAGCACTGCAAGAAACGCGACTGCTCCGGCCCAGGCAAATCGGCGCACCCGCGCGCGGTCAAGTGGGACGGTCATCGCGGCAAGCGCGGCGCCGATCACCGCTCCGGGAGCCTTGATGAGGCTCGAGAACGCAACCAAGGCTCCGCCCACCGTCGATTTTCCACGGACCGCCAATGCGACACCGCAGAGCGCGGCCGCGACCATCGCGGCGTCATTGTGTCCTTCCGCCGCGCTCCACAGCGCGACTGGGTTGAGCGCGACGGCGACGACCGCTCCCAGACGGTTGGGACCGAGGATCGTGCGCAGCGCTACGACCGCAACCACAAATGCGCTACAGGCGCCGATGCGAAACGCCAACAGGGTAGGCGCCGGGCCGAACGCGCGAAGTGCAGCAACGACCATCCGGGCCGGTAACAGAAAGCCTTCACCGTAGACGCAGGCGGGGATCTGACCTTGCCACTGCCAGGCCGCCGCGCGGACTAGCGGATCGCTCGTTGCTGGAAGCCGTACGTACGGATTCATTCCGTCCAGTGCGGCCGCGCCGTACGCGGCGTAGGCGTAGACGTCGCTCGAAAAAACGACTGGCCACGTCAGCATCGCGCACATCGCAGCGAGCGCACCCACGACGATGATGACGCACGCTTCGCTTTCAGAGATGGGTTTCCGGAGAAAAAGCAATATCGCGCCGAACGCCGATGCGGCCGAAACGAGGACCGCGACGGCGAGCAGCGCCCACAACGCTGCACCGAGGCCGCCCCACGCGGTGACCACCGGCAAGGGCTGCGCAAAATCCGTCGCGACCCGCTGTGGCACCGGCGATACGAGGACGCGTGCAACGAGCCCCGTCGCGGCAAAGCTCGCCGGGATGACCGCGATCGTTGCTGCGAGTCCAATCAAAGCGGCGCGACGCGATACGCCGTTCCGGCCGCTCGAAGCGGCAGCGGTCATCGCGGTGCGTGCGTGCGAAGCCGAAAGACGACGGACGGCTGTCCGGCGGGATCGTTCGGTGAGTCGGGTGCGAGCGCACCCGCATAGGCGGCGCGTGCGACGC
>JAFAXE010000078.1 GCA_019241305.1 Vulcanimicrobiota bacterium
AATCCGCTCCTGCGAACGTACAGCTCGGTCCGCTGCCGCAATCGGGTTCGACGCGGCGTCGACTCGAGCGATAGGAGTTGACCGGCACACGGGACGAGATCGTCGGCTTCGGAACACGTTCGTTGTCCAGTCCGTCGATGTGCAGGATCGGGGTGGATAGCGCGAGCGCCGGCTCACGGCTGGGTGCATAGAAAACCGAGCCGTCGGCACGACGGCGCGTCTGCATCGTGATGTGAAATGCCTGCTGAATTGCGCCGACCGGCGCTTCGACGCTCACGACGGCGCGGTGACCATACGTGCGCGTCACGGTAAAACCCGACGCTTGCGCAAAGGTCAATACTGATGCGTAGTCGCGTTGGGTAGGACTGAAGCGCGCCGCAAATTGCGCCGGCGTGAGGTAACGGCGATAGTGCGCACTGCGCGGATTGGAGACGCCCGCCGCGAGGGTTCGCAAGGCGCCGTAGTTTCGAAGCGGGAGTCCGATCGAGAGATGGAGCCGCAGCGAGGGTGGCAGCGTGCCGACAACCGGCGCCCGGACGATGTCGGGCCGGAGATGACCGCCGACGACTTGGAGACCGGACGCGACTTGCGCGTACGGAAGCGCGGCGTTGGCGGAGCCGGACGTGAAGCCGGCGAGCGCAAACGCGCGCGGAACGGCTGCCGCCGCGGAACGCGAGATGGGTGGCGTGAAAAGCATGGATGACCTCCTCCTTAGGAGCCACCCTAGCGGAGGCGACGTCCCGCCGACGTCCCGGAGTCTCTCCGGAGTCGAGCGGGACCAGAACCCGAAGGGGCAGAAACGCTACTTTAGCTTACCTGCTTTACTAGCCAAGGGAGAGTTTTTGTGATGCTTCGTGTCCCCAAGTTCATGCTTGCGGCGCTCGCCGCAGCGGCCGCACTCGCTCCCGCCACGCCGGCGTTCGCGCGGGGCCCGATCCAAATTCAACAGTGCTTCATCACCGTTCCGAAGCCGATGAGCCGGCTCGCAAGCGGAACGCAGATCAACTACGTGAATCGCGGGCGGCAAGCGGCGCAGCACATTACGTTTGCGGTCGGTTACCGTAACGCGGCAAGCCACTTCATCCGCCACGTCACCGACGACGGCGATTTCGCTCCCGGCACGCTGATCCAGCACCACTTTAGCCTGTATAACGACGTGACGTACGCCGGCAAGCACGTGGCGCTGTGCCAAGCGACGATGGTGCGCTGGGCCAACGGCACCGTCTGGCGCATGTAGTCTTCGCCTAGCCCCGTAGCAACTGCTCCGGAGCCCCGCCGTCTACACGGCTGCGGGGCTCTATGGCTTGCGCGAAGTGGTCGCCTCGGTCGATGAGCGCGCGCGCTCCAACAGGTCGCGATAGCGACGTTGCGATTCGTGGCGCCGATGCGCATCCACGAAAATGGCTCGAATGAGGTCCTTCGTTACCATGCCTTCACCTTGGAATGTGACGCGCGAGAGCATCGCCGTACCGCCGCAGTCCGCCGTCCGGCAAGGCCTTGCGTCACGCAAACATCTACCGGCCTAACGACTCCACGTTTCACGCCGGAACTAAAATTCTAAGTCATGATAGCGTCGGACCTGACCGCTGTCAACTAAGATATTAAGACTAGGTGCCGTCCCCGAAACCGGGCGCGCGAGCCGCCGGGTCATATCGTGGTAACCCCCCGCGGGCGAGCAGGTCCGGTTCTCGTTCGCGGAAGTAGAGGGGCGCTACGAGACCATCCCCCCCGAACATCAAGGAGCTCGAAGCTTGACTCAAAGCGCGTGTCCTGTCCACGTTAGCCCGAAGCGCGGCGCCGCTCGCTTCAATCGCGATTGGTGGCCCGAACAGCTTCGTCTGTCAATCTTGCGTCAGCACTCCGCAGAATCCGACCCGATGGGACAACATTTCGACTACGCGAAAGAATTCGCGAAGCTCGACCTGCCCGCGGTCAAGGCCGACATTCACGCAATCATGACGAATTCGCAGGATTGGTGGCCTGCCGACTTCGGCAATTACGGACCGCTGTTCATCCGCATGGCGTGGCATGCGGCAGGGACGTATCGCATCGGCGACGGCCGCGGCGGCGCTGGAGGTGGACAACAACGCTTTGCGCCTCTGAATAGTTGGCCGGATAACGTCAACCTCGACAAAGCGCGCCGCTTATTGTGGCCGGTGAAACAGAAATACGGCAGCAAGATCTCATGGGCGGATTTGCTCGTGCTCGCCGGCAATGTGGCGCTTGAAGGGATGGGATTCAAAACGATCGGTTTCGCGGGCGGACGTCCGGATCAATGGGAACCCGATGAGTCGGTGTATTGGGGCGCGGAAGATACTTGGCTCGCCGATGAGCGCTACGCCGGCGAACGGCTGCTCGAGAATCCGCTCGCCGCGGTACAGATGGGACTTATCTATGTGAATCCGGAGGGCCCGAACGGCAAGCCGGATCCGAAAGCGGCGGCGATCGACATTCGGGAAACGTTCCGCCGCATGGCGATGAACGACGAAGAAACCGTCGCGCTCATCGCCGGCGGACATACATTCGGAAAGACGCACGGCGCCGGCGACCCGTCGCACGTTGGAGTCGCGCCGGAAGGTGCCGATCTAACGCATCAGGGTCTTGGTTGGAAGAGTGCGTACGAAAGCGGTTTTGGTCCTCACACGATCGGCGGCGGCCCGGAGGTGACGTGGTCCACGACGCCGACGCAATGGAGCAACAACTTCTTCGACTCGCTTTTCAAGAACGAGTGGGAACTGACGAAGAGCCCGGCCGGCGCATTCCAGTGGGTCGCCAAGAACGGCGCGCCCACGGTTCCCGACGCACACGACCCGTCGAAGCGCCATAAGCAGACGATGCTCACAACGGACCTTTCGCTGCGTGAAGATCCCATCTACGAAAAGATCTCGCGCCGGTTTTACGAGCATCCCGACGAGCTGGCCGACGCCTTCGCTCGCGCGTGGTTCAAACTGACGCATCGCGATATGGGACCGCGTCCGCGCTATCTGGGTCCCGAGGTTCCGGCCGAAGAGTTCATTTGGCAAGACCCCGTGCCGCGCGTCGATCACGCCCTCGTCGATGAGAACGACGTCGCCCGGCTCAAAAAGGACGTTGTGGACTCCGGACTTTCGGTATCGCAACTGGTCTCGACCGCATGGGCTTCGGCGTCGACGTTCCGCGGCAGTGACAAGCGCGGCGGCGCCAACGGCGGACGTATTCGGCTCGCACCGCAAAAGGATTGGGAAGTCAACCGCCCCGCGGAATTGGCGAAGGCCCTGAAGACACTGGAGGACATTCAGCAGCGGTTCAACGGTGCGCAGCCAAATGGGAAGCGAATTTCCCTGGCCGACCTCATCGTGCTTGCGGGATGTGCCGGCGTGGAGAAAGCCGCGAAGGACGCCGGCTTCGATGTCACGGTGCCCTTCACGCCCGGACGTACCGATGCATCGCAAGAGAAAACGGACGTCGAGTCGTTTTCAGTGCTCGAACCGATGGCGGACGGGTTCCGCAACTATCTCAAGTACGACCTCGGGATTCCAACCGAGATGATGCTCGTCGACAAGGCGCAACTTCTCAACCTGAGCGCGCCCGAGATGACCGTTTTGGTCGGCGGCATGCGGGTGCTCGACACGAACGCCGACGGTTCACAACACGGCGTGTTCACGAAACGGCCCGGCGTGCTAACGAACGACTTCTTCGCCAATCTGCTCGACATGAACGGCGAGTGGAAAACCGGCAACGACGGAAAAGGTCCGTACGAGCGCTACAACCGTAAGACTGGTGCGAAAGAATGGACGGGCACGCGTGTCGATCTCATCTTCGGTGCAAACTCTGAGTTGCGGGCTCTCGCGGAGGTCTACGGCAGCTCAGATGCCGGCCGAAAGTTCGTGGACGACTTCGTCGCCGCATGGGCAAAGGTTATGAACCTGGACCGGTACGATCTGGCGCGATAGGTTCACAGTAGCCCCGCCTACATCTTCCGCTTCGTGCTGGGGCACCCGCGGGGGGCTTCAGACTTTCTTCACACTTGTCGCGAACAGTGTAAAAGAGGGCGCCTCTTCGCCGAAGAGCTCCCGGTACATCAGAAAGGATTCTCCCAGCATGAGGTTTGTTCGCTATTTCGCGGCCTATGCCGTCACAGCGGCCGGTCTCGGCTCACTTCTCCCAGTCGTAGCTGCTGCTCGGCCAGCACCGCTCCCGCGCACCGCGATGGCCGCCCACGGCTCACAGCCGATGGTCTACGCTGTCAACCAGTTCGCGTTCTCCGTCACGGCATTCCAACAGACGGCGAACGGGAACGTCCCCCCGTTCACTGGAATCGCCGGCAGCCGAACGAAGATCTACGAACCCGAAGGCATGGCTATGGCGACGAGCGGCCAGATCGCCGTCTCCGAGTCTTCTAACTCCGTCACACTCTATGCCCCAGGCGCCCACGGCAACGTTGCGCCCTCCGCCACGATTACGTGCGGCCGTGGTCAACAACCCGGCGTCCCGGGTCAAATCGCATTCGATCGTCATGGCAACCTCTACGTAAAGTACTACGGCGGCTACCATGCACCGAGCGATGCCATTGAGGTCTATGCCCCGAAACAGCAGTCAGGCTGCCCGTCGGACAACCACGTCCTTTTCGGCGCACGAACGGGGATAAGCAGCGACGGCGGCATCGCCGTCGATCGTAACACGATCTACACCGGTGCATGGACCGCAGTGCAGGAATTCCATACATCTGACAACGGAAACGTCGCGCCGTACAATGTCATCGCTGGATCGCGCACTGGCCTCGTGGAAACGACCGGCATCGCCCTCGACAAGCGCGGATACTTATACGTCTCGAACGTGAGCGACGTGGTCGTGTTTGCGCCCGGCGCAACCGGAAACGCGTCGCCGAGTGCCGTGATCGCCGGCAGCAACACACAGATTCCGAGCGGGTACGGCGCGCTGAGCATCGCCGTTGCCAAGGACGGGACGATCTTCGTCGGCGTTGAGAATGCGCAACAGGTCTCCAGCATCCTCGTCTTCGCAGCGGGCTCGAATGGGAACGTCGCTCCCATCAGGGTCATTTCGGGTCAAAACACAGGGATCGACTGGCCCGCGGAGATGATCGTCCAGTAGTAACGTGACGATCCAGGGTTCTACGGGGGCCTGCCCCCAAGAAGGCGGCCCCCTTTCCCTTTGCCGGCTTGTCGACACGTTGCAAATAGACCTGAAGCAATGCTGACGCTGAAGCGCCTATGCTAGTGGGGACCCGCGCCCCAAAAAAGTGGACCACCGCGACTCGCGAAATTTTGGCAAGATCCTCATCGCTAATGGGAGGTTTTGCCTGTGCGCAAACGCCACTCGCCCGAGCAGACCGCTTTGGCTCTGCGCCAAGCTGAAGCCGGCACGCCGGTCGCCGAAATCATTCGCAAGCTGCGCGTCCACGAAACGTTTTACACCTGGAAGAAGCGCTTCAGTAGGCGCTACTTGGAAGTCAACTTCCTCATCAGCAAGGTCGTCGACTTCCCTTTATATTTCATCTCGAGCGTCTGCGCGTTGTAGCGTTTCTCTTTGCACACAACGCACAGCACGTAGACATCCGGCAGGAACTACATCCCGATCTTCATGACGGCGTCGCCCTGACAGCTCGTTTCAAGAAACGAGATTTGGCAGCCTGAAAATTCGCCGGCCAGAGGATTTGCTGTCACCTGCCGCTCTAGCAGCACGCCATGCAGTCGACAGGCGTCGTCCTAGCCGCGCTCCTAGCTACCGCTGTTCCGGCGACCGCAGCACAGCGGTTTGCGTTCCCTGCTGCTGCGGTCGATGACGCGAGGATACGCGCAAAAGCGATGCCGGACCTCGCCAGGGCCGTGCTCGCATCATACAGAGAGACGAATCAGAACCGCTACCTTGACAACCGCTTCCGACTAGAGATCGTCGCTGGCCAGTACGAGGCGGCTCGCGAAACGCTCTCCCTTCTGCGCACTCTGCGCTGGGCCGGCGAGCCGGATGCTGCGATTGCGTACGTCTCCCATCAGATCTTCACCGACGCGAAGATCTCGCAAACCAATGATGGCGCCACATTCGACGCCGCTTTCAGACGATCGTTTCGGCAACACGTCGACGCCCTAGACGACCGGACCTCCGCGATCGTCGTCCGAAGCTTCTCCGTCAGCCTCGCGGTGCTGCAAGCGGGAGTTCAGAACGACCTTGCGGCACAAAGAGGCAAGAGCGAGATATCGCTGACCGACGCACTGACGTTGGTAAACGATTACGAAGACGCTGAGATGCTCGGTGCCTCCAAACCGTTGGCTGAACTCCTGGTCGCCGACGATGATCGTCGGCGCTACGTCGTCGAAACCGACCTGCTTATCAAGACTGACGATGGCGCGAGCATTTGCGCCTTCGTTTACCGTCCGCGCTCCGGCCCGCCTCGCGTGCCGACGCTGCTGCAATACACGATTTACGCGGATCGCCTCGCCTACTTGAGCGAGGCACGCGGGCCGGCGTCCCGTGGCTACGCTAGCGTTGTCGGCTTCACGCGCGGCAAAGCGTGCAGCCCAGACACAATCGTACCGTACCAGCACGACGGCGCGGACGCTGCGACCTTGATCACCTGGATTGCGAAGCAGCCTTGGAGTGACGGGCGCGTCGGGATGTTCGGTGGCAGCTACAACAGTTTCGTGCAGTGGGCTGCCGCCAAACATATGCCTCCCGCACTCAAGGCGATCATGCCGTCGGTTCCCAATGCGCCGGGGATCGACACACCGATGGAACGCAACGTGTTCCAGAGTTTCTCGTACCCTTGGCCTCCGTACGTCACGCGCGGCAAGTGGCTCGACGCAAGCGGCGAAGGCGATCCACACCGTTTTATCGCGATCGAGAACGCGTGGTACGCGAGTGGCAAGCCGTATCGCGCTATGGATCAGATCGACGGCGTCGCCAATCCGATCTGGGATGAATGGCTCAACCATCCGAGCTACGACGCCTACTGGCAACGACTACTTCCGTACCGCGAAGAGTTCGCACGGATCGACATCCCGTCGCTCACGACGGACGGATACCTTTCCGGACAGGACGTCGGCGGCCTGTATTACTTCACGCAGTACCACAAGTACAATCCGAAAGCGAAGAATTACCTATTGATCGGTCCGTACGACCACATCCGCGGCCAACGCGGGACGGTCACGACGCTCGGCGGTGACGTCAACGTTGTCGACGGCTACCGGATCGACCCAGCAGCGCACATCGATATCGGGCTCCTTCGTTACGAGTGGTTTGACTACATCTTCAGGGGTGCGCCAAGGCCAGCAATCCTTCAAGACAACGTCAACTACGAAGTGATGGGTGCGAACGAATGGAAACATACTCCCTCCATTGACGCAATGCATGCCCGCATGCTCCACTTCCATCTCGACGCGAGGCCGTTGGAAGGCATGCACCGGCTTAGCACGCCCAGCCCTACGGGCGACACGTTCGTCTCGCAAGAAGTCAACTTCGCGGATCGGAGCGATCTCAATCGCGAGCCGCCGGCGACCGGGCTTGACACGTATCTCGGAGTCGCGTATGAGAGCCAGGCGTTTGCGCGACCGTTCGACCTCAGCGGTCTTTTCTCAGGACGGCTCGATTTCGTCGTCAACAAACGGGACTTCGACTTCAACGTCAGCCTCTACCAGGTGACGCCGAAGGGCAAGTACGTGCCGGTCACCTACTACCAGGCGCGGGCCAGCTACGTTCGCGATGCGAGCCGTCGGCAATTACTCACACCCGGCCGGCGCCAACGACTCGACTTTACTGCTAGCAGGTTGACGAGCTGGGCCTTTCCGGCCGGTAGCCGCCTCGTCGTCGTGATTAGCATTGTGAAGCAGCCTGACACGCAAATAAACTATGGGATGGGCAAGGATGTCAGTGACGAGTCGATCGCCGATGCAAAAGTGCCGCTACGCATAAAGTGGTTCAGTTCGGGCTTTGTCGACATTCCGTCGTCGATCTGACATGAAATCGGCGGCGCGCGATCCTTCGACTCCGCTTCGCTGAGCAGAGCTCAGCTTCGCTTCGCTCAGGATGACACATCATTCGTTGCACTTTTCTCAGGCTGACACAGCGAAGGCACTGTTGAGTCAGCGGAGCGGTAGGCTATGCTTCGACTGCGACGCGGTCGCCTTGCACCAAGTCCTGAAGCACCGCCAAGTTTTCGCGCTCCAGTTCTTCCATGTGTTGGCGGTCGGCGGCCATGCGGCCGTGGGCGCGTGCATCTTTTAGCACGTCCTTCAGATACTGACCCGTAAACGACTGAGGCGACGCGGCAATCTCTTCGGGCGTGCCCGTAGCGACGATTTCGCCGCCCCGATCGCCGCCTTCAGGGCCGAGATCGATCACATAGTCAGCCGTCTTGATAACGTCGAGGTTGTGCTCGATCGTAATGACCGTGTTGCCGAGACCGACAAGACGCTTCAGCACATCCAGCAACTTGTGGATGTCTGCGAAGTGCAGACCGGTAGTCGGCTCATCGAGAACGTAGAAGGTTCGGCCGGTAGCGCGCTTCGATAACTCTGTCGCAAGTTTGACGCGCTGCGCTTCACCGCCGGAAAGCGTCGTTGCGGGCTGACCCATCTTGATATAGCCTAACCCCACGTCGGCGATCGTGCCCAGCCGATTGTGAATCCGTGGCTGGGCTGAGAAAAACTCGCACGCCTCGTCGACGCGCATCTCGAGCACGTCGGAGATCGACTTCCCCTTATACCTGATCTCGAGCGTCTGGGCATTGTAGCGCTTGCCCTTGCAGACTTCGCACGGCACGTACACATCCGGCAGAACGTGCATCTCGATCTTGATGATGCCGTCGCCCTGGCACGCCTCGCAGCGGCCGCCCTTGACATTAAACGAAAACCGTCCAGGCCCGTAGCCCCGCATTTTCGCATCCGGTACGAGCGAATAGAGCTCACGAATCAAATCGAACGTTCCGGTATACGTTGCCGGATTTGACCGCGGGGTACGCCCGATCGGCGATTGATCGATCACGACCAGCTTGTCGAGCGCCTCGGCACCGCGCACGCGTCCGTACGTTCCGCCGGCTGGCTGGTGATGGAGATGCTGATTCAGCGCCTTCGTAATGACGCCGTTCACCAAACTGGACTTGCCGCTGCCGCTCACTCCCGTTACGCAACAAAAGACGCCAAGCGGAACGTCCACGTCGAGTCCTTCGATATTGTTGCACCGCGCGTTTTTCACCGAAAGCCATGAACGCGGTGGACGCCGGTGCTTCGGAATTGCGATGAACTGCCGGCCGGAGAGATACGCGCCGGTCCACGAGCGCGGCTCCTGCATGATCTCATCGAGCGAGCCAACCGTCAGGATCTCGCCGCCCTCAGCGCCCGCGCCCGGCCCGATGTCGACGATCACGTCCGCCTCGCGCATCGTGTCCTCGTCGTGCTCGATCACGAGCAGCGTGTTGCCGAGGTCGCGCAGCGTCTTGAGCGTGGCCAAGAGCCGGTCGTTGTCACGCTGATGAAGCCCAATCGACGGCTCATCCAAAATGTACAATACGCCGACCAGCGACGAGCCAATCTGCGTCGCCAGCCGAATTCGCTGCGACTCGCCTCCTGAAAGCGTCGTCGCGCTACGCGCCAAGTTCAAGTACACCAGGCCAACGTTCGCCAAAAAGCCGAGCCGCGCACGGATTTCCTTGAGTATCTGGTGCGCGATCAGTTCCTCGCGCTCCGTCGGCTTGAAGTCGCGGAAGAAATCCTCCGCCCTCTCCACCGACATCTTCGTAAGCTGATCGATGTTCACGCCACCGACGGTTACCGCGAGCGCCTCCGGCTTCAGGCGCGCGCCGCCGCACGTCCCGCAACTGTTCGCCGACATGAACTTCTCGATATCTTCCTTGACAAGGTCGCTCGACGTCTCTTGATAGCGGCGTTGCAGGTTATTGACGACGCCTTCGAACTGCGCCTCGTAACTCCAGGAGTGGCCGCTGCGCGTTTCGTACGTGAAGCGCTCCTTCTTCTCCGAGCCGTAGAGCAGCGTATCGACCAAATCCGACGGCATCCGTTCGATCGGCGTCGACATCTTCACGCGCCGCGATCGCAGTAGTTTTTCCACTTGCTGCAGATAATACGGATTCATCGAGGGGAAGCGGCCGCTCCCGAGCGACTTGCTCCAGGGAACGATCGCGCCTTCCTCGATCGACTTCGTGCGATCGGGGATCACCTTCCAGGGATCGATCTCGATTTTCACGCCAAGCCCCGTGCAATCGGGGCACGCTCCGTACGGTGAGTTGAACGAAAACAGCCGCGGCGCCAGTTCTTCAAAGGAAAGGCCGCACTCGACGCACGCGAGCTTCTCGCTGAACGTCAACTCGCGCGGCGCCGGCGTTGCCTTCACCGTCCCCTCGTTGAATCGCAGTTGCTCCTGCTGTCCCGTGCGCGACGGCTCGATCAACACCGAAACGATGCCGGACGAAAGCCGCAGCGTCGTCTCGACGCTATCGGTCAAACGCTGGCGCCCGTCCGGCTTCATGACCAGGCGGTCGACGATGACTTCGATCGTGTGCTTGCGCTTCTTGTCGAGCTCCGCCTTGCCGCTGCCGACGACGTCGCGCAGCTCGCGAATTGCACCATCGATACGCACACGCGCGAATCCCTCGCGCGACAATTCCTCGAAAAGTTTCTGATACTCACCTTTGCGGCCGCGCACCACCGGCGCGAGAACCTGAACGCGCGTCCCCTCGGGCAAATCCAGGATTTGATCGACGATCTGTTGACTGGATTGCGCGCTCACTTCGCGGCCGCATTTGTAGCAATGCGGCTTTCCGATGCGCGCGTAGAGAAGCCGCAAGTAATCGTAGATCTCGGTGACCGTCCCGACGGTGGAGCGGGGATTGCGCGACGTCGATTTCTGATCGATCGAGATGGCGGGCGACAGCCCCTCGATGTAGTCGACCTCCGGCTTCTCCATCTGCCCCAGGAACTGCCGGGCATAGGACGACAGCGACTCGACGTACCGTCGCTGGCCTTCCGCATAGATCGTGTCGAAAGCAAGCGACGACTTGCCCGAACCGCTTAGCCCTGTGATAACGATAAGCCGGTTGCGGGGCAGCGTCAGGTCGACGTTCTTGAGGTTATGCTCGCGCGCGCCTTTGATGACGATGGAGTCGAGGCTCACGAGGAGTTAGACCGAGCCGCGCAGCGGAGCGTTGCGCTTGGAAGAATCCGTCGGCTCAAGCGACGGCGCCAGCAGCGCGCAGACCGCCTCGAACGACGGAACGATCGCGTCCGGAGCGCGACCTCCTGCAGGAATCG
>JAFAXE010000005.1 GCA_019241305.1 Vulcanimicrobiota bacterium
CCGTTTCATCGCTTTCGTGCGTGCCCTTTGGTAACCGTGTCATCCTGAGCGAAGCGAGCTGCGCGTGAGCGCAGTTCGCGGAGTCGAAGGACCGCGTAAGCACGGGTACCGTTGGCTTGCGCAGAAGGACCGCATTCATGCACCAGCATCGATCGAGTGAAATAACCGTCCAAGTTCGCGACGTCGCGGAGCTCTTTCGAGAGCACAAATTCGATCCGTTTGCGGATGAGATCGGCGGCGTACCGAGCATCGCCGCAGTAGCCCAACTGCCGCATCTCGTCTCACGCCTGAAGACGCTGAAGTTGCGTATCCTCGTGCCGCAGGAGCAGATGACCCCACACACGGAGGCGCGCGTCAAACGTGCAATCCTTCGCTATTGCGCGCACATGATTGCTCAGGCGCAGCAGAAGCTGGCGGCGATGCGGTGGGTTGGCATCCGAACGCTGCTCATCGGCTTGGCGTTTTTCGGAGTGAGTCTTGTGGCGTCGACGGCGGTGCAGCGGCTGCTCTTTATCCCTGAAAGCCTCCGCGTGCTGGCCAGCGAGAGCCTCATCGTGGCTGGATGGGTGGTTATCTGGCAGCCAATGGATACGCTGGTACAAGGCTGGTGGCCACACTGGGAAGAGGAGCGCACGTATAAGGGACTCAGCACGATACCCGTCAGCGTGCATGGCATCGATCCCCGGCTCGGTCGCTGAACGACTCACCCCGACCCCATTGCAACCACGTCATCCTTTGTGCGGCATACATTCATGGTTCCAACTGCCGCCCAATTCCGCCAACGCCGAAATACGAAAAGCGCATCGGTCCGTTGAAAGAGGCGGGCCGCCGTGCGTGCGGGAACGGCGCAACATGAACGTCCGGACCCTCGCACTTCTTGCGGCGTGTTTGTGCGCCTCTGCGCCGGCTGCCGTGAGTGCGCAGTCAACCCCCGCGCCGTCCCCCGCGGCAACCTCTGCTGCTACGGCGCCCGCCTCACCGAGCGCCGCCTCGCCGGTACCCGGCCCATCACCAAGTGCAGCGGTAACGTCGCGCGCACGAGAGTGGCTCAACCGCATCTTGACGGGCAGCATCGATCGTTCGCAGTTAGACGCTAAGATGAGCGCCGCGTTGACCGACGCGCAGGCAAAGCAACTCTCGACGCAACTCGCGCCGCTTGGCTCACCAACAGCGTTTACGTTTATCGATTCTCAAGTGGCGCAGGGCGTCACCGTCTATCGCTACCGTGCAACCTTCAAATCGGTAACGGCGACCTGGGCGTTCGCGCTCGATAGCGACGGCAAGATCGGCGGAATGTTCCTGCGGCCGTCCCAGTAGCGGCCAGGGTCACTGCCGCCCCGGGCGAATCGGAGAGACGCCCCCAAGCGCGGAAGTAGCTCAGTGGTAGAGCATCGCCTTGCCAAGGCGAGGGTCGCGAGTTCGAGTCTCGTCTTCCGCTCCAGTTTTTTGGTGACGGCGGTCCCCCAGCCGCCGTTTTTAACTCTCGCTCGCTGAGGAATCGCCGAGACCGTTGCCTGCCACGAGTAACCTGAAACGACTCGACCCCACGCTGGTCGAGCTCGAGTTGTCCGTTCCAGCCGGCGAGTTGGAAAAGGCCCGCGAACGCGCGTTCCGCGAACTCGTCCGCAACGTGCGGCTGCCCGGTTTCCGTCCGGGAAAAGCACCCCGTAAACTGTTCGAAGCGCACTACGGTACGCATGAAATCGAAGAACGCGCCCGCGACGCGGTGCTCAACGACGCATACAGCCAGGCCCTCAAAGAGAACAATCTCGAGCCGGTCGAGCGCGCGCACGTCGAGGAAGTCCCAACGGACGGCGATAGCGGCGACGTACGTTTTCGCGCGAAGTTCGCGGTCCGACCCGAGATCGCGCTCCGTCAGTACAAGGGCCTTACGGTCATGTCGCCGTCGACGGCGGTTTCCGAGAAAGACGTCGACGACGCGTTAGAGTCGCTCCGCCGCGGCGAGGCGGTCCTTATCCCAGCAGACCGGCCGGTCCAATTTGGCGACGTGGCGACCCTCAGCTACGAAGGCAAGATCGACGGCACGCCGTTTGAAGGCGGAAAGGCCGAGAACCAGCCTACTCCTATAGAGGAAGGCCGCTTCATCCCCGGCCTCATGGAAGGCATCGTCGGCATGTCAGCAGGCGAGACGCGCGATATCCCGGTGACCTTCCCGTCCGACTATCAAAAGGAAGAACTCGCCGGCAAAGGCGCCATCTTCACCGTCACGGTCCACGACGTGAAAGCGCCTGAACTGCCGGAACTCAGCGACGACTTTGCCGCCCGGTTTGCCCGTCCGCGATCTGGCACCGCACCCGCCGGCACGTCAACGGATGCCGGCGAACCGCCCTCACCCACGCTGGACGATCTGCGCGCCGATATTCGCCGGCGTCTCGAAAGCGGCAATCGCAGCCGCGCCCGGCAAGCCATGACGGGCGAACTCCTCGAGAAGCTCCGCCAAGACCACGACTTCCCGCTCCCGCAAGTCATGGTGGATCGCGAGCTCGATGCGATGATCGAAGACGCGCAAAAGCAAGCGGAGCGTGCCGGCGTCGAATGGAGCGACTTCCTCCAGCGCAGCGGTCAAACGGAAGAGGAACTGCGCGAAAAGTCGCGGCCCGATGCGGAGCGCCGCGTCAAGACGGGGCTACTCCTCGAGGCAGTCGCGAAAGCCGAAAACATTCGTGCCACCGAAGCTGATATCCAACGCGAGATTGCCAGCCTCGCGGTGCAGTATGGCCGGAGTCCGCAGCAAATTCTGGAACAGATGCGCCCGAATCTACCATCGCTGATCGACGGCATCGTGCGGAGCAAAACCCTGGAGTTTCTGCTCAACTCCGCCCAACGCGTAGAAGCAGCCACCTAATTCGCAATGTAGACACGCGTAAACGCTCACGTCGTCGCGCCACAAGTATGGCAGTCGGCTCGCTGCTGGCGTCCTGGTGCCTTGGACTCATTGTGCTTGGGTGGGGACAATTGTTCTTTCCGCTGGCATCGACGGACTTTGGCATCCGCCTCGCGGTTGGGCATGGCGCCACCTTCATCGTTCGCCGTGTCGATGAAAGCTCTGTGGCGTTTCATAACGGGCTTCGCAGCGGCGATGAAATCGACCCATCCTCAACGACGTATGCTGAGCGCGTGCGTCTTCTGAGCGGGTCTCCAGCGGGCTACGCCATCGCGGTTCGCGCACGACATCCGGGTCACTCCTGGCGGGTAGTGACCGTACGCGCGATGCAGGGACCCGTCTTCCCACTCGACGCCCACGGCGACATCGGCACGCTCCTTCAGGACCTTGCGGAGCCAGTCACCATCACAATCGTCTGCGTCGTCGCAGGGTTACTGGTTCTTCGGCGCCCCTCGGTGATGACGGCGGCGCTTGCGCTGAGCGCAGCGGGGCCTGCCTTTGCTTTGGCCACCATCGTGCAGTTCAGTTGGCTTCCGGATGGACTGTATGCCATCGTCGCGTTCGTAATTCTATGGCTCCTCAGCGATCTGCCGATCTACGCACTCTTGGTATTCGTAACACGGTTCCCCTCGCCGCCCTCGACGGCCAGCGCGCGGCTGCGGATGCACGTCGGCGATGCACTCTTTCTCGTTGCGGCCGCTACCTTCGCCGTCGCGGCGCGGTGGGAGCCGCTACCGTATGCGGCATGGCCGGCATTGTATGCAATCGTCGAACCAATTGGGTTCCTGGTCGTCCTGGCGTTTGCCGTCGCGACGCTCAATGACGCGCATGGGCAGGCACGTCAGCGCATCGCCTGGACCATCGCTGGAATCGTGGTCAATGCGCTAACATTCGAGCTGCATAACCTGCTCTTCGGCGTCGTGCCGAGCGCGCGCACCGGCGGCATCGGTCCCCTGTTGATCAATTTCTCGTCGCTCGGCGCAGCGATGATGTTCCTCGCACTTGGATATGCGGTGCTGCGCCAGCGCGTCCTCGACGTGGGATTCGTGATCGATCGGTCGCTCGTCTATGCCGTCATTACCTCGCTAGCCGCAATTGCAATCAGCGTTATGGATTGGCTCAGCGGGAAAGTGCTTAGCGGAACGCGACTGGTGCTCGTCTTGGAAGCGCTCGTGACGGTCGCGTTTGGACTCGCACTCAACTGGATTCACGCGCGTGTAGACGAAATCGTCGGCGTCGTGCTCTTCCGTCGTCGTCGCGCGATGGCGCGGAAAGCCGAGAACGCGATTGAAGCGATGCGCGGCGCCTCATCGGCAGAGCAGCTCGACGCGATGCTTTCGGACATCGCCACCACCATGGACCTGCTCCCTGCGGCCGTGTACCGGCAACGCGCCAACGAGACGGTCTTTCGCCGTGTCGCCATCACCGGCAAAGGCATCATACCGCATGAAATCAGCGTCGATCATCCGCTCGCACGAGGCATTGGAAAGGAGCGCGCAGGTGTGCTCGTCGGCGACCTTGCTGAAACCGACGCGGAAATCGGACCCTTCCCGTCGACGGCTTTTGCGGTCAGTATCGCGTCGCAGCGAGACTTCTTCGGATTTGCGGTCTACGGAGCCCATTCCAACGGACGAATCCTCGATCCCGACGAGGCGGGGTTTTTGCGTCAGATGGCCGCGGCGGCAGCGGAGGTCTTTCAGTTCCTAGAGACCCAGCGCTGGAGGGAGCGTGCGATGGCGCTGGAGCGGCTTGTCGCTTCCGCTGGCAAATGACCGTCAAGGCAAGCGTGCGCGGCACACGGAACGACGGTTGAAGCAACTTCCGGGGCTCATTCGTACTCAACCTAGGGGCGGGCCGCGGCGTCCGCGTCTTGATTCGAGGAAGGGACGTTTTGGTGGGTCACCTGGTGCCGATGGTCGTCGAGCAGAGCGCGCGGGGCGAGCGTGCGTTCGATATTTACTCGCGCCTGCTCAAGGACCGCATCATCTTCGTCGGTGGCCCGGTCGATGACCATCTGGCCAACCTCGTGATCGCGCAGTTGCTGTTCCTGGAGCGTGAAGACGCCGATAAAGATATCGACATGTACATCAATAGCCCCGGCGGGAGCGTGACCGCGGGGCTGGCCGTCTACGACGCGATGCAGCTCGTGAAACCCGATGTAGCCACGATTTGTGCGGGGATGGCGGCCTCGATGGCGTCGATTTTGGTCACCGGCGGCGCGCCGGGCAAACGGTACGCGCTCCCCTATGCCAAAATCCTGATCCACCAGCCCTGGGTCCAGCAACTCGGCGGCCAGGCGACCGATGTCGAGATCGCCGCACGCGACCTCATCGCGACCCGAAACATGCTAGCAAGCATCTACGAGAAAACGACGAAGAAGCCACACGAGCAGATCCTCAAAGACATCGATCGCGACTACTACATGACGGCCGAGGAGGCGCGAGATTACGGGCTCGTGGACCACATTTTCTCGAAAGAGCAGCGCACCGGCCAGAGTGCGCTGACCTGAAACGCGACGGTAACGTGTTCCGCTTCGGCGACGAGAAGGGGCAGTTGAAGTGCAGCTTCTGCGGCAAGTCGCAGGAGCAGGTACGCAAACTCATCGCCGGTCCCGGCGTCTACATTTGCGACGAGTGCATCGAGCTCTGCAACGAGATCATCGAGGAAGAGCTCTATAAGAACGTCGATGAGAATTTGCGGCTGCGCAATATTCCCAAGCCAAAAGAAATCAACCATATCCTGAACCAGTACGTCATCGGTCAGGAGCGGGCGAAGAAGAGTCTCGCGGTCGCGGTTTATAACCACTACAAGCGCGTCAACATGGGTGGGGCGGCCGACGACGTCGAGCTGCAGAAGTCAAACATTTTGCTCGTCGGGCCGACGGGCAGCGGTAAGACCTATCTCGCGCAGACGCTCGCCAAGATTCTGGATGTGCCGCTTGCCATGGCCGATGCGACCTCGCTCACCGAGGCCGGTTATGTCGGCGAAGACGTCGAGAATATTCTGCTCAAGCTGATTCAGGCGGCAGATTACGACGTCAAACGCGCCGAGAAGGGCATCGTCTACATCGACGAGATCGACAAGATCGCGCGCAAGAGCGAGAACCCGTCGATCACGCGCGACGTCTCCGGCGAAGGCGTACAGCAAGCGCTGCTCAAGATTCTCGAAGGCACGACTGCAAACGTGCCGCCGCAGGGCGGCCGTAAGCACCCGCACCAAGAGTTCATCCAGATCGATACCACGAACGTGCTGTTCATCTGCGGCGGCGCGTTCGATGGCCTCGAGAAGATGATCGAGTCGCGGGTCTCTTCGAACGCGCTCGGCTTCCGCTCGACGCCGGAATCGAAGAAGGAGCAGCGTGTCGGTCGGCTCTTGCAACAACTGATGCCCGAGGATCTCTTGAAATTCGGGCTGATTCCGGAGTTTATCGGCCGCCTGCCGATCGTGGTGACGCTGGATGCGCTCGACGAGTTGGCACTGCGCCGGATTCTCGTCGAGCCGCGTAACGCGTTGGTGCGTCAGTTCCAGAAGATTATGGGGATGGACGGCGTCGATCTCTCGTTCACGAAGGAAGCCCTGATTGCGATCGCCATCAAGGCGCAGGGCCGCAAGACCGGTGCCCGCGGCCTACGGTCGATTCTGGAAGAAGTAATGCTCGACGTGATGTACGACTTGCCGTCTTTGATCGGCGTGAAGAAGTGCGTCATCAACAAAGACGTGATCGAGCGCAAAGAACAGCCGACCCTCGTCTACGCCGACCGCCCCAAAGACCTCCCGGCCTAACGTAGTTCGAGGTAGCATTAGCGATTTGCGTGTCACCCTGAGCGAAGGCGCGAAGCGCCGGAGTCGAAGGGCGGTTTTGACCTGAAAACGCTGTAGCGGCATGCCAAACAACCGGGCGGCCTGGTAGCACGAAAACCTGTGTCACCCTGAGCGAAGCGAGGTGAGCTTCGCTCACCGAACGGAGTCGAAGGGGGCGCCCTAAGGATGGAAACTAAAGCGCAGCGGTGTCACCCTGAGCGGAGCCGCGAAGCGGCGCAGTCGAAGGGCGGCAAAAGAAGCGCTCAGCGAGCCGCCCTGGCTTGGTGTGTTTATTGAGGGCAAGACAGCAGCGTTACTGAAATGATCAGAGCGCCGAATCTTCTGTTCCGTGGCCTTCGCCGGGGCGCTGCGGTTCCGTCATTGAAATTAGTGATGACCGATCAACACGCCGAGCAACAAGGTAAAGGCGTACCCGGCCACGCGGCCGTAGTCGACATAGCCGCGGAAGTGTCCGTGTTCCGTGACCCAGACCTTCGGTCCGGGCGGCTGTTCGTGAACCGTAAAGCCGACATTGTTACCCTGTACGCCAAGGCCAATGTACGTGCTCCGCAGGTCAAACGCCACGTCTTGCTGTTGCCCTCCGCCTTCGCGAGAAAACTGCAAAACGACGTTGTCGCCTTCGACGTGGAATTGTCCCCAGTCGGCAAACAGCACCTGGCCCGAGTTTGCGATCTTAACGTTGTAGTCGTCGGAAATCAGCGTATCGAATGTGAAGCTGTTTGCGCGAAAAAACTTACCGTGAAAGACGGGAACCGCAAAGCTGCCGGTTCCCTTTATATGCAGCGATGACGACACCCCGCTTTCAGGAA
>JAFAXE010000003.1 GCA_019241305.1 Vulcanimicrobiota bacterium
GACTTCCACTCGCTGCGGCACTCGTCGAATTCATTTCTTATCGAAGAAGGCGCCGATCCCATCTTGGTCGCGCGACGCAACGGCCACGCGAGCACACGCATGGTCCTCGATCGCTGCGGTCACCTCTTCGAAGGCGCTCGCCGACAGGCGGCGTTGACGATGGATCGCATCTTCGCGGGCGTCAACATTGGTCGTCAAATGGTCGTCATCGAGCCGACGCTGTTCCCGCTAAACAAAACGCCGATCCCCAAAAAAGCTAATGAAATCGGCGCGTTTTTGGTGGAGATGGGGGGACTCGAACCCCCGACCCCTTACATGCGAAGCAAGTGCTCTACCAGCTGAGCTACATCCCCACGCGGCGCGCGGTCCGCTTGCCGAGCGCCCTTCTACGGTTAACTTCGGCGGTCCCGGCCCGTTGCACTAGATCGGCTGACCGACGTAGGGATTCTGCAAGAAGACGTACGGATAACCGATCTGGTAGTGTTTTTTCGGTGGCGTCAGCGACGTCACGTTATCGTTGGCCAAGTTTGGCGTGCCGTTGCGACCGTCTTTCTCGCGGCCATCATCCGGAATGTTGGTGATCGCCGGCACGAGATTTCCAAACGTCAGGCCGAGCGTAATCGCCGCAACATCGTCCGGCAATCCGCGGCCACCGAACGACGCGGTCGGATGCGGATTCACCTGTCCCGACGCCGTGAGCCGGTCTCCTAACTCAACGCCGAGATATGTTGCCGGCGTCATCTGCGCGAGGTCGGCAACCAACACGTTGCTTTCCGTTGGGAATTGCGCCGGCGGTATCTGTGGTTGTCCTGCAAACAGGTCCTGAAGGAACGTGGTAATCGCGGCGCTCCGTCCCGCGGTTCCAGAAACAAACGTCCCGATGTCGGCAAAGAGTTGCGTCGGGTCCGCCGCCGGCCCGCTGCGCAGCAGCGAATCGTGATGCGCCCAGGGCGAATACAATTCGATGACGAGCGGCCGGCCGCTGCGCGCAATCTGAAGGAACGTTCCGGTCGCGATCGTGCCGCCGGTTAGCGCCTTGTCGTTCGTGCACCCGGCCGAAGTAAGTGCGACAGTCGAAAATGCAATCAGCGCCGCGGCTCGTGTTCGTATCGTAAGAGACAGCATTACGTTCCGGTCTCCGAGCTCGTCGTTGCCCAATAGGCAACTTTCGTATTACCGTTCGGCCCGATGAGGGAAGCGCGTGGCATTTCGACGACGATGGCCAGCACGTTCATATTTCCCTGCGAGTCACTGCCGGGATTGTTGAAACCTTGGGGGCACGTCGTGGTCAGACAAGACGCAGCCGTGCTTCCGCGGTTGCGATCCGGGAAAATGCGAAGCAACTGATTGCGATCGTAAAATGCAGGATCCTCTGCCGGACCGGACCATACGGTGACAGAGCTGCTCACCGAAACGGCCTTGCCAACCGTACCCGTCGCGGTCTCAGCCAGCAGGGTGTTCGTTGTGCCGACGCTGTTCGGCGTACCTGGACCATAAATCAGGATCGACTGTTTGTTGCTGATAACGGGTCCGAAGGAAAACTGGATGACGAAATTTTCCTTCGGAATATGTCCGGCCGTGCCGATCGTGGTATCGAACTTCATTTGGTACAGCACCGACTGGTCGAAAAAGGTATTTCCCCCTTGCCCAGCGGGAATGAGCGGATGGACCGTCATGATCGCGACAACGTTTTGCGGATTTGACGGACTTGGAAAGAAATACGTGTCCGCAATATCGGCGCCCGGTTTGTTGATCGTCGCGAAGGAATCCTGATACGCGCGGACCGGGTGGATCGTCGCAACAATGGCGAGACCGCAAATACCCGCAAGCGCGGCGAGAGCGGCCCAGGTACGAACTCGAGTCATGGCGCCAAGGTACGCCTGAGGTCCCCTCAAAGCCTCGTGCCACGCTATCGTGCACGTTGCATCTCGTTTAGCCCGGCGCGCTTCCACTTCAAGATGACACAGGCTTGGGCTGCGCAGGCCACCTGCTGCTGCACGAACAACGCTTGGTTAGCGTGCATAGCGAACATTCGGTGAATCCCGGCGAGGCGGTTCGGATTCACGGCCTTCACGTGTGTTACGGGCCCGTCGTCGCGCTCGACGGCGTGAACCTGGCTCTCTCGCGCGGCCAAGCGCTGGGTATCGTTGGACCGAACGGTTCGGGGAAGTCGACGCTGCTCAAGTCCGTCGCCGGTCTGCTGCAGCCAAAGCGCGGCAGTGTTGAAGTTTTTGGCCGGCGACCAACGGACTTGCGTCCGGGAACGATCGCGTACGTTCCGCAGGTTGAGGCGGTCGATTGGTCGTTCCCGGCCACCGTCGAAGATGTCGTCGCGATGGGACGGTTTCCGCGTCTCGGCGCCATCGCTCCATTCTCGAAACGCGATCGCGCTGCCGTCGACCGCGCACTCGCTGCGCTGCGTCTCGGCGATTTGCGCCGGCGGCACATCTCGCAACTCTCGGGTGGGCAGCAACAGCGAACGTTCGTGGCTCGTGCGATCGCGCAAGAGCCGGAACTCTTACTCCTCGACGAGCCAACGACCGGAGTCGATGCGGCGACGGAGGAATCGTTACGCGTGCTCGTTCGAAGCTTGGTGGAACAAGGTTTGCCCGTACTTATGACGACGCACGATCTCGACCGCGCGGCGGAGTGGTTCGATCGACTTGCCGTTGTGGATCGTCGCGTGCTGGCGGAAGGCGATCCCCAGGTCGTTCTCGGTTCGGGCGTCTATGCGACGATCCGAGAGCACACCCACACGCACGGACACCGCCGTGATCCCCTGGAGCATCGCGCCGAGCCGTGACCGATTTGCTTTTCGGGCCATTTGCACTCGAATTCATGCAGCGCGCGCT
This sequence comes from Vulcanimicrobiota bacterium, assembly GCA_019241305.1. Classification (GTDB taxonomy): domain Bacteria; phylum Vulcanimicrobiota; class Vulcanimicrobiia; order Vulcanimicrobiales; family Vulcanimicrobiaceae; genus JAFAXE01. Next base: position 2,853 of record JAFAXE010000003.1, read on the forward strand.
CTTCGCCGCGATCGCGGTGGGTGCACTGTGCTCCGCCATTGGCACCTATGTCGTGCTTCGTAAACTGTCGTTCATCGGAGACGGGATCGCGCATGCCTCGTTTGCCGGTGTCGTCGTGGCGTATCTCCGTGGCCTCGACTACTACGTCGGTGCGGGTATCGTCGCGGTGCTGACCGCGCTCGGGATCGGCTTCGTCACGCGGCGCGGTCGCGTCGCGCTCGACACGGCGATCGGCGTCATGTTTACCGGCGCCTTTGCCCTCGGCGTCTTTCTCATGAGCCGGCAAGCGCACTACAACGTCGATCTCGAGAGTTTTCTGTTCGGGAACATCCTGGCCGTCTCGCGTCAGGACCTCATCCTGATCCTTATCCTCGCGTTCGTCGTCGCGGTTGCGCTCGCGTTGCTCTACCGCCCGCTGCTGTACACGTCCTTCGACCCTGTCGTGGCGCAAGCGAGTGGCCTCAACGTTGCCTTCGTCGATTACTCGCTACTCGTGCTGCTTGCCCTGACGATCATCATCTCGCTGGAAAGCGTGGGAATCGTGCTCGTCGCGGCACTCCTCGTTACGCCGGCCGCGACGGCGTACCAGCTCACGCGCCGCTTTCGTCTCATGATGCTGCTTTCGGTTTGTATCGGAACGGGATGCGCGATCGTGGGCCTCTATCTTTCGTACTATCTCAATGCCGGGAGCGGTGCGACGATCGTGCTGCTCGCGACCGCCGCCTTCTTTGTGGCGATGGCGCTCGGAAGGCGCACGCGCACCGCGCTGCGACACGGTTGAAGCGCGCTAACGCAGCGCGTCGCTCGCCTCTTTTTCCTTCAGCGACCCCAGCCCCGTGACCGCGTTGTAGCCGGCGCTACCGCGTACGCTGCAACCATCCGCTTGCACCGACGGACCGCAGCCTTTCACTTGCGGCGGTGCTTTCGGCAGCACGCCATGAAATCCGAGCGGCGGAGGGAGGGGCTTCGGATGCAGCGTGTTATCGAAGTAACCGCGATCGTTGTCGCCCGTGATACGCCGAAACGCCTCGGGATGCGTTCGCGCGAGCGCGTACAAGTCGCCGGGTCCGGTGATGCGACGGTCGCGCGGAACGACGGCATTGATCGCGGCAATCTGCGCACCAACGACGGCCGCGCTTTCGCTCGTGCCGCCGACGCCGCCGAGGCCATAGCCATGCCAGAAAACTTCCAGATGTCCGCCTGCGTCAGCGGCGACGTCCGGAACCATCCGATGATCGGCCGCTGGGAAAGAGCGCGAGAATTCGAAGCCGCTCGGCGCATCTTGCCATGCCGGCCGCGGATCCCATGAGATTCCGCCGCCCGTTGCGTGCACGCCGTCGTTCCACGGTCCCTCATCGAAAGAACCCGAACGCATCCCGAGTTGTGTGCCACCGGCGCAAACGACTAGCGAAAGGACGCACGGATAAACAAGACCCGGCACGTTATCGCCGATGGTCCGGTAGCCCAGTGCGCCGTCGTCGCCGGCGGGCACCACGACGGGTATTCCGCGCAGCGCGGCTTCCAAATACGGAATCGGTGTCGGCCCCCAAACCTGTGACGTTGGACCGCGAACGGGACCGATGGCGAACGGAAACACGATGATGTCCGGCGCCGGTTCGGCGTCGAGCGCGCGCTGAATCGCGATCAGGCCTTCGCCTCCGCGAACGCACACGCGATCGTAGTGCAGATCGATCGTCGCCATCGGCGCCATCGTCAAGGCGGCATCGACGTCGAGATCCGCTTCTTGTCCTCGATCGTCTCGACCACATCCCTGATCCGCGACCGCGGCTACCGTGGGCGCTTCGTGCACGCGGGAAGCCGAGGCGCCGAAGGCGGCGCCGAACGATGCGCGCGCATCGCCCGGAGGCCCTGCGTCGCGCGAGCCGGTCTGCTGGAAACCGAAGAGCATGTCGAGCCCAGCGCCCGCACCGCTCATGAACGGAGCAAGATCGGCGAGGTCAAAGCGGTCGGACGAATCTTCGATGATCGCGATGCGGATGCCGCCGCCGCCGCCGGCCAGAGCGTCGTAGCCTTCACGGAATCGCACCGGAGGAAACCAAGCGCCGCGAAAGTCGTTCGGTAACGTTGCGACGTCTGCAAGACGCGGTGAATAGGCGGCCACGACCCCGCGGACGGCGCGAATACCCGAGACAGGCAGTGTGACCGGTCCCACCGCTGCGACAATCTGGCGTTCCCCGCGCTCATAGACGTCGAAGTGTGCACCGAGCGCCTTACGCGCGTCATCGAGTAGCAGGTATCCGCCAACCACCAGGTGGTTCGCGGAAACGTAGACGTCGCTCGCATGATGTGCGCGAAGGAAGCTCGCCAGCGTTTCCAGTTCCGCGGGCGAGCGGCCGAACCGTGCGGCAAACTGTTGCGCAGTCATGTGCGTGCGGTGCATCGGAGAGGCAGGATCGGTGACTGCCGCGGCGAGCGCATCCAGTTGACGGTCCTTCGGCTGCAGCTCCACCACTAGATCGACAGCCGGCGCCACGTCGACATGGCGGGGTGCGCTGCGCACGAAGCCTGCCAACGCGCCACGCGGCGGATCGAAGCTTTCCGCGAGCGTACGTGCCGGCAGCCCCGCCAGCAAAAACGGCATGCCGGCAGCGCATAGCAGCGCCACCTGGGCAAGCGTGCGTTGGAGGCACGAAACTGGCATCATGGAACGTTTCCTAGTCACTCAGAGAGGTCTCTCAATGCAACGCCAAGTCTTCCTTCATAGTCTCATCGGCGCCGTCGGGGTTTCGCAGTTTGCCCGCATTGCGCCCGCGCTTGCGTTGGACGAGGGACAAATCGGGCGTGAGGTCTTCCTTGACCTGCGCGACGGCGGTGATCTTCTCTTCGATTCACCATACTACGAGCATCTGAACGAAGTCGGCGAAATCGTTGCCATGGCGGTGCGGCCCCGCTATCCCTATCCGATCCGCTATTACGTCGTCAAGGGCGATTCAGCGAATGCCTTCTCGGTACCGGGTGGCAACATTTACGTCAACGAGCCGTTGCTGAAACTCGTGAAGAACCGCGACGAGCTGGGCGGCGTGCTGGGCCACGAGACGGGTCACATGGTCCTCCACCACGTTGCGCGCAGCATCAAGAACTCTGAAACTGCCGGAATTCTCGGAACCATCGGGAGCATCGCTGCGCAGATTTTGCTCGGCCCGATCGGCGCGATTCCGGCGAACTACGCGCTGGACATCGCGACGAGTGCCCAAGACCTGAACCTTTCGCGGCACATCGAGGCGCAGGCCGACGAAGAAGGCGCGCGCATCCTTGCCTCCACGAATTCGCTGAACCCGTACGGAATGATCTGGTTTTTCGAAACGATGAAGCGGGTCTACGGCAGCCACGGCGCTTACTGGGAGCAGTCGCATCCCTTCGACGACCAGCGGATCACCGATCTGTTGAACGAATTCAAGAAAGATCCGGCCACGTTCGGAAAGTTCAAGTCCACGAAGCCTGAAAACGACGTGTACTGGTAATTGCGCGTAAGGCTACGCGGTGCGAACCACCGCATAGCGCCCATCGCCGCAACGCTCGAGAAACCCCCCGTCGCTTAACGCCTCCAGGACGTCGTGGACGAGCGCACGTTCGTTCTTGTTGGGCATTCCGGCCCAGCGCAAGGCGACGTCTTCCATGGTGAGCGTCGTCTTGGACTCTAACAAAGCGATGATGAAACCGCGGGAAAGCTTGAGGCGTTCCATCCGTCGCGCCAGCGGGCCGAGTGCCGCATCGAGCGGATCACGCGATGGCTTCTCTGGCCGCGCCGCTTCTTCGGCAGGATACGTCAACGGTTCCGGCGGGGGCGATGCCGCCGTCATTTTGGTGCTTGGCAGCCGCTGCGTTCCAGCGATGGCAGGAAACCGCGTCACTACCGCTTGCGCGAGCGACGGAAACAATGCGCCGACGCCGACTGCGAACGTTTGCCACGGTGACGCGTTGACGACGGCTTTGCGTCTTTGAACGGCGCGCAAAATCGAGTCGGCAACGCGCTTGGGTGGAGCGGCAAAGCGTTTGTGAGCACCCGCGAAACCGGCGCGCCGCATGAACTCCGTGTCGACGGCACCAGGATCCACATAGGTCACGATAATCCCGTAGCGGCGGAGTTCCGTACGTGCGGACCGGGCGGCATTGCGGATCGCGGCCTTCGCGGCTGAGTAGGCGCCCAAACCCGGTACCGGAACGCGAGCGACACCGGAACCGATAAAGAAGACCTGTCCTCGCGTCGCCTGGAGCGCCGGGAGCGCTTCGCGCAAGAGCGCAAGCGGTGCGACGACATGAAGCTGGAATTGCTCGTGGAGAGCCGAGTCACTCTGCTCCGCAATCCCTCCGGCCGCCACGACGCCTGCCGCATTCACGATCACATCGATCGTCCCAAAGCGACGAAGCGCCGCCGCGACGATGAGCGCCGGCGCGCCGGGTTCCAGCAAATCGAGCGGCAGCGTTTCGATGGCATCTGCGCGCGCGAATGTGGCGGCGAGCTCGTCGAGGAGCGGCTGACGTCGCGCAACCGCAACGATGTCGTAACCCTGCTCGAGCGCGGCGATGGCGACGGCCCGGCCGATCCCGGCGGAAGCGCCCGTGATGATCATCGTCCGCGCCATTAGCCGTGAGCCTCGAGATAACGACGAAATGCGTCTTCCGTAGAATGAGGAAGACCAGCGTAATATCGCGTTTCGTCGTCGGCGGCACGATCCGAAGCGGCGATGACCTCGTGCTTCTCTCCGGCAAAACGCGCAAGCGCGTTCGCGACCGGTTTCTCCGTTCCGTCGTTGCGTACGATTCCGAAATGCAGTTCATGGGGAGAACGGTCGAAGGGCGGCGTCGCTTTGAGTTCGGCGGCGTAGTCCGCCCAGCACCACCAAAAGGCGCCGAGCGCGCCTCGCTCCTGCAAACGATGCAGGACCGCCGTCGCATACTCCGCCATCGCATCTTCGTCGAGACAGCCCATGCTCGTAGCTTCGGTATCGCGCGAGCACGTCGGGTTGCCGAATTCGGTAAAGAACAGCCGTCTGGCACTGAAGCCACCGGCAAGCGCGCCCAGAAAGGGCACGACCTCGGGGTCGTCGGGCCGTCGTGCAAAGGCACTATAGACCGGATAGCCATGCATGGTGGCAAACGAGAACGGTTCGCACAGTGACGATAGCCTAATGTTCCGATCTTCCGTGAGGTCCTCACCGTGCGTTCCGGCAGTGACAGCTATCCCCGAGCTTTCCAACAGTTCGTCCGCGAGCGTCGCGCTCCAAACGTGCGCGGCGTGCACCGACGATGGTTCCCGCACGTTGGAAAACTCGTTGCCGAGATCCCAGGCGAGCACCGAAGGATGGTCCTTGGCGCGCCCCCCGATCACGCGTACAAACGCGCGCTGCGCGTCGAGTAAGGGACCCTCGTACGTATCACCCGCGCCGTAGGAAGATTCGGTTCGCCCTGCGATGGTACGAAATCTCCCATGCGGCCGATGCTCGTCCAACGTCCAACTGGGCAACCAATTCACGCCGCTCATGTGACCGCAAAACAGTGTCGGCATTGTGAGCAGCCCGTGACGGCGTGCGCACTCGAGTACCTTTTCGAAGTGGTCGAGGGTTGCACCGTTGATCTCGCGCGGCGCCGGTTGAAAAGCCTCCCACAACAGAAAGAAGCGAACGGCGTGCAACCCGAAAGCGGCGATTCGGGAGAAGTCCTCGTCGATTTCGCCGATGTCGAAGCGCGTCCACATCGCCATCGCGGTCGTTCGCGGCCAGTAGTTGATGCCGAGGAGAAAGCGTTCTCCGCCGCGCTCTTGCTGCGCCATCGTAGCGCGGTGCTTCGACGGAATCATCGAGGTTGCCGTTTGCCGCTACGCGAAACGCCGCGGGATGGAGCAGCGCGGGGAAGAGCGTGCCCTCGTCGGCATCATCATGGGTAGCATCTCGGACCTTGAGACGATGCGTGCCGCCGCCACCACGCTTCAGGAGCTGGACGTACCGCACGAGATGCGCGTCGTGTCCGCGCATCGCACTCCCGAGCTTCTCTTTCGGTACGCCGAAACGGCGGAAGGGCGCGGCCTGCGCGTGATTATCGCTGGGGCGGGCGGCGCAGCACATTTGCCGGGTATGACCGCCGCAAAGACGCAGCTACCGGTGATTGGAGTCCCCATCCGTGGCAAATCCCTCGATGGGATGGACTCGTTGCTGTCGATCGTCCAAATGCCCGCCGGCGTCCCCGTTGCAACCGTCGCGATCGGCAATGCGACGAACGCCGCGCTGCTGGCCGCCCGCATTCTCGCTCTCCATGACGCTTCATTATTGAAGCGCCTTCACGACCGCACGTCGCGGGCGGCGGCGGAGGTTGAAGGACAGACGCTGTGATCCATGTGCGGACCATTGGGGTCCTAGGCGGTGGCCAATTGGGTCGCATGCTGACGCTCGAAGCAAAGCGGATGGGCTATCGCGTGGTCACCCTCGAGCCGTTTCCCGATTCGCCGTGCGGCCAAGTTGCTGACGAGCAAATCGTCGCTGCCTACGACGATGCGCGCGCCGTCGGCGAACTGGGCGCGCGCAGCGACGTGATCACGTACGAATTTGAAAACATCCCACTCGAGTCAGCGCTGTTGCTCGAACGTGACGGACGCATGGTGCGGCCGAACAGCGAAGCGCTCCGCATCACGCAGGATCGCTTGTTGGAAAAGACGTTCCTCCGCGAAGCGCGCTGTCCGACCGTGGAGTTTGCGCCCATACGCAAGCCCGAAGAGCTCGATGTGGCGCTCGCGGACGTCGGGCTACCTGCTGTATTCAAGACCGTCCGCGGCGGCTACGATGGCAAAGGCCAGTGGCTCGTTCGGAGCTTCCACGAAGCGGCGGCGGCCGTGGAAGACGCGCGTGGACAAGCACTCATCTGCGAACGTTTCGTCGAGTTCGATCGCGAGGTATCGCTGATTTCGTCGCGTGGTGCCGACGGTCACACGGTCCGTTTCCCTGTTACGGAAAACGTTCACGATACTGGAGTCCTGGTGACCACGATCGTTCCGGCGCGCGTGTCAGCGGTTATCGAGGAAAAGGTCTGCGAGGCGGCGCGCCGCATCGGAGACGGCCTCGGTATCGTTGGAACGTACTGCGTGGAGTTCTTCGTGGTGGGTCAGGACGTCTACGTGAACGAGATCGCGCCGCGCGTCCACAATAGCGGACACTTCTCGCTTGATGCGACGCAAATCTCGCAATACGAGGCGCACGTTCGCGCAATTTGCGACTTACCGCTCGTCGAGCCGCGCTTGTTTGCGCCGGCCGTGATGATGAACATCCTCGGCGACGGGGCCGGGGACGACTTGGCGGGCATTGACGACGTTCTCCGTGACCCTGATCTGAAATTGCATCTCTATGGTAAGCGACATGCCGCGCTGCGCCGCAAAATGGGACACTTCACCGTGCTGGGCAGAACGACGGAGGACGCGCTCGACCGAGCGACGCGCGCAAAGGCGGCGTTGTCATGGACGCCGCCTTTACGAACGAAGGCTATCGCCGTGGCCCTCGAGTCCTAGAACGCAGCCGAACGGAGCGCTAAAGAAAACGGCGCCTGAACGTGACCGGAAAGATTATAAGGTATAGACGTACAGGTTCCCCTTGCTGTTAACGCTGCTGAATCGACGCCGGTTTGGGAGGGATATCGGTGAACGCCATCGGGCGGTCCCA
>JAFAXE010000112.1 GCA_019241305.1 Vulcanimicrobiota bacterium
GATCCGCTCGACCCGGACGACCTCACGCGGGCCGAGGTCGATGCGCGTGCACAGGTAATGGAACTCCTCGACTTCTTTCGGCACAACGTACCGGGATTTGGCGCTGCACGACTGGCGGCGACGGCCGCGCAAATCGGCATTCGAGAGTCGCGCCGGATCGTCGGCGCGTACACCCTCACGCGTGACGACGTCCTGCAAGGCGGGGCGTTCGACGATGCCGTTGCGCGTAGTGCATATCCGATCGATATCCACAATCCATCGGGCAGCGGGACGACCACGCAACGGCTTCGCCCCGGCGCATCATACGAGATTCCGTATCGCTGTCTCGTCCCACGCGTCGTCGACGGTCTGCTCGTCGCAGGCCGCTGCATTTCGACGACCCACGAAGCGCTGGCGTCGACGCGCCTGACGCCAACCGTCATGACGCTCGGCCAGGCAGCGGGCACGGCGGCGGCGCTCGCAGTACAGCATTGCGTGCGGCCGCGCGACGTCGATGCAGCGACGTTGCGCGAATCACTCATCGCTGGCGGGGTCGACTTGCGGCGCAGTGCTGCACAAGCGGCGGGACCGGTGGCGTGAGCCGAGAACCGTTTCAGAGCGCGCGTAACGCCGGGATTTGCGTGGAGATCACCGACATCGGCCACTGGTCGCCGGTTCTTCTGATTGCCGAATACGACGCGCACCGCCGCGTCATCCGTATCAACGCGCGCGCCGTGGAACGGCTGCGGAAACGACGAGGCGAGGATGCGGCTCGAGCGCTGTGCGCCGCGGCTATCGCGCACGAATTGGCGCATCTCGAAGTGCAGCAACACCACCCAAGGACCCCGCGCGAGCGTTCGGCGATCGAATCGGCGGTCAACGCGCATGCGACAGCGACGTACGGCCTCGATGGTACGTGGTTCGAGCAGCTTTTGCGCTGAATGCTTTTCATCGGAATCGATGGTGGACAATCCGGCTCGCGCGCTGCCCTCGCCGACGAAAGCGGAACGATACTCGCCCGCGTCGAGGGGCCGGCGCTGTTTTCGGCCGCTACCGGGACTGAACCGACGCTTCTTGCCGATATCGCAGCGCTGGTTCGCCGGCTTCGTGATGAAAGCGGCGCGCAACGCGACGTGGTACGTTCACTCGTTGCCGGCATCAGTGGACAGGATGCCCAGGCTCGCATTCCGCGTGCCGCGATCGCAGCCGAAGAGGCCCGGTTGGTTCACGACAGCGAGATCGCCCATGCCGCTGCGCTCGCCGGCTACCGCGGTATTCTGGTCATTGCAGGTTCCGGAAGTGTTGCGTTGGGCACGGACGCGGCGGCCCACGCCGTACGCCGCGGCGGCTGGGGCACAACGTTCGGCGATGAGGGAAGCGCGTTTTGGATCGCGCGAGCGGCCATTGGCGCGGCGATGCGCGCGTCCGAGGACGGGATAGCGACGTCGCTCATCGCGTCGATTTGCAGGCACTTCGAGGTACCGTCGTTACGTGCGCTGCAAAAAGGGACGTTACGTCGAACGACTTCGCCGCTGGAGATTGCGCGTTTTGCGGCGCGAGTACTCGAACAGGCGTCCGATGGCGATGCCGTTGCTGCGCGCGTGCGCGACGGCGCGGCCGAAGCGTTGTGCGAACTCGTCGTGCGCGTCGAGCAGCAGCTCGGTGGCCGTTCCGCTCAAAGTGACACACCGGTTTCGTATGCCGGGCGGGTGTTCGACGACGCCGGTTTGCGCGACGCATGGCGCGAGCGCGTTGTGGCAGCTATTCCCAAGGCGCGCGTCGTGGCGCCACGTGCCGAGCCGGTTACCGGTGCCTTGATCTTGGCCTATCGGGATGCCGGCAGAGATTTTCCTCCGGCGTTGCTGCGTTCCGCGACGTCGTGAGCATTCTGGAGCGGCTACGCGGCGGGCTGATCGTCTCGGTTCAGGCAGAGCGCGAATCGTTGCTTGCGACGACGCAGGTGATGACGCTTTTCGCTCGCGTCGCTGAGCGCAACGGCGCGGGCGGCATTCGCGCGGAAGGCATCGAGACGCTGCGCTCCATTCGCGCGGCCGTCGCACTTCCGCTCATCGGAATCGTGAAACGCGTTTATCCCGGCTTTGCGCCGTACATCACGCCTACGGTTAAGGACGCTGAAGCCATCGCCAAAAGTGGAGTGGATATCGTGGCCTTCGACGCGACAAACCGGATGCGTCCGGATGGCGCGTCGCTTTCCGACATGGTCGAAGCGAGTCACCGCGCCGGAGCGCTTGCGATGGCGGACTGCTCCACCGCGGGCGATGCGCGGGCTGCCGCGCAGGCGCAGTGCGACATCGTTGCGACAACACTCGCAGGCTATACCGATGAAACGCGAGGGCGGCCGCTCCCGGCGGTGGACATCGTTTCGGTCATGCGTCGCGAGCACGGCTTCGTCGTTTGCGAAGGCGGCATCGCGTCGCCGCAGTTGGGTCGTGAGGCGCTCGAAGCGGGCGCTAGCGCTATCGTTGTCGGAAGCGCAATCACGAATCTCGACGCGCTCGTGCGGAGCTTCCTCCCTTCCGGTCATTTTCCACCGGAGGGGGGAAGTGCCTAAGCGCGTATGAAGCGCCAGGTACCGGAGGAACGCTGAGGCTTGGCACAGACGACCGCACCGCAACCGCAGCAGATCGGGCCCAAGGGGATGGGCCCGGGTTTTTGGCCGTACACGATCGCGCTGACCGTCCTCAACGTGATCTTCGCGCTCCTTATCCTGTTCGCGCCGCTTGATTTCATCATGCCTGGCTGGTCGCACCCCGTGACCGACCGTGCCGCCGACATCGACGGGCTCTTCAAGTTCATGAGCGTGTTCGGTTTCGCAATCTTCTGCTACGTTGCAGGATACGTCGCCTATTTTGCCATCGTTTTCCGCCGGCGTCCGGGAGAGCCGGCGGGGACCATCGGCGTCGTGGTCCACGACGCACCGAAGCTGGAGTTTTGGTGGACGGTCATTCCATCGGTGTTGCTCGTCATTTTGACCGGCTTGAGCATCGTCGTTTGGTACAAAATCCAGTTCGGCACCGGTGCGCCGGCGCTCACCATGGAAGTCATCGGCCATCAGTTCTACTTTGAATACCGGTATCCAGGTCTGAAAGGGTCGGTCTACTCGCAGACCGATGCGATGCATCTGCCCATCGGCAAGCCGGTGCGCATTCTCATCACCTCAGCCGACGTCATCCACCAGTTTTGGGCGCCGGAGATCCGGCTCAAAGCCGCCGCCGTTCCGGGACTCGTGCAAAATCTGAATTTTACGCCGACTGCGCCCGGGACGTTCGACGTGGCCTGTTCGGAGTATTGCGGCGTGGATCACAGCGTCATGCAAGGGAAACTGGTGATCGAGTCAGCCGACAAGTTCGAGAAATGGTTGGCCGCACAAAAGCAGCGCGCAGCGGCCGGCGCGCACCCGATTCCGCTCGCGCGAGGCAATGCCGCTTCGGGCAAGGCGCTGTTCGCACAGAAGTGTTCCGCCTGCCACGCAATTGCGCCGTTCGACAAGAAAATCGTGGGGCCAGGTCTTGCGAAGTTGACCGATGACCCGCAGCACCCAACGCTGGTGACGGGAAAGTCGCCGACGCGCGACCACATCGCCGAGATTCTCGAGAACGGGTACACGGGACCCATAGGCGCCATGCCAAACCGTCAAGCGAACGGTCTTTCGGATCAGAACATCGCCGATCTCGTCGCTTACCTTGTGAGCCTGAAGTAGGAGCTATCCACAGCAATGGAAGCCGGAACCACCGCACCCCACGTCGGGCACGATCCCCACGACCACATCCACCCGCCTCCCGAAGGGTTCATTCGGAAGTACGTCTTTTCGCTCGACCACAAGGTCATCGCGTTCCAGTACTTCATCACCGGCTTGCTATTCATGCTGATCGCGGGTTCCTTCGCGGAACTGATCCGCTTGCAGTTGTGGGAACCGAACGGCGCCATCATGAGTCACAACGCCTACGACACCATGTTTACGATCCACGGCACGGCGATGGTATGGCTCGTCGTGATTCCGCTGGTAACCGGAGCGCTTGGCAATTTCGTGATGCCGCTGCAGATCGGTGCTCGCGACGTCGCTTTCCCGTGGCTGAATATGCTCAGTTTTTGGATTCTGCCGGTCGCGGGACTCACGCTGTTTTCGACGTTCCTCGCGGGCGGCGCGCACGCCGGCTGGACGGAATATCCTCCGATCTCGCTTGCCGACGGCACGGCGGGGGCGCTCTGGTGCGCCGCTATTTTCCTCGTTGGAATCAGTTCGACCATCACCGGGCTCAACTTCATGGTGACAATCATCAAAATGCGGGCTCCGGGGATGACGTGGACGCGCATGCCGCTGTTCATATGGGCGAGCTTCGCGACCGCGTTCATGAACATGTTCGCGACCGTCGCCCTGTCGTCGGCACTGTTTGCGCTGTTCCTCGAGCACGTCTTCAACGTCCCGTTCTTCGACGCGAATCGAGGCGGCAGCGCCGTGCTCTACGAGCACATGTTCTGGTTCTACTCACATCCCGCGGTCTACATCTTCATCCTGCCTGCGTTCGGCGTCATTTCCGAGATCTTGCCGGTCTTCGCGCGCAAGCCGATCTTCGGCTACAAGATGATCGCCTTCTCATCGCTCGCGATCGCGATCCTGAGCTTTGCCGTCTGGGCACACCATATGTTCCCGAGCGGCATCTCGCCGTGGTTACAACTCACCTTCATGATCATCACCTATGCCATCGGTGTGCCGACCGGGATCAAGGTATTTTCGTGGATCGCTACTCTTTGGGCAGGGCGCATTCACTTCACCACGGCGATGCTCTACGCGATGGGTTTCCTGATCACGTTCACGTTCGGCGGCATCACCGGCATCTTTTTAGCCTCGGTGCCGGCGGACTTCCACGAACACGGAACGTATTTCGTCGTCGCCCATTTCCACTACGTCGTTGCTGGCGGCGCGCTCATGGGCTTCCTTGCAGCGATCCCCTACTGGTATCCGAAGGCGACGGGGCGCCTCATGAGCGAGCGGATGGGCCGCTGGTCTTTCTGGCTCTTCTTTATCGGTTTCAATGCGACGTTTTTCCCGATGCATTGGCTCGGGCTGGAAGGGATGCCGCGGCGCTATGCGTCCTACGTCGCATTCGCGACCGGTAACCCGGATGCGGTGTTCTGGAATCAGTTCGAGACCGTATTTTCGTTCTTGATGGTCGTCTCGATTGGGCTTCTTGCCTGGAACATGATTTGGAGCATTCGCCACGGCAAGCCGGCGGGGATCAATCCCTGGGGCGCACGGACGCTCGAATGGACGATCAGCTCGCCGCCGCCATACTACAATTTCCGCAAAATTCCGATCGTCTACGACCGGCCATACGATTTTGATAAACCGCTTCCATACCGAAACTTGGATAACGACATCGACGCGTACCCTGAACCGAGTCCCGTGCTCTTGCGGCAAGAGCCGGTCAGGGCCGGAGCGTAGCGGGTGGCAACAGCAGTCGCCACGGCGCCTCTCGCCGGCCATGAGGCCGTTGCGGCGCGCTATCTCGAAGTCGATCCCGTCTACGCGGAGACGCGCAGCATCCGGCTGCTGGGCTTCGTGTTCTTCCTGCTCAGCGACTGCGTGCTGTTCGGCGCGTTCATCTTTGCCTACGTTTACCTGCGCATCTCCGCGCCGACGTGGCCTCCGTTCGTCGGCAACCATCGACTGCCGTGGTTCGACACGGCGTTTGCCGCGCTGAATTCGATCGTGCTGTTCGGATCCGGCGTCACGATGCACTTTGCGTTGGAGAACTGGAAGCACCTCAACCGCCAGAAATTCTACCGCTGGCTGATTGCAACGATCATCCTTGGGCTTGGCTTCCTGTTGGGACAGGCGCACGAGTGGACCGGCGTCCTTCGTGGAGGCGTCACCTGGCCAGGCAGCACGATGGGCGCCTCGTTCTTCACGCTCACCGGGATGCACGGCTTTCACGTGTTCGTCGGCGTCTGCTACCTGACGGTTTTGGGCCTTCAGGCGCGCCGCGGCATCTATACGGGATCGAAATACTTTGGCTTGACCGCGGGGACGTTGTACTGGCACTTCGTCGACGTGATTTGGGTCGTACTCTTCACCCTGTTTTACGTCTGGTAAGCGATGACAGAAGCACAGATCGAAAAAATCATTGCGCTTTTAGGAGCGCTCCTCGTCGGAGTAACCGCAGCGGTTCAGCTTCGTAACGACTGGGCCGCTAAAGGGCTCGACGCGCTCGTCACCAAGGTGCTGCTCGGCCTGATGGCGGTCGGCTGCGTCTTAGCATTCCTCGCCGCGATCAACGTGCTCGGAGTACACGCATAATGGATGAACTTCACGGCGGACCCGGCGCCCACGGTCAACCGGAAATCCCCGTCTCGGCCGGAACGCCGGTGGCGGTGCACATCCTGTTTGTCATGGCCCTCGTCCTGATCTTGGCACAAGGCTTGTTGACGGTGTTGTTGGCCGGCTTCGGCCGCATTTGGCCTGCCGCTAACTCCGTCAAGATCCCGCTTTAGCGCGGTGGCTAAAGAACTTTTATAGGCGCAGCGTCGCGCTAGTCCAAGTCTTTGCGTTCTTGGGCGGCGCTGTGCTGAACGACGCCGATGCCGAGCGGCGCAATCTCTGCCGGCAAGACGCCGGTCGACCGTCCATCGATGCGATGAATGCCGCCGAAGCGGCTGAACTCCACCATCGCGGGCCACGTATCGCGCTCGCGGATCGATGAAGGCCATTCCCGGAGTGGCCACTCCGCGAGCGTGCTCCTGTCCGCATCGAGCACGGCGACGAAATACAGCGGAAGACCGGCTTCGGTCCGACGGCGGTATTGCACGTAGCCGTCTACGATGAAGATAGGCCCGAACGTTTCCAGCATCGCGCGCGTGGACGGAAGCATCAGCACGACCGCATAGGCAAGAAACGCCAGCGCGGCAGCTCCGAAGATCGGAGCGAGCAACAACGCGGTTTCCTGCTTGCGGAGCAACAATCCGATGGGAAGCAAGGAGAAGAACACCGCGATGATGAGTGGCTCGATGGCGACGGTGAACCGCCCCAAAAAGCCGCGAAAAACGACGCGCCGCTCAGACTTCGTCCACGGCCTGGAGGGAATCGCGTGCCATTCGCCGTGGCGCATCGTCCTCGACCGTTTCAACCGTAACCCGAACGCTCCCTCGGAAACGCCGCGGCGACGCTTCGTATAGTATTCGCGTCGTCGGCTGTCGAAAGTCGTCAACATCATGCTGCGGCTCCTCATCACCGTCGCGGTGCTTTGTTGGGTTGGAGCCGGGACGCTACCGGTGCCGGCAATCGCGGCCGCCTTGGACGCCCAGCCGTTGCATGGGGTTGTGCTGACGGTTTTGGCGCAGCAGCACGAAGCGATCGTACGACACGATCGCTATGGCTCGATCCCTTCGATGACAACGGTATTCCATCTTCCGGCGCGCGCCGGCATACCGTCGCTACACGTTGGCGATCGCATCGAGGCGAACGTGCGCGAAACGCCGGCCGGTTTGCAGCTCTACGAGATCCGAATAACGGCGCAAGCGCCGCCCACGGCACCGCCCGTTTTGCGCAACGTTCAGCTACTCACGGTCGGCGAAACTTTGCCGAACACGCGGTTTGTCGATCAGCAAGGGAAGCCGTTTACGTTCTCAGACTTCGCGGGCAAAGACGTGGTACTCGCCTTCATTTATACGCGCTGCCGCGATGCGCGCGAGTGTCCGCTCATTTCGAGCAACTTTCACACGCTCCAGCAGCACATCGGCACGAGACCGTACCACCTCGTCGAGATCACGCTCGATCCCGCGTACGACACTCCCGCGGTGCTCAAAAAATACGCCCGTTTATTCGATGCAAATCCAGCTCTGTGGACGCTCGGCACAGGAAAACCGTCGGAAGTATTGGACTTTCTCGCGCGTTTCGGAATTGAACCGTTCGCCGATCCACGCGTTGGGCTCATTCACACGGAACGCACGACGCTGCTCGATCGCCGCGGCAGGATCGTGGACTTCATCGACGAGGCGGGATGGAGTGTCGACGGAATCCTCGCGCGCCTTGCGGGAATAGAGTCGGCGCCGGAAAATCCGCTGGCTCGACTCGACTACGAGCTTTCGAAAGCCGCCGTCGCCGTATGCGGGAACGCGGTGGCGGGTTTCTCCGGCCTCGTCGACCTTGCGGTCGTGCTGCTGATCATGGGTGGGGCGGTATGGCTGATGCTGCGCTTCGGGCGTCGGATTTTCCGGGAACAAATCTGAAGGCGGCGTCGCCGGTGCGCAGATTTGTCAGTACGAGCGCGACCACGAAAGCCACGAATGTCGCGCTTGCGTTGGCGGCGTGAGCCTCGCGCAGGAAAGACGGCAACAGCCACACGACGTTGAGAACGCCGAGCACGAACTGAAGGAGTAGCAAAACCAGGCCGATTCCAACGGCGACCTCGGCCGCTGAACCACCGCTACTCCGGGCGGAACGACGCACCAAAACTGCCGAGGCCGCGGCCACGATGACAAAAACTGTCGCGAGAATGCGATGGGTGATTTGTGCCACCTGTGGCCCGAGCACCGGCGCTCCGCAGGCAGGAAAATCGGGACAGGCCAGGCCCGCGCCGCTCGAACTGACGTAAGCGCCTGCGCACATCGTCGCAAATGCCACCGCTACCGTTACCAGCAGTGGCCTCGCGTTCGGCGACGCCGTCCACGTCACGACGCGATCGCTACCGCTTCCGAAAAAACCGACGACGGTGAGCGCCGTTAGTACCGCGACGAGGAGCATTGCGGTCCCCCAATGCGTCGTCACCGAGGGTGGACTGTTGGACGCAAAAATCGTCACACCGCCGAGTGCGATCTGCAGCACGATCACCGCGGCGAGCGCCGCGACCAACGGTACTACCGCAGGCGCATGGCTTCGTACGCGCAACGCAGCGACGATAACGACGATGACCAGTACCGAAACGACCAGCGCAAGCGCTCGATGAAGCCACTCCAGCACGACGCCGCCGACGAGCGCGGGGACGAGTGCGCCATGGCAGAGCGGCCAGTCCGGACAAGCCATTCCAGCGCCATTGATGCGCGTCCAGCTTCCCAACGTCGCCAGCGCGTAGGCCAGCAGGGCGCTCGCGAACGCAAGACGGCGAAACAGCCTCATGAGGCGCGCGCTATCCGCCGTTCGGTCTGCTGGTTCGCGAGCAACAGTGTTGTTGCAAGTGCCACGAACCCGATTCCAGCGAAAACGCCGTAGGCGAGGCGATACCCTGCGACGTCGGCCGCCGTATTTCCCAGGATCCCGCCCGCGAGCGAAGCACCGACGATTTGGCCCATAATCAAGAGCACGCTCAGCAAGCCCACAGCCGTTCCACGCATCGTCGCGGGCGCTTCACTGGTGATGATGTAGCGTGTGGGAGCGCCGAGAAGCGACCCGAAGCCGATCCCGGTAACCACCAGCGCCGCCACCGCAAACGGCAGGCGCGTCAAGAAGAGTGCAAAAAGCCCGAGTCCCACGGCGACGCAGAGTGTGCCGGCACAGAGAACGATGCGGCTTCCGAAACGGTCGAGTGCGCGTCCGGCGAACGGAATGACCGCCACGAAAACGGCGGCTGCACCCGCGGCGATAAGCCCTGCTATCGAAATCGAAACATGATCGACGGTGACCAACGCCGCGGGAACGAAAAACAGGGCGCCTTCAAGTGCGCCGATCAGCACTTCAAGGAAATACGTCAAGCGCAGTTGCCGGGTGGTAAACAGCGCCGGCGGAAGCACTGGCTCAGCCGCGCGGCGCTCGATGGTCGCGAGCGCCGTGGTTGCCACCAGCACGATGGCGACTGCGGCCAGGACAAAACCAGCGTTGACGAATGAGCCCCAGCGTGGATCGAACCGAGTCAGCACCACCATCAGTGCCAGCAGCGCGATCGACAGTACGCTCATCCCTGCGAGATCGAGCGGACCCCGCGTCCGCAGCGTCGGGCGGGAGGGTAGGTATCGGCGTGCGCGCACGATGACGAGCGCACCGAGCGGAAGGTTCGCCGCAAAAATCCACCGCCACGACAAGAGATGCGTAACGATGCCGCCTACGGTCGGACCCACGATGGCGGCGAGACCCCATACTGCGCCAAGCAGTCCTAACGCAGCACCACGGCGGGAAAGTGGAACGGCATCGGCGATCGCCGCCGTCGCGACCGGAAAAATGCCACCGGCACCGGCGGCCTGAAGTGCTCGAGCGAACAAAAAGAGCGCAAACGTCGGCGCTGTGATCGCCAACAAACTGGCGGCGGAAAACAACCCGACGCACGCAATGTAGACGGACCGCCGTCCGAAGATATCGGAGAGTTTTGCCGTCACCGGTATCGCCAGCACGTTCGCAAACAGGTAAAGCGTAAAGACCCACGCTGCGTCGCTCGGTCCCACCGAAAAGCGAGCCGACAATGCCGGGAGGGCTGGTGATAAGACGCCGAGGTCGAGCGCACCGGCGAACACCCCGAGCGCCAGCGTGACCAGCAGAGGAAGGCTGGCTCGATCGACGGCGTGACCACCGAGCGTACTCGAGGCGGCGTCTGTTTGGGGATGCGTCGATGTTGCCGTCGCCATGGTCAGGCGATACGGTCGACGACCATCGCGCAACACATCAGCGCCAGATACAGCAGCGAGAACTTGAAAAGTGCCCGCGCATGGGGACGCGTCGGTCCGAAAAACAGCCGTACCGCTCCAGCCATGAACACGGCACCCAGGAGAAGCGCAATCGCGAAGTACCACCATCCCATGACGCCAAGCGGGACGAGTGCCAACGACATCAAGACCATCACCGCGGTGTAGATCGCGATTTCGATTTTCGTTCGTTGCACGCCATGAACGCTCGGAAGCATCGGGACGTTGGCTTTCGCGTAGTCGGTGTCGACCATGAGCGCAAGCGCCCAGAAGTGTGGCGGCGTCCACAAGAAGATGAGCGCAAATAAGGCAACCGCTGGAGCGCCGATCGTGTTCGTTACTGCTGCCCAGCCGACCAGAGGAGGGACCGCGCCGGCAGCGCCACCGATCACGATGTTCAGCGTCGTGATGCGCTTCAACCAGAGCGTATAAACGACGACGTAGTACAGGTTACCCGCAGCGGAAAGCCACGCGGCGAGCGGGTTTACCAGCACGTACAACAGCACAAATCCACCGACGCCAAGCAGCGCGGCGAAGAGCACCGCATGCCGCACCTCGACGCGTCCCGTCGCGAGTGGGCGCATCATGGTGCGCTGCATGATTCGATCGATGTCGCGATCGAGAATGCAGTTGAAGACGCCGGCGGAGCCGGCGGCGAGCGCGCCGCCCAGAAGCGTGTACAGCGTAACCAGCGCTGGTGGGAATCCGCGGGCCGCCATGACCATCGCAGCCAAGGTTGTCAGCAGTAAGAGGCCCACGATGCGCGGCTTCGTGAGTTCGTAGTAGTCGGCGACGACGCTGCGCCAGGAGGAAGCGCCAGCCAGCGCGACGCCGCGGCCGGCGAGCGTATCGAGGGGTCCCACGACCACGCTAGCTTACGGGTTCAAGGCCGCAAACGCAACGACCATGCTCGCGACCGCGCAGCTGCTAACAGCCGGTGACTGCTCCCTCTGCGTGATCGGCTGCCGTCCCTTCATCGAGCGCGATTTCCTGCGAGCGCTGATTGAATTCGCGTGCAGCCTGCTGAGCCATTTCATTTGGCGTTCCATGAATATCGGTCCACAACTGGAACGGCGAGGGCTCCATTGCGGGCGCTCCGTGCGTGAGCGGAGGGTCCATGTGGTCGGTCGCCATCGCTCGCTCGATCTCAGGCGTGTGGCGCATGTCACGCGCTTGTAAATAGCTTACGAACCCCGTGAGGTCGGCGGCCGCCTGCTTCTGACGATAGAGCGCTCCGCCGAGGGCGTCCGCAAATGCTTTCAATTCCGTTTTGCGCGTCGGGTCTTTTGACGTTGCGGCTAGTTCGCGCAAACGTTTGACTTCTCCAACGCCCTTTACCGCATTATCGTGCAACTCGACAGCGAGCGCATCGAGATCCGTGACGCCACGATGATAACTCAGCGGGTCAGCCTCGAAGTTGGCGTTTCGCAGATGCGTGACCGTCTGTGAAAGCGTCGCGTCATTACGGAGCGCCGAAGAGATCGCGCTGTTGGCATGAACGACAATGTTGCCACAAACGGTGGCACGGACCCGGCCGATGACTTTCAGCTGCTTCTGCTGTCCTGGAGAGGGAGACGGCGCTGGACCCGTCGGGTCGGCCATAGCGACGGCTGCTCCGGTGACGAACAACGCGATCGCGGTTACGGTAGGGAAGTGCATGGGGCGATTTCCTCTACCATCGCTGTTCGCGCAGCGCGGCGCACAGCTCCTGGGCGCGTGCGCAACAATCGTCATACGGCGAAACGGCGGGGACCCAAAGCCGTCGCGCGAAGCCGCGACGGCAATGTGGAGACCGCTCGCCCTCGCGGCGTCGCTGCTGGTCTTGGCTGGTTGCCGAGAGGTACGCGTCAGAACCGAGGCCAGAGGCGCCACGACCGTTCCGGGTGGAAACCAAATTGCGGTGGTGCGGAACGTCGGCCAACTCGAAGAGTTCGGCATCCGCGCGCCGGTCAAGTTCAATCACGAGTTCGGCGTGGTGCTCCTCATGGGTCCGCACAAAACCACGGGGTGGCGCCAAGTCATCGAATCGATCCGTGCAAACGACGAGCGGGTACGAATCGTGGCCTTCGAAGCCGCCCCTGCCGACGGCGGCGAGCCGACGCGCGAATACCGAACCTACACGCTGTGGATCGTACCGCTAAGCGTCTTTCGGGTCGGGTCGGTGCTCGACGTCGTCACGCCGTCCGGGGACCCCATCGCCTCAACGGTCCTGAAATAGCAGGCGCCAAGCGATACGCCGATAAGACGGGAAGGAACCAGCGCAAGAGAGCAGTTCGTTGAAGAATGTCGACCGCCTCACCGCGGTGACACCAGCTCCTGCGGGAGGCCAGTAGCATGGAAAGCGAGATCGCGTCGTTTGACGCGACCGTTACGCGCCTGGAAGTGGCGCTGGAACCGGACGGAGACCCTCGCGAAGCCGAGGGTATTCTCAACCCGGCGGCAACGCGGAGCCGCTCGGACCGGCTTTTACTGTTCCCGCGCGTAGTCGCCGAAGATAACATTTCGCGCATCGCGCTGGTGGAAGTGGGCGGCACGCCCGAACAGCCCCGATACGAGCGTGCGGGATACGCGCTCGAGCCTACAGCCCCATACGAATTTCGGAGCACGCCAGGAGGGTTTGGCTGCGAGGATCCGCGCGTGACCTTCATCGCGGCGCTGGACCACTACGTCATGGCGTATACCGCGTTCGGGCCCGACGGCCCGCGCATTGCACTTGCGCTCTCGCGCGACGCCTATTCGTGGGAACGCCTGGGGCTGATGGATTTCTCCGCACGGGGCCTGCCGTGCGGCGACGACAAGGATGCCGCGTTCTATCCCGAGCCGGTCCACTCACCGTCCGGCGTGTTGAGTTTTGCCTTCTATCACCGTCCGATGTTGCATCTTTCCGCGCTCGACGGGTATGCAGCGGTTCCAAAAATTCTCCGCTTACCCCCGCAGGATCGTGAGGGCGTGCGCATCGGTTACGTTCCGCTCGAACCGGTCATGCAGGACCGCCGTAACCTGTTACGCGTCGCGGAAAGCATTCTGGTGCTGCCCCCCGCGAACGAATGGGGAAGAATCAAGACCGGAGGCGGGACGCCACCTCTGCGAATCGCTGAGGGCTGGTTTTCGCTGTATCATGCCGTCGATGTGGAGCTCGACGGTGACGACCCGCGCAAATTGCGCTACGCTGCGGGACTCGTCGTGCACGACCTGGAGCGTCCCGACATTATCCGATATCGCTCTCCACAACCTTTGATCGTGCCCACGACTCCGGAAGAACGGCACGGGACCGTGAGCGACGTCGTGTTTCCTACCGGAATCGATCGCAGCACAGCCGATCCGCGGCGATTCGATTTCTACTACGGGATGGCGGATGCTCGCGTTGGCCGTGCTCGTCTGGAATTGGGCGCCAGCTCGCTCGCGCAACCCGAAGAGAGCGCCGCATAGGCGCGCGACGAGTGTCCCGGTGCTGCGCTACGTTGTCATCGCTACCGCGGTCGTTTTCATCATCGGCGCCGTAGCGACCGCAATCCACCGGTGGCACGCTCCGTTGCAGATCGCAAGCGTCGCCTCCACAGGCTCTCCCAGTCCGCCGCGACGGCAAGCGGTCTCCACGTTTTCACCAGGGCCTGTGACCGGCGAAGCGCCGTGGGCGTTTGATGCACTGATCGACTGTTTCCGGCACGAGCGAACGTTTCGCGGCTCGCGGCAGTTCGTGAGCCGTCACGTTCCCGCGGCGGCGGAGCGCCTGGAACGAGGCTCCGCGCTGTACAGCGGCCCGTGCACGGCGATCATCGGCGCCGATACCGTTCGCGTTATTCGCTCGGGCGGGGGGAACGCAGGCGTCGACGTGGAGATTCCGGCTCACGTGGCCGTCCTGTTCGAGCGCCTTCCTCAGACGGGAGGGGAGCCGGAGCAACTCCGTGTCTACGTCATGCGTTGGAATGCGGGTAGCGACGCGCGCCTCGACCGGCTGCGGACGATGCCTTTCGCGCGGGTCGAGCCGCCACCTCACTGAAGCATGCTGACGACAGAATCGGAGATCGCCAAGGAAGTTGCGGGACGTCGCACGTTCGCGATCATCTCACATCCCGACGCCGGCAAGACGACCCTGACGGAGAAGCTCCTGTTATACGGGGGCGCTATCGTGACTGCGGGACAGGTCTCGGCACGCCGCCGGGCTCGTGCCGCGACATCGGATTGGATGGAATTGGAGCGGCAGCGCGGCATTTCCATTACCTCGACGGTCCTCCAATTTCCGTACCGAGGCTGCACGATCAATCTACTCGACACGCCCGGCCACCAAGATTTCGGCGAGGATACCTATCGCACGCTCTTGGCGGCCGACAGTGCCGTCATGCTCATCGATGCCGCCAAAGGTGTGGAACCTCAAACCAAAAAGCTGTTCGCGATCTGTCGCGCGCGTCGTATCCCGCTCTTCACCTTCATCAACAAGATGGACCGGCCCAGCCGCGATCCGCTCGAGCTCATCGATGAACTCGAGAGCGTTCTGAGTTTGGGCGTTTATCCCGTGAATTGGCCGATCGGCGATGGACCGTCGTTTCGTGGTGTATTCGACCGGGCTTCGCGACAGGTGCATCTTTTCGAACGGACGACGCATGGGGCAAAACAAGCGCCGGTTGAAGTGACCGACGAGCGGGATCTTCGTATCGCGGCATTCACCGACATGGAAACCTATACGCGCTTCACGGACGCCATCGATTTGCTTGACGGCGCGGGGATGACGTTCGATCGCGAAGCGATGCTACGTGGCGACGCGACCCCGGTGTTCTTCGGCAGCGCGGTGACGAACTTCGGCGTCGCGCTTTTCTTGGATGCGTTCATCGAAATGGCCCCACCGCCGACGCCGCGCCTTGCTTCCGCGAACGGCGCGAATACGAGATCTCCCGTGCCGCCGTGCTCGGAACGCTTCTCGGGGTTCGTGTTCAAGATTCAGGCCAACATGGATCCGCGTCATCGTGACCGGGTTGCCTTCGTGCGGGTGTGCTCCGGTAAATTTGAGCGCGACATGACGGTCCGCAATGTTCGTTCCGGTAAAGACGTCCGGCTGACGCGTGCGATGAAATTGTTCGCGAGCGAGCGAGAGGTGGTAAACGAAGCCTATGCCGGCGACGTCGTTGGGCTTGCGAATCCGGGCACGTTCGCGATCGGCGATTCACTCTGCGAAGGGGTCGCGCTGCGCTTCGATGGGATCCCCGCCTTCGAACCGGAACATTTCGCTACCGTTCGCAGTCTCGAGACGGCAGCGTACAAATCCTTCGGCAAGGGCATCGCGCAGTTGCGTGAAGAGGGCGCGATCCAAGTTTTTTATCCGTACGGGTCGGTCCGAACGGAGCCCATTTTGGGCGCGGTAGGCCAGTTGCAGTTCGAGGTCGTGCAGTACCGGCTGGAATCCGAGTACAACGTACAAACGGCCTTTACGCGAATGCCGTTCACCTTGGCTCGCCGCGTGATTGCGGAACCACACGAGCTGGAGCGCGCATCGTGGCCGTCAAACGCGAAACTCGTGGAAGACTGGGACGGTAGACCCGTTGCGCTCTTTGAGAGTGAATGGAGCCTTCGGCTCGCTCAAGAATGGAACGGCGCGATCGAATTTTCCAGTTTTGGCGAGGTTCGCCGCGCGGAGGTAGCAGATTGAGACGTATCGCTCTTCTCTTAGGGGTGTTGGCGATCGCAGGGTGCTTTGGACCAAACCATTACGAACAACAAGCGGACGCTGTCACGAAGGCGATCGTCGCGAACGACATGCGACCCGTCGAGAAGGACTTCAATGCCCTCGTGCGACCGAAGCTCGAAAGCCACGCTCGGGTTGGGGCGCTCTCCGATCAATTAGCCGCGCTTGGCACCTTCAAGGGCGTGAAGGAAGATACGCCGGCCGACGCGCCGCCACGGGCCCATAAATTCAATGCGACGTTCGAGCATGCCACATGGATCGAGTGTATGACGTACGATACGGATGGAAAGATCGCGTCGTTCGACGTGCTGCCGCCGGGGCATCACTGCCCAAGGATGTAGTTACCGAGGCCGCCGTCGGCTTCGGGGAAGTTCTGCGCGCCGCCGAGCGCCTTCGCGGTGTGGCGAACCGGACGCCTGTTCTGGCGTCGCGCACGCTCGATGCCGAAACGGGAACGCTCGCATTTCTCAAGTGCGAAAATTTTCAGCGGATGGGCGCCTTCAAGTTTCGAGGTGCCTACAATCGACTTTCCCTACTGGCTGAAGACGAGCGCCGGCGCGGGGTCGTCGCATTTTCGAGTGGGAATCATGCACAGGGCGTCGCGCTGGCAGCAAGCCTGCTGCAGATACGTGCCACGATCGTCATGCCGACGGATGCGCCGGCAGCGAAACTGGCTGCGACGCGGGGTTACGGCGCCGACGTGATCCTGTACGACCGGCGCAGCGAGGATCGCACGGCCATCGCGGTCCGCGTCGCGCGCGAAACCGGAGCAACGGTGGTTCCCCCCTTTGACGATCCCGCGATCATCGCCGGAGCCGGAACGGTCGCACTCGAATTGTTGGAGGAAGTTGGCGGCCTTGATGCAGTGCTCGTGCCGCTGGGCGGCGGCGGCTTGCTTTCGGGGAGTGCCATTGCAGCGCGCGGGATGGGCGCCGGTCTCTCGCTCTGGGGCGTCGAGCCGGAAACCGGCGATGATTTTCGGCGCTCGCTCAGCGCAGGGTATCCGATCGAAACGGCCGTTCCCGAAACGATCGCGGACGGTTTGCGAACGCGGCGCCCTGGCGATCTCACTTTCCCCATCGTTCGAGCGTTGTGTGCCGGCGTTGTGACGGTAAGCGATGACGAACTGCGCGACGCGGT
>JAFAXE010000047.1 GCA_019241305.1 Vulcanimicrobiota bacterium
ACTTGTCGAAGCCAAGGGGAGAGTCCTCAAAGATTGTTCCAACCTTAGCAGAAAACTGCCGCTTGCAGTCGTTGCAGCGCCACGTCCGCCGCGTCGCGATGAAATGCACGTTCATGGAGCCGCAACCCATGCGGGGGCATCCGACACCGTTCGGCCATCGGATGGCTGTTACGAAGTCGTGCGCGATCTGTGGGTCGCCGTAGAGTCGGATTGCCTCGGCCAGCGTCTTCGGGTAGGGGACCTTTGCCATACCTCCATTTTAGCAGGGGCGGCTGCGTGAGTCAAGTATATAACAGCCAACCAGTGCCACGACATGCACGGCACGACGACCTGTACGAGCTTCGATGGTCTCCTTCGCGAGGGGGACCGCGAAGTGCATGACCTCGTTACATCGATCCTCGGCAGTTCGAGCTTCACCGCCAACTCCGCGCTCTTCGTCGTTTGGGACGAAGACGACTACAGCTCGCGCTTGGGGTGCTGTTCTTCGAAACCCGGAAAAGGGGGTGGACATACGCTCGCGCTGATCGTCGACCGCAACCAGGCGTGGCGAGGATCCGTCGTGCCGTACAACCACTACTCCATGCTGAAAACGATCGAAGAAGGCCTGAACCTGCCGCTTCTAGGACACGCGGCCGATTCGA
The DNA here is from genome assembly GCA_019241305.1 of Vulcanimicrobiota bacterium. Taxonomy (GTDB): domain Bacteria; phylum Vulcanimicrobiota; class Vulcanimicrobiia; order Vulcanimicrobiales; family Vulcanimicrobiaceae; genus JAFAXE01. The sequence continues at coordinate 642 of JAFAXE010000047.1, forward strand.
ACGTCTCGGACATGTTTTCGCTCTTGTAGGTCAACAGAACGTTGTGATCAGTGTGCGGCCCGCGTACAAAAACGCGGGCCGTGCCGCTTTCATTGCCATAAACTCTCGCTAAGCATGCCTTAATGTCAGTTTAACGGGCGCACAGTACGGTCGCCCCATGAGGATGAAATGCCGCCGCATTGCAGCGCGCATCGTCTCACCTTTGGTGGCGTGCGCGTTTTTCTTGAGTGCCCTTCCGTCTTATGCACAGTCGACGACCGGGAGCCGCATCGATGGCACGGTCGTCGCGCAGGCGACGGGCCTCCCCGTTTCGGGCGCAAACGTGACGCTCTTCCATGGCGAACGCGCCATGGGCGTTACGCGAACCGATGCGCAGGGTCGCTATGCCTTCCTCAACGAGCCATCGGGCTCGTACACGGTCGGTATCGCTGCCCAGGGTTTCCAACCGACGAGGACCGACACGTTTTTCGTTGTGGCGGGACAGTCGTCCACAGCGTTGTACACAGCGCTCATTCGAGCAGCGAGCGCCTCGTCGAACCTCCGAGAAATCGGGCGCGTCACAGCGTCCGCCCGCGGTCAAGGCTTGCAAACCACGACGGTCATTCACAGCGACCTCGATGCGCCGCTCCTGCAAAGTGAGAACTACGTCCGCGTCGGTGACGCGCTCAACACACTGCCCGGTGTCAACGTGGTGGGGCAGAGCTCGGCGCTCGGCGACGACCTCTACGCCGATATCCGCGGCGTCGGCGCCAACGAAACGCAAACCCTTATCGACGGCCACCCGATCGGTCCGATCGGTGCTGCTCCGGGAACCTTCTTCAACGGCGTGCCTTCGACGTTCGACTATCAGGATTCCCCGACGTACGCGCTTCGCAACGTCCAAGTGACCTACGGCTCAGGCGCCCTCGGACTGTACGGCACCGACAGCATCGGGGGAACCGTCGATTTCCAAACGCTCGATCCGACTCGCGTTCCCGTGAGCACCTTTACGCAGGGAGTCGGCAACTACGGCAAGTCGATCAGCGATGTGCAAGCCACGGGAACGATCGGCAAGCTGGGCTACGCCCTGGTTCACGCGGTCCAAGGAACGTACGGCAACTTCGCTCCGCAAACAACGACCCAGTCGGGCTTGCTCGGGAATAATTTGACCGCAAGCAACATTGCCGCAAACACGTATCTGGTCACCGCAAACTACCTCTTGCGCAACGATCTCCTCAAGCTGAAGTACCAGCTTTCAGGAGCGACGTCGTTTCAGCTTACCGGTTACTCCGGCGTCTCCTGGGACGATAAGAGCGGCAACGGCGACAACGATTTCGTCACCTACGATTTACAGTTGTACAACGCGCAACAGGCCGCAGCCGGCGGTCCCACCTCGGTCACCGGCGCGAACGGTCAGACGTTCAGCTGCCCAAATAAAGGTAACCGCAATCCCATCGCGGTCGTGACGAGCCAATTCCCAAATGGAACCTGCTTTTCCGTAGCGCAATACGCATCGTCCGCCTCTGGGCCGGCCGGTGGAGGTCCGAGCCCGTGGCAGGCGATCCGCAACCAGGACTACCACGGCCGTCTTCTGACCCAGTGGGGCAAGAACCTCATTTCAGGCGACGTCTTCTTCGATAACTACGCGGTCGACTATAATCGCAACGTCGCCGGCGGCCCCTGCTCCGCGAACAGCCAATGCAATAAACTCTATCCGGGTGCTAACTTCCTCATTGGTGGTTTCGACACCGGGTTCACCCGCAGTGCCGGCTATCTCGTGAGCGACGACCTCCAAACCAACACGAACGACCTTGGCTTCGGTTTCTTCTCCGAACACCAGAACCTCACGCAAACGGTGTTCAACACGACGAACACCTTCAAGATCGCCTCCCCACCCGGCCTAGGCGTGACGGTCGACAACTACTTCGTCCGTGACGTGTACACGCCGCCGAGCCAGTTCTCGTACTTCTTCAACGGCTGGCTCAAGCGTTCGACCGTCACCGATCAGACGCGCTTCGATCCACGGCTCTCCATCGTCTTCAAGCCGACGGCGCACGACGTGATTCGCCTGACCGGGGGCACCTCAACCGAGGCGCCTGCGCCGGCGCTAAAACTCGCCGAGACGGTATTCAACACGACACCGCAAAACATTAACCCGAACTGCAACGGGCTTACCGAGATCGGCACGTCAGGCAATCCGAACATTACCTCCGAGACGGGCGGCGACGTTGAGCTTGCGTACGGCCACAGTTTCCGCGACGATTCCACGGTGCAAGTCGACTTTTACAACACGAACCTCGCGAACGAAATCTTCAATAGCGAGATCCCCGCGACGACGGCAGGCTTTACGATCCCGCCCAGCCTGCTAGCGCAGTACTACGCGCGCATCAAGAGTCTCTGCCCGAACCTACAGAACCCCACGCCCGCCAATCTCTCGTTCGCGGCTCCCGCCAATGCCGCGTCTGCGCGCTTCCGCGGCGTCGAACTGCGTGGCCGGTATCGCGTGAACCCACGGATTTTTCTCGACTACACGTACGACGTGCAGTCAGCGTTCCGCCTCGGCGTCCCGGATTCGATTCTGAAGTCCAACTTTCAGATCGTCAACGGCACGCAAATCGCGGGCATCCCCCTCCAGAAGGCCTCACTCGGACTCGACTATGCCGACCGCCACGGCTTCGAAGCGCGGATGGACGGCTTCTACATTGCCACGAACAACGCGCTGAATCGACCGGCGTACTACTTCGCCAACGCCACGATCAGTAAGACGTTCGGACGGACCACGGTCAACCTCGGAATCTTCAACGTCTTCAACAGCGCGAGCGACATCTATGGCCGCCAGTTCATCGGGACGTTCGCACCCGAAAACCAGTTCGGCACCGATACGAATGCCTTCCAGCAAGGCTCGGAGCGTTTCGGCCTCCCACCGACGCAGCTGCTTCTCACCGTGCGTCACCAAGTCTAAGGCATCTTCGCCGCACCGCGCCGCGGGGGGCCAGCAAGTGGCGCTCCCTTCGGCGCGATTCCTGCGCGCTGCTCTGGGGAGATGCCAGCACGTTGGGAAAGACAGCAGCCGCGGAGAACGCGGCGTGATGGTGGACCGGGGAGGCAGTTCAACTGCCATGCATCACTATCGCGTTGTTCGGCTCGACGAGATGACGTTTGCTGCGTCGCCGGAGCTGGCGGCGATGTACAAGCTCAGTCCGTTCGTGTGGCGCGAGGGAGCGACGTTTCACCTGTTGCTGCGGGTGGTGAACGTCGATGATGATGCTTCCAAGAAAGTTGCTCGCATCCATCACGGGACCTCGACCGACGGCTTGAAATTCCGACTTGAGGAAAAGCCGGTGATCGCGCCCGACGCCGATGAGCCGGGTTCGCACGATAGCGGCGGTTGCGAGGATCCTACGGTCGCGCGCGTGGACGGAACGTATTACGTGTATTACAGTGGCTGGAACCAGAACGAGATGCGCGGCCAACTGTTACTCGCGAGCGGCCCGGATCTCCACCACCTCGAGAAGCGCGGGATCGCTCTTGCTTCGAACGACCGCACGCAAAATCCGAAAGAGGCGACCATTGTCCAAGCCGACGATGGAACCTGGTGTCTATTTTTCGAGTTCGCGGACGAGGATAAATCGAAGATCGGCGTAGCGTCAGCGCCACGCGTGGAAGGGCCGTGGAAGGTGCGTGATCCTTTGTTTGGTGTGCGTGAGGGCACGTGGGATGCTTGGCACCTCAGCACGGGGCCGATCCTGCGCGTGAACGGCCAAAATCCCGTGATGTTCTACAACGGCGCCACACAGAATGCGCATTGGCGCATCGGGTGGACCGCTTTCGATCCCGCTTATACCGCGGTTGTAGCACGCACAGAGAATCCATTGGTGCTGCCGCATATCAAGCGGCAGAAGGACGACACCGATATCGCCTTCGCCGCTTCCGCACTCGAGATCGACGGCGCCATTCACCTCTACTATTCGATCGCCGACCAGTACTGCATGCGCGCCGTCGTTCAAACCGGAAGTCCGCTCGAGAGCACAAACACGTAAAAAGCGACCAACGCGCTGGAGAGCCTTGCTCGCAGCGGGCCTTCGCTATGCCGTGTCGTGGAAGGTTCCGCGAGCCGCGCTTTGGTCGAGTTCCAGGTCGTCCAGCAAGTAATAGACGATCTTGCGATCGTCGAAGCCGACTTTCGCGAGTTGACGTCCACCGATCGTGACGACCTCGTGGATGTGCCCCGTCTTACCGGCGTACGCGTAGTTCACCGCTGAATAGCTTTCGTTATTGGGACGTGGATGAGGAATCGCCTTGACGCCGCGCAGCGGCGTTTGATGCCGGTGGCTGCTCACAACCGTTTCTTCGACGGAACTGGTCCACATCCCATGCGTTGACGGCCCCTCGCGAAGGGCTCGCCGCAGCGCGGCGAAACACAGCCGAATGTTCATAACGTATCGCGGGAAAACGCCGAACGTGCATCCCACGGCATTTGTTGCACCCACTGCCGTCATCATCGGCGACGTCGAGATCGGCGCCGAAGCGAGCGTCTGGTTCGGTGTGGTCATCCGTGGCGACAACGGCCCGATCCGCATCGGCGCCGGCTCGAATGTACAAGACAACGCCGTGGTGCACGTCAGCAAACGCTCGCAGACCATCATCGGCGACCGTGTGACGATCGGACACTGCGCGGTGATGGAGGACTGCGTTATTGGCGACGGCGCACTAATTGGCAGCAACGCGGTGATCTTGAATTTCGCCAAGATCGGTAAACGCGCGCTCATCGCGGCGGGCAGCATCGTTCCTACCGGCGCGGAAATTCCGGATGAAGTCGTCGCCGCTGGTGCGCCGGCGAAGGTCCGTAAGCCGTTGGAAGGTGCCGCGGTAGATTGGGTCGATCACGGCGGCCCGGAATACGTGCGGCTTTCACGCTCCTACCTCGAGGAAGGCATCGGCGATCCGAACCGCCACGAAACTTCAACAGTCCCGTCATCCTGACATGAAAATCGTCGAGAGGCGGTCCTTCGACTCCGTTCCGCTGAGCAAAAGCTCAGCTCCACTTCGCTGAGGATGACACGTGGAGCGGGCGGCTGTGCCTTTTTTACTTAACGACGACGCATCATTTCATCCGCTTTCGTCTGGCCGTTCACGCATCATGGGTAATTAATATGAAAACGGTGAGCACGACCCGCCCGTGTCATCCTGAGAGAAGCGAACTGAGCGGCACGCTCAGTGAGCGGAGTCGAAGGACGCGCAGTCGCGAAGCGGCTCCCGCAACCTACGGTCCGCTGAAATGCGAGGCGTCGCCGTGCGGTACAAACAGCGTGTGCTCTTTGAGGAAGCGCAGTTTCACCATGCCAATCGGCCCGTTGCGCTGCTTGGCGATGATGAACTCCGTTAAGTCAGGATCCTGCGCGCTTTCGGGATTGTAATAGGCATCGCGGTACAAGAACGCAACGATATCCGCCTCTTGTTCCAATGAACCGCTGTCGCGTAAGTCTGATAATACCGGGTGTTTGTCGTTGCGCGTTTCGACGGCGCGATTCAGTTGGGCGAGCGCCACGATCGGCACTTCAAGGTCTTTCGCCGTCGCCTTCAGCGTGCGGCAGATATCGGTCAACTCGTCGTTACGGTTTTGACTGCGCGAAGAAACGCCGGGACGTAATAACTGCAGGTAATCGATAAAGACGCCGGCCAGGCCCTCCGCCGATTTCAGACGCCGGCAACGGCTACGAACTTCGGTGACGCTGAGCGAGCCTGAGTCGTCGATGTACAGCGGAATCTGCGAAAGGGCGTTCATCCCGTCGGAGATGCGCTCCCACTCGTGGTCCTTAATCGCACCGCGCCGCAGATTTTGCGCGTTGATGCGCGCCTCGGCGGAAAGCAGGCGCGACACGATCTCTTCGTTCGTCATTTCGAGTGAGAAGATCGCGATCGGGCGCTCCTCCTCGCGCGCTGCTGAGAGCGCCATCGAGAGCGCCATGCTGGTTTTGCCCATCGACGGCCGAGCCGCGATGATGATGAAGCTCCCGGGCTGGAAGCCGGCGGTAAACTCATCGATATCGCGGAAGCCCGACGTAACGCCGGTGCGTTCGCCACGGCGGTGAAACAGGCGGTCGATTTGTTCGAAGGCGCCGCGTAACAGCTTCGTGATCGGCTGGAACTCGCCGCGCTGTTGCCGCCGTCCTACCTCGAAGACGATCTGCTCGCTGCGATCGACCGCCGTATCGACGTCGTCTTCGCCTTCATAACCGATCTGCGTGATTTGCGTTCCCGCGTGGATGAGGCCACGCAACGCGGACTTCTCCCGCACGATTTTGGCGTAGAACTCGGCCGACGCGGCAGTCGGTACGGTATCCATCAGTGCGCCGATGTATGACGGTCCGCCGATTCGCTCCAACACTTCACGCCGCTTCAGCTCTTCTACCAGCGTAATGCGGTCGAACGGTTCGCCGCTTTCGTAGAGTTTCACGAGCGCCGAGAAGATCGTCTCGTGCCGGATGGAGTAAAAATCGGAAGCGGCGAGCACTTCGTTCACGATCGACATCATCTCGCGATCGACGAGCACGGACCCGATCACCGCCATCTCCGCCTCGAGATTGTGCGGCGGAATGCGCTCGATCTGGGTCGACGGTACGGCTTGCGCCACTAGGAGGCCGCCACGAGCCGTGGACGGACGACGCCGAGCGCCTCCAGGGCTGCCTGCACCGTCGCAACCTGAATGACGTCGATCCCGCCTTGCACGCGGACGTCGCGTGCATTTTCTTTTGGCAGGAGGACCGCCCGCATCCCGGCTTGACGCGCCGCGTAAATCTTCTCGACGATGCCGCCGACGGCACGAACCTTTCCCGTAATCGACAACTCACCGGTCATGGCGACGTCCTGCGGCAAGCGCGTTCGCGTCAGCACCGAATACAGCGCGAGAAAGATCGCGAGTCCCGCGGACGGGCCGTCAATATTGCCGCCGCCGACGATGTTGACGTGCAAATCGCTATCCGCGGGATCGAGTCCGGTGAGCGCGCGAATCGCGGAAGCCGCGTTGAACACGCTGTCGCGAGCCATCGAACCGGCCGTTTCGTTGAAGCGTACTCCGCCCTTCTTCGGTTCTGCCAAAGGGAACGCCGCAGCTTCGATTTCGATGAGGCTCCCAACGTGGTGAGCGACGCCGAGTCCGAAAGTCTTGCCGATCTCGCGGGTCCGCCGGGCGCGAACGGGCGTGTGTGGCACGAGCCGCCGCGCCTGAACGACGCTGTCCACGTCGCGCTCCGAAATGACGACCGCTCCGGGGCGGCCTGTCCGGTATAACGCCTGACCGTGCGCGTCTGCGAGCATTTGCACCGCTTTGCGCCCTTCGATCGTGTACGACGCGATGAGCCCTGCAACGCGTTTGCCGAGTCGCGCGCCGAGCCGCTTGGCTGCACCTTCGACGATTTCCCGAATCTGCGGTTCAGTAAGCGGTTCGAAAAACACCTCGGCACAGCGCGAGCGAATGGCGGGATCGATGTCCTCCGGCTCGCGAGTCGTCGCGCCGATGAGAATGAAATCGGCCGGCGCTCCCAGCGAAAACAGCCGTTTCACGTACGCCGGTACACCCGGGTCGTGCTCGTCGTAGTAGGACGATTCGAAGACGACGCGTTTGTCCTCGAGCACTTTTAGCAGCTTCGTCTGCAACAACGGGTCCATCTCGCCGAGCTCGTCGATAAAGAGAACGCCGCCGTGTGCGCGCGTCACCAAACCGAGTCTTGGCTCGGGAATCCCGCTCTCGGCAAAGTCGCGCCGGCTTCCCTGATAGATCGGGTCGTGGACGCTTCCCAGGAGTGGATTGGTCGTTTCGCGCGGATCCCAGCGCAGCGTCGCTCCACTCGCTTCAACGAAGGGCGCATCGGCCGCAAAGGGTGTGTAGCCGCGCCTCTTCGCCACTTCCAAGACGAGTCTCGCCACGGTCGTCTTTCCCACACCCGGTGGTCCGTACAAGACCACGTGTTGCGGGTACGGCGACGAGATTTTCGCAAGCAATGAGCGGATCGCCGCTTCTTGCCCCACCACTTCGTCCAGCTTTGCCGGCCGGAGAATCGCCAGCGCCGAGGCGCCCAGGCCGCGCCGCGACAGCGCCTCGAGCTCTTCCAAGCGTTTTTGCGTCGCCGGCGTTTCGGGACCGCCGTCCTCCTTGATCGCCTCCAGTTTCAGGTCGTGCAGATACTCTTGATGGCGCTCCGCCATCTTGGCGTTGATCTTGCGTTCGATCGTATCTTCGACGCTGCGATGGGCGATGAGATCGGCCAGGCCGTCCTCGATTTCGGCGATCGTTTCATGGAACTTTCCTGCCACCGGTGGCCGGTCGAGAGTCGGGTCCTCGAACACGAGTCGCTGCAGTGCAAGGATGCGCTCCGGCAGTGTCGCGGCACGCATCATCTTCAGCGCGTTGAGTTTCCCCGCGCGCAGGACCATCTTGTCGGCGCCGAGCGTACTGCTCAGCAGTTCGTAGAGCGCGTCCACGTAGCGCCGCGTTGCGTCGTCCCCGCCGTACCTGCGGCGAAAGCGCGCGACGGAAGCCGGATCGGCGGCGCTGGGCATGGGAACGTTAGGCAGCGACGACTTTGACGGTAGTTTTTGCGACGATGCTTTGCCCGAGCTTGATCTGCACGGGATACGACCCGAGCGACTTAATGTTCTCCGGCATTTCGATTTTGTGACGGTCGACCGAAACATTGAGGTCAGCCGCAATTGCGTCGGCGACTTGCGCGCTCGTCACCGTTCCGAACAACCGTCCGTTTCCACCGCTGCGAGCGCTAACGAGAATCTGTTTGCTCTCGAGAAGTTCGGCGAGGCTTTGGGCGTCCGCCTTGGCTTCAGCTTCGCGACGGGTCTTCGCGCGTTTCTGTTGTTCGAGCAGAGCGATCGCGCCACTCGAAGCCTCCGCTGCAAGTCCTTTCGGCATGAGGTAGTTGCGGGCGTAGCCGTCTGCGACGTCGACCACGGAGCCCGCAGTCCCCAGCGGTTTGACGTCGCTCATGAGAATGACTTTCATCAGACGTTACTCGGCGACGAAGGGAAGAAAAGCAATGGTCCGCGCGCGTTTCACCGACGTGGTCAGCAGGCGCTGATGCCGTGCGCAGTTACCCGAGATCCGTCGGGGGAGGATCTTTCCGCGCTCTGAGATGTATTTCCGAAGGCGCGTGACATCCTTGTAGTTGATGTCCGCCGTCTTCTCCGCGCAGAAATTGCAGACTTTTCGCTTCGGTCTACGCTCCTTTTTTTGAGCGCGCTTCTTATTTCCGTTCGCCATGCCTCATCTTTCGAGTGAACTCGCCGCGCCGTCGATCATCCCTCAAAGAGAAATCGCCTCGAGCGAGGCGACTTCGGACTCCTCGGGACCCGGACGCGGCCACGCCATTATACCGTCGCGGGGTCACGAATCCTAGGGGTTCACTCGGGTCGCCAGGCCGTTGCCCTCTTTTCCCTAGGGGAAGCAAGCGAGCGCAGCCGTCTCAACCGCGAAACGCAGCGCATGGAACGCCGCATTGTAAGGTTGGTTCTGGTTGTGCTTGTCTCGGGCACTCCCGCGCTGGCCCTTGGTAGCACCGGGGTGGTCGCGAAAGGCCACCATCATAGCGTCCTGTACGCGTTCACCGGCGGCTCGGACGGCGGCGCACCGATGGGGCGCCTCGCCTTTGATCCCGCCGGCAATCTGTACGGTACGGCACACTTCGGCGGCGTCGTGAACTGCGGCGGCTCGCCGCAGGCCGGCTGCGGCGTCGTTTTCCGATTGACTCGCACGCATCACCGCTGGCATGAAACGCCGCTCTACGCGTTTACCGATGCGGCCGACGGCGGATTTCCCGATGCCGGCGTCATCCTGGATCGGTTTGGCAACCTTTACGGAACGGCCAGCACAGGCGGAAACTTTGCATGTACGATCGGCTGCGGCGTCGTGTACGAACTGGTTCCAAATGTATCGCAGACGTGGAGCGAGATTGTCCTGCACAGCTTCTCGGGAACCGATGGACAGTTTCCCAATGCCGCTCTTTTTCCAGGACTCGGTGGAACGCTGTACAGTACCGCGTGGTTCGGTGGAGCGAACGGCGCCGGTACGATCTTTTCGTTGACGCCCATCGGCTCACAGTGGACGACAACGGTGCTGTATTCGTTCGCCGGCAAACAGGACGGCACGGGGCCCACGGGGGGCTTGGCGCAAGACCCTAGCGGCAAACTGTTCGGAACGACCTATCCTTCCAATGGTTACAACAACGGCGTGGTCTTCGAGCTTCGTCAGGGCAAGGATCAGATGTGGAGGCAGCGGGTCGTGATTTCATTCGTGAGTGGCGCAACGGGTGAGAATCCCTATGCCGGCCCCATCATCGATAGTGACGGAACGCTGTTCGGCACGACCATTCAAGGCGGACTCACCGGAAATGGCGTCGTGTATGAAGTCGTTCATGCGACCTCACGGCACCCACGCGAAATCGTGCTGCACACCTTCGCCGGCGCGCCCGATGGAAGCACACCGTACGCCGGATTAACGCTCGATAGCACGGGCAACCTTTACGGTGCGACGCTGTTCGGCGGCAAGCACGGTCAAGGCACGGTGTTTGAACTCATCAAGCAGCATCCCCACCGCTATCAGGAAAAGATCCTGCACGACTTTACCGGTGGCAAAGACGGTGCAAACCCGAAAACCGAACCGATCATCGGACCCGACGGCTATTTATATGGCACGACGGAAGGCGGCGGCAAGTACGGAAACGGGGTCGTGTACCAACTGAGACCGTAACATCGCGCCTGCGGTCTAACGCTGCAATCCGTGGCGGTGAAAGAACGCCTTGACGCGTTCGTCCTCGCCTGCTGGACTCTCTAACCGTAGAGCACAAATGCGATGATCCTTCGACAGTTCGACGTGCATGGTGTGTCGCGCAGTGAGCGTTTCCCCGGCTTTGTGGAGACGATCGATGAAGAGGATGGCGTTGGGGTCGGACGCTCCGATCTCGTGCAAAAACTCTAGGCGGTCGAGATGCCGGCGACCCCACTCCGACGTTGCACGAAACGAAGCGAGGATCGCCGGCGCACCTTCGATGATCGCCTGGCCTGAGTCATAAACGGCATCGGTCTCGAGATACTGCGCCGCCGTTTCATAGTCGTCGCGGTCGAGCGCGCTTGCGAAACGCTCCACGAGCTCGGCCGCGTTCACGGCTATTCGGTATCCGGCATGCGCCGGTCCGGCGGCTGCCGCATGAAATAGCGCCAATCCTCATGCGACGGGATTGGGACGAATTTGCGGGGCCCGCGGTTGAAATTGAACGCATCTTGCTGCGGTGAATTTGCACGCGTGTCGCTCGCCGTCATCCGCGGCAGTCCAAATTGATCCTCGATGAACTTGAGGATGCTGCCGTGCTCGTAGTGGACGTGAGACACGTGGTTTTTCTTCGCGTAGGGTGAGACGATGAGCAACGGTACCCGTATCCCGAGCCCGTCGTAATCCACATAGGGCGGCGGAACGTGGTCGTACCAGCCGCCGTAGTCGTCCCACATGATGAAGATCGCCGTCGTGTCCCAGAACTGCGATTGACCGATCGCGTTCACGAGCGACGCTACCCAGGCTGGTCCGGTGTTGCCGCCGCATCCCGCGTGGTCGGAATTCAAACACGTCGGTGTAATCCACGTAATGTTGGCGAGATATCCGTTCTGAAGGTCCGTGAAGAACTGGGTATTGGGCGTGATAACGTCGTTGAACCAGTCGTTATGATTGTAAATATACTGGATCGCCTGGTAGGCGCTCCAGATGGTCCCGACGTCGCTTCCCTGCGCCGCGTAGAAGTGCCACGATACGCCGGCATTATCCGCTTCCTGCGCGAGCGTCGTATAGTTGAAGCAAGCTTGAATCGAGGGACCGTATTGCCGTGGCGGATTCACCGTAACGGTGCCAATCGTGTCGCTCGGGCCTCCTTCGCAGCCCCACGCTCCGTTGGGATAGTCGACCGCCGATGCGGCTTGCCCGGCGATGATGTACTGGTGCGAGATGAAGCTGCTGGCGTCGAAGTTCGAAGCGAACATTCGATCCGCCAATACGTACTGATTCGCCATGTCGAAGTACGGAACGGTCTCGCTGTGCGGAACGTACGCGTATTGCGGATTCGGCGGACATGACGAACCGCAACCGACGTACTCGTTGTTAAACCCGTTCATCCGGCATTTCGTACCAGGGATATGCCCCGTACCGTTGCACGCGGCGAAAAATGCACCGGAGCTATGGTCGATATCCCAGCCCGTCTCTAGACCAATCTGGCCGAGCGTGATCTTGTTCCCGTTACTGTCGTAGCCGTACGAGCGCGTGTCGGCACGGGGATAACCTTGAAAAAGATTGTCGAAGCTGCGATTTTCCTGAAAGATGATCACAACGTGCTGGATTTTGCCCGAGGCCGCGGCGCGACGAAATGGACCTGCTTGCCGCGGTGGAGGTAACCTCAAGAAGCTCGGGGCGACCGCGCTCGTGGTACCTCGCACGGTCACCGTGCCGCTTGCGCTCGCAGCGGCCGGACACGTGACGAGTGCGAGCAGCGCGGGAAATGCCAAAGTTTTCGCGACTTGCAAAGGCGTTCGCATGGATCTCCTTACTAGAGGGCGTTGGCGGTCGGGAGACGCGAAGGGTGGCGCCTCAAAGCGCCGGCGAACTGCCTTCGACGCTCGCGCCCTCAAACCAACCGACCGACGCTAGGGCACGTACTGGGCGGTGCGTGCCGCGAACCCCAGCGGCGGCGTTGCGCCGGCACCGGGAACCGCAGCCGGGCGAATGCCGAGCGTCGCGCAGGACATGCGCGGTGGAAACGCGTTGACCACGGCGTCTGAGATATCGGCAGCCGCCGGCGGTATCGGCGATGCACTGCCCTGCAGTCGCGCAGGATCGAACGCTCCGGAAAGGTCTGTAAGCTTGTCGCTCTGGTCGCGCGGCCCCATGGGCAGGTAAGGCCGTTCGTCCGGCAACGACGCGAGCGCCGGCAAGCCGAAAACGCTCTCGACCAATTTGACGACCGAGGTTGTATCGCCGAGGTCGCGCACGATCGCACCGGAACGCGCGAACGGCGAAATGACGATGAGCGGTACCCGTGTCCCGTCGCCGCACGGATGACCGTCCGGACACCGCTCGAACTGCGGCGGCGGAACGTGATCGTAAAACCCGCCGCCGTCGTCCCAGGTGACGACGATGGCGGAGTCTTTCCAATACGGACTGCGCGCAATCGCGTTGACGAACGTCGCCACGAAGGCTTCGCCGATGTGGCGATCGGTGTGGTCGTCGCCGGGATGGTCGTCGTCACCCAAGAAATGTTGTTGCACGAACGCATCGGGATTGGCCGGATGCCAGCCAAACGCGTTGCGGTCGCCGGCGCCCTTGACGTAGAAGACTCCCGATGAAGGCAGTGTAGCGCCGTGCAACGCAGCCAGCAGATCTTGTTGCGGATGCACGTGCGACCAGAAAACGTCGTTGTTGCGTAAATACGCAAAGTATTGCACGGCGTTGTGGTGCTCCACGTATCCTGGAAGCGCTTGCGTACTCGACACGTAGCCCTCCTGATACCATCCCCATGCGATGGGATCCCGGCCGCCGTGCGCGACGAATGCGACGTCTTCTGCGACATCGTCGAGGTCGTGGGTCGCTTGACCGGCATCGCGCCCTGCCAAAAGCAACGGAATCGTCGCATACCGTTGCGGCAACTGCAGCGACCCTTTTTCGGTGTACGGTCCGTACGCGGGATTCAGATCGTTGATCACGGGAACGCCGAGGCCGCCTTTTCCGGCTGCGGAAGATTCGTCCGGGTGGCGCGCCCACTGCGTTTGCCCTGCCTGTCCCGCGATCACTGCAATGTTCGGCGGCGTCGAGGGACTCGCCATGCTCTCGAAGACGTGGTCGAATAGCGCAAACGTGTGCGCATACTTCCAAAGAAAGGGCAGCGTGTCACAATCGTAGTGCGCCATGGTCAAAAGGCCAACGCGTTGGGCATCCGAGGCGGCATACTCGCGCTGCGAGTAACGTTCTTGCTCGGCGACGAAGCGATCCATCTTGCCGGCGTCGATCTTGGGAATCACGACGCTGCGAGATTGTGACGGCCCAGCGATATCGGGGTCGCGGATCAAGAACGGCGTCACCCACTGCTTTCCCAGTGGATCCTCTTGACGGAATCCGTGGCTCCGCGCTAGCTCCGTGGTGAGGTTTTCTGCTCCTGGGTAGGTCCCGAAGTAGTTGTCAAACGTGTGGTTTTCCTGGAAAATCACGAAGACGTGTTTGATGCGCTGGCGCAGGAGCGCCGCCACCGTGGGTCCATCGGCCTGCCCTTGGCTGGGAGCAGCGGGTTCCGGTGAAGCTTGCGCCGCTGCAAGCCGCGGCATTCCCGCGAACGCGAAAACCGCCAGAACTGCTAAAAAGAAACGCCTACACCGGTTCACAACCAAACGACCCAACTGTGCCATAGGCACATTATCGTTCGCTTAACGCCGTCCCCATCACCGCACACGAAACCAGCCGTGAAACGCGACGCTAGAACGGCACCTCGTCGGTGTCGGATTCGCTGTCGAATTCGTCGCTCTGCGCTGGGCGCGCTCCCGCAGCTGCGAACGCCGGAGCACCTCCGCGTTCGGCGAAACGGTCTTCGCCGTTCAGCGGCCGGCCGCCGCGGCTGTCGAGCATCTGCATATCGTTGCAGACCACCTCGGTGACTTTGCGCTTTTCGCCCTCTTTCGTTTCGTAGGAGCGGATCGAGAGCCGGCCGTCCACCAGGACGGTCATACCCTTCTTCAGGTACGTGTTGCAGATCTCAGCGAGTTTGCGGCCCGGGCTGTCCCAGGCGACGATGTCGACGAACATCGCCTCCTCGCCCTGTTTGGTGCGACGGTTTACCGCAAGGGAGAACGAGGTGACGGCGTTCCCGCTTTGCACGTAACGAATCTCCGGATCGCGCGTCAAACGACCGACGAGAACGATGTGATTGTAACTGCCGGCCATGTGCCGACCTCCAACTTCAGCTGTCGAGTTTGATGAGGAGATGCCGCATCACGTCCTCGTTGAGACGGAGCTGCCGTTCGAATTCTTTCGCGGCTCCGGCGTCGCTTCGAAACCGCATGACGACGTAGTAGCCTTCCCGCACGTCGTCGATCTCGTACGCGAGGCGGCGCTTTCCCATCTTCTCCACCTCGCCAAGCTCGCCGCCTCCCGAGCGGAGCAGCTCGGAAAGCTGAGTGACGCGCCCGTCGACGTCAGCCTCTTCGAGGCTTGGTCGAACGATGTACGTGACTTCGTAGTCGGTCGGCATGCAGGTCCCCCTGTGGACGCCGCCGCGGGTGCGGCGGACGGCCCGCTGAGCGGCGCGACGGCCGTGGCGAGCAGTGGACAGCGTCGCGAGAAGCCTCTCACGAACGCGCCCGAGGCGAGATGCTCGGGCAACCCCGGAATGCTATCACACCGCCAAACCGGGCGTCTAGGGTTGCTCCTCGAGAACGCGTGTAGCATCATCGCCATCCTAGCGGCGCGGGATGCCAACCCCCTGGCACACGGCTCTGCCGCCCTCCGGAACTCGCGTCAATCCGTCCGGACCCGAGCTGCCGTACAGTTAACGAGACCAGCTGCAGCGGTCTCCTCATTCGCGTGTCGTCCAAAGAAAGGCAAAACGCTATGTCGCCTTACGTGAAGGCGTCCGGGCTGCTCTTCTCGACTGCGCTGCTCGTCGCTAGCAGCGCAGCGCTGGCTACTGTCAACAAGCCCTCCGCCACGACCTCCAGCCCACTCTCCCGCGTGCGAATGATTCGTCGCAACACGCTGCCGCAACACGTCATCGTTGTGGTGCAGGAGAATCGTTCCGTCGACAATCTCTTCCAAGGCTTCCCCGGTGCGGATACTCAAAACTACGGATTGAACTCGAAAAACCAAAAAGTTCCGCTGACGCAAATCGCCCTTGGGGCATCCTACGATCCGTCACACGCGCATGGTGCGTTCGTGACGGAGTGTAACGCCAACCTTTCGGGCGTGTGTGCGATGAACGGTTTCGACAAGGAACCGTGCCAAAACTGTCCCGCGAACACGGCGTACACGTACGTGAATCCCAACGACATCACGCAGTACACGATGCTCGCCTCACAATACGGGTTGGCCGACCACGTTCTCCAGCCGAACGAGGGACCGAGTCAGCCAGGTCACGTCTATCTCATTGCCGGGCAAAGCGGCACAATCGGGACTCACTGGTACATGTCCGAGAATCCCCTGCCGAGGCACAGTCCGCCCGACGATTGTCTCGCGCAGCCCAATCACACGGTCCTCCAGATCGATATGACGACGCCCTATCCCGGCGTCGAGGGCAACGCAGTCTTTCCGTGTATCGATCCGACGCCGACGATCCTCGACGAGCTCGATCAGAAGCACATCGAATGGCGGTACTATACCTCTGGACTCGGTTCGATCTGGACCGCTCCCTACGCCGTGAAACATCTCTACGATAACGCGGCAGATCGTGCCCGGGTCATCGTCCCCGAAACGAACATCATCTCCGACATCAAAAAGAATGCGCTGCAACCGGTGAGTTACGTGATTCCCAGCGGCCACAATTCCGACCATCCCGGCAAGGACAATAACGGCGGTCCAGCGTGGGTGGCCTCGATCGTGAACGCCGTCGGCGCCAATTCCAACTATTGGCCCAACACGGTCATTTTCGTCGTCTGGGACGACTGGGGCGGCTGGTACGATCATTACGTCCCCAGCCATCCGAGCAATCCGTTCGGCGGCACGCCCGATCCCTACGAGTACGGGTTCCGTGTCCCGCTGTTAGCGATTGGAATGACCGCCAAGAACGCCGTCGATCACACGCCTCGCAGCTCAGCGGCGATTCTGCATTTCATCGAGGATGTCTTCGGCTTGGCGTCGCTTGGGACGCTCGATGCACAAAGCGACGACCTCTTCGGTATGTTTAACTTCGGGTCGCAGTACCACGCGTTCAAGCGGATTCCGACTCCCGGCATCACTCCGGACACCTACTTGCGGCGCGCTCCTGACACGACTCCCGTAGACGACGATTGAGGCGCGGCCACTAGCGTCGTAGCGCGGCGGGTCCCTCCATCCAACGGGCGTAGAGATCTCGCCGCGCGTTCGCCAGGCTCGGGTTGCGCGCGCGGACCTCCGCGATGCGCTCGGTGCTCATCTCTCCCACCACGAGTCCAGGTGCTTCACCGAGCGAAACAACGACCACGCCGAGCGGATCGAACAGCACGCTGTTTCCACAGTAACCTTCGGTGCATTGATCGGCACAGCCAACGTACATCGTGTTTTCGATGGCACGCGCTTGCAGCAGTGTCGTCAAATGCATCTCTTTGAGCGGTCCAGCCAGCCACGCCGTGGGGATGACGACCGCATCGGCACCTGCTTCGGCGTGGTGACGCGCAGTTTCAGGGAAGCGCAGATCGTAGCAGGTCAGCGCGCCAAATCGCATCCCGTCGATCGTGAACGATAGCAGTTCTCCATCGCCAGGCCTCATTCGGTCCGATTCTCGATATCCGAACGCATCGTACAAATGCATCTTCCGATACGTCCCACGAAGCGTCCCCGTGTCATCGACCAATACCAGCGTATTGTAGACGAGCGCGGCATCATCGGTGCGCTCGAACATCCCCGCCAGTATCCACAAGCGGTTCTTCTGTGCCAATTCGGAAAGCCGCGTAACGAAGGGCCCTTCGAGCGTTTCTGCCGCCGGAGCCAAAGGATCGTTCTGACGACCGAAGTGATACATCGACGCTTCGGGAAAGACGATGAGTCGCGCGCTTCGTGCCGATGCTTCGGCAGCACGCTCCGCTACCGCCTCGAGGTTGCCGCGTTTATCCGCGCCGACCTTCGTTTGAGCTAACGCGACCCGCACCGTCATGAGCCGTGTTTCGCCATCCTACCGGGCGGCCCGCTTAGCGCGGAACCGCGACGATTCGCGACTGTGGCGCGCACACCGTGACGACCTTGAGCCTTCGAAAGAAAACGTATCGCATCGTCCCGTAGCCGCGATACGAAAGCGCCGCTCCAAGGGAGCGGCGCCTTCCTTGTTCTCTGAGCTTCCTTTAGTAGCGGCGGCTGGGCTGACGCGTCTGGAAGCAGTCGCGGCAGTAGACGGGCTTGTCGGAACTCGGCTGGAACGGCACGAGCGCTTCGCCGCCGCACTGCGAGCAGCGGGCACTGAACATCTCGCGCGGCGCGCGAGAACCCGAATAGCTCGAACCGCGTCCGCCGCCGCCGGCGGCCTTTCTCGCTGCGCGGCAGTCGGTGCAGCGGTTGGGCTTGTTCGTGAAGCCCTTCTGCGCAAAGAACTCTTGCTCGCCGCGGGTGAACGTGAACGTCCGTCCGCAATCGGTGCAAGTCAGGGTTTCGTCGGTATACATCTCTTCTCCAGGGTGCAATGGGCGTGCATCGAGGATCAACTGGCAACCTGGACTGAGGAATGACCAACGAGACCTGGTAGCGCACTGACTGCCCGTGCGTGACGCCCAAACGCGCGGACCGAACTCTGGGACCCACACTGCGCGCTTGGGGTTGCGGCTCCCTGCTGGAGGAGCCGATTCCCTCAGATGACCCGCGCCGTGCATGTCGCCCGCGCCCACACCCGCGTGCCCGACGATCGTGGGCCGCTTGTGGCTGAAGTGCATAATGCCTCGCGCTCCGCTCCTGGGTGTCATCCCGCACTAAAAATCGCTCCCTCGCCGACGCCCCAGTGTCATCCTGAGCGAAGCCAACTGAGCGGCACGCTCAGTTGGCGGAGTCGAAGGACGAAGGTCCGCGAAGAATCGCGACGATCTGCGCTTCGCTGAAACGGCTCTTCCTCATAGCCGTCCGCTCTTCGAATCGGTCTCGGGGAAGAAAAACCGGTCGAAATAAAGCCCTAGGAGCGACATGGTACGTGGGTCTTCGCTCTTGCCCGTTTGCGCAGAAATCCACAGAAATCATTGCCCCCGATATGGCGCTGAGACCACCCCAAGTTGCGGACGGTGACCAGCTGGGATCGTCACTTCTTTGGCCGGCATGATGCGGCGAAGCGCCAACGAAGCATTCCGCGGTTCGGGTGGGAGGTATGAACATGGCTCACCGTACGATCGTCGCTTTTCTCTTCACCGCGCTTGCGCAACAGGCCGCGCTCGCTGGAGCTACGGCGGCCAACGGCCTTGCCGTACGCGCAACGCCAGCCGACCACGTGACCATCACGGAATTCCGCGATCTTCCTGGTGGTAATCGACCATTGTACTTTCCCACGGGTATTGCACCCGGTCCCAACGGCGCACTTTGGGTCACCGACGACATCGATCAAGATTTCGGCCAAGATGCGGTCGCCAGAATAACGACGGCGGGGAAACGAACGACAACGTTTCACTATCAAGCCGAAGCGAGTCCCTCATTCGAAGATATCGTCGCCGGCCCGGACGGCGCACTGTGGATCGCAGACGATGGCGATACGCAGATCGTTCGCGTTACGATCTCCGGTGAGTTTTCGACCTTCACAACGCGTCCATACGTTCCAAGCGCCATCGCCGCCGGTCCCGATGGCGCGCTGTGGTTTACTTTGACAGGTTTCTCCAACTCGGCTATTGGTCGCCTCACGACCACCGGCAAGATGACGATTTACAGCAATGGAATCACCGGAAACTGGACGCAAGATATCACGGCGGGGTCCGACGGCGCTCTTTGGTTCACCGAGCCGACAAATAATCGCATTGGGCGCATCACGACGCACGGTTCAGTGACGGAATATTCCATGGGCATACCGAGCGGTTCCGAGCCGTACGCCATTGCCGCGGGTCCTGATGGCGCGCTATGGTTTACCGAAATGGTCGCGCGCAGGGTAGCGCGCATAACGACGGCCGGCGTGGTGACGATGCAGTCGCGTGTACTGTCGGCGAATCCAATCGACATTACCGGCGGTCCCGATAAGGCCTTGTGGTTTACCGAGATGAAGTCAAGGCTGGCGAGGATCGGGCGGATCACGACAGCAGGAAGTACGACCGAATACACCGGCCTGACGCAAGGCTCCGACCCAACGGCAATCACAGCCGGTCCCGACGGCAACGTATGGTTCGTCGAGACGAACGCCAACCGCGTTGGGCGCGTGAACCTTTAGTAGCCGCTTTACCTGCTGCCGCGACCTTGCGTTCGGGGAAACTGGATCCGAAAGGGCGCCCTAGCGACGTTCGCGAAACGACCGCATCGTCGGGCCAGAAGGAGCGAACATGGCTCGCAGTATCGTAATCGCATTTCTCTTTGCGGCAACGGCGTCGCTTACCACCGCGATTTCCGTAATGGCGGCGACAAACGCTGCTGTACGAGTCGTGCCGGCCGAGAGCGTGATCATCACAGAATTTCAAGACCTTCCCCACGGTCCGCCGTCAGGGTCGAATTACTTTCCCATGGGCATCACCGTCGGTCCCGATGGCGCACTGTGGGTGATCGATGATATCGACCAAGACTCTGGTCAAGACGTCGTTGCGCGGATCACGACAATGGGAAAGCGGACTGCAACGTTTCAGTATGGACAGCAGTTTTCGACGCCCTCATTCGAAGATATCGTCGCAGGCCCAGACGGCGCGCTGTGGATTACTCAGGACGCCGATGAACGGATCGTGCGCGTTACGCTCGCTGGTCACTTCTCGACGTTTTCTTCGCCTTCGTGTCCCATATCGATAACGGCCGGTCCCGACCGGGCGCTATGGTTTACCATGAGTGGATGCTTCACCACCGCGATCGGCCGCATTACGACGTCTGGTGCGGTGACGGTGTTCTCGAATGGCATCACAGGGAACTCCGTTCAAGACATCACAGCCGGACCCGACGGCGCCCTTTGGTTCACGGAACCGACAAACGATCGCATCGGGCGCATCACCACGCAAGGCGCGGTCACGGAATATTCCATGGGCATACCGAGCGGCTCGCAACCGTATTCCATCGCCGCTGGCCCTGACGGCGCCTTATGGTTTACCGAATTTGCGGCACGAAGGGTGGCGCGCATCACGACAGCCGGCGTCGTGACGAGGCAGTCCCGCCAACTCTCGGCGAATCCAATCGATATTACCGCGGGCCCGGATAGCGCTCTGTGGTTTACCGAGATGACGTCAACGGCGGCGCGGATTGGCCGCATCGCGACAGCGGGGGGTACCACGGAATACGCCGATCCGATTCAGGGCTCTGGCGCAACAGCAATCACCGCCGGTCCCGACGGCAACCTGTGGTTCGTTGATACCAGCATGAACCGCGTAGGGCGTGTGAAGCTTTAGTTCATCGTTCCGCGTCGCATCGAGCGCCGAAGAAATGCGAGGCGGTCGTGGAAGCAGCCGTCTCACCGCCCTTCGCAATTGGCGGCCTCGTTCAACATCGCAACGTACCGCCGCTTATTCGCGAGATGCGAATCCGCGATGCGGCGTCCGCCGCATTTTTCGATCACGCGGATCGACGCGACGTTGTCGTGGTCGCACGTGATGAGCGCCTCGCGAAGGCCGACGTCGCGAAGCCGGTCCAGCGCCAAGCGCAACGCTTCCGTCGCATATCCTCTGCCTCGCGCACTCGGCCGAACCTGATAACCGACGTTGCCTCCACCTTCCTGGAGTTCCGGCGTGAGCGCGAAACGCAAGTAAACCTCCCCCACGACGCGGTCGCCCTCGATGATGAAGAGCGTCTCCCCGGGTACGACATAAGGATGCGGCCAACCGCCACGACTTAGCCGCTCGAGCATTGCGCGATACTTGTCGTATCCGTCCCATGCAGCCGCATAGAACCCGGTGTACAGTCCCTGTTCTTCAACACGGCGATATTCGGCGAGCATCTCGTCGAACGAGTCTCGGTGCTCGTCCCCGAACGGTACGAGCCGAATCTTAGCCGCTGGCGCGCGCCTCGCGCTTCGTGACCCGGTAGACGTCGCGCACGTCCCGCAGCGTGCGCAATTTCGCGAGCACGCGGTGCAGGTGCTCGAGGTCGCTTATCTGCAGCGTCAAGCTAATCAGCGCGCTCTTGTCGCGCTTCACGCGCGCCGTCACCGCCGACGCGTTCGTCTTGTACTCTGAGCACACACCCATTACGTCTTGCAGAAGCCCAGGCCGGTCGAATGCCTCGACCTCGACATCGACGGCATGCGTCGACTCTTTTGCGCCGGCCCACGATGCTTGCAGGATCCGCTCCGGCACCGCGCTCATCGAGGCCACGTTCGAACAGTCGGCGCGATGCACCGATACGCCCTTGCCGATCGTGACGTACCCCATGATTGGATCACCCGGCACCGGACTGCAGCACTTCGAGAGCCGCACGAGCACGTCGTCGACGCCTGCGATCCGAATCCCGCTGACGCTTCGCGCTGGGCGTCGCTGCGGCGCGCGCTGGATCGTCGTGAGGTCGACGAGATTCGTCGATTTCGTTTCGTCGCGCAGCCGCGCAATCACCGAAACCGGTGAGGCGTCGCCAAAGCCGATGGCGGCGAAGAGCGCCGTTGCGCTCGTGTAGTTCATCCGCTTGGCGATCTTCTCGATCAGTTCGCCACGTGCCAAATCCACGCGCATATGCTGGCGCACCAGCTCGTTTTCGACAGCTTCCTGACCAGCGAGGACGTTCTCTTCCTTGCGCTCCTTGCGGAACCACTGCTTGATTTTATGTTTTGCGCTCGACGTGCGAACGAGCGACAACCAGTCGAGCGACGGCCGCGAGCTCTTGTTGACGAGGATCTCGCAGATGTCGCCGTTCTTGAGTTGGTAGTCGAGCGGGACGATCTTGCCGTTGATTTTGGCGCCGACGCAGTGGTGGCCGACGTCGGTGTGCACTTGATACGCAAAGTCGAGCGGCGTCGCCGCTGCCGGCATCGAAAAAACGTCGCCCTTCGGTGAGAACACGAAAACCTGGTTATCGAACAAGTCGAGCTTCAGATTTTCCATGAAGGCCCGCGAGTCGCTCATCTCGTTTTGCCACTCGAGCAGCGACCGCAGCCAGGTCAGCTTGTTCTCGAAAGCGTCGAGCTTCGTGCCTTCCTTATAACGCCAGTGTGCCGCGATCCCGTACTCGCTCGTGCGGTGCATGTCCACCGTCCGAATTTGAATTTCGAGCGGATCGCCGCTGGGCCCCAGAACCGTCGTATGCAGTGACTGGTACATGTTGGGCTTCGGCATCGCGATGTAGTCTTTGAATCGTCCCGGCAGCGGCTTCCACAAGGAGTGCACCACCCCGAGCGTCGCGTAGCAGTCCTTGACGGTATCGACGATGATCCGCACCGCGGTCAAATCGTAGATCGTCGCAAAGTCACGGCCTTTCTTCATCTTCGAATAAATCGAGTAGAAGTGCTTGGGCCGGCCGGTCACCTCCGCCTCGATGCCAAGCTTCTCGAATTGGCCGCGCAACTCGCGGACCACCGCACCCACGGCAGCCTCGCGCTCCTCGCGCTTCTTCGCGACGCGTTCGGCGATGTCGCGATACGCTTCCGCATCCAAATAGCGGAGCGCAAGATCCTCGAGATCCCACTTGATTTTCCAAATCCCGAGCCGGTGCGCAATGGGTGCGTAAATCTCGACGGTCTCGCGGGCGACCGCCTCTTGCTTTTCCGGGGGCAGGCTCGAAAGCGTTCGCATGTTATGCAGACGATCGGCGAGCTTGATGATGATGACGCGGATGTCTTTGGCCATTGCCAGGAACATCTTGCGCAGGTTTTCGACTTGCGCGTCTTCCTTGGTTTGATACGGAATCCTCGTGAGTTTCGTGACACCGTCGACCAGCGTCGCGATCTCGCTTCCGAACTGCGCCGTGACTTCGTCGAGAGAAACCGCCGTATCTTCGACGACGTCGTGCAGCAGCGCCGCTGCGATCGTCGGAACGTCCATCTCCAGGTCGGTAAGGATTCGCGCCACCGCCAGTGGGTGCTCGATGTACGACTCTCCCGAGGCGCGGCGTTGGCCCGCGTGGGCACCGTCGGCGACGGTATAGACGCGATGAAGGAAGCCGTCATCCAGCGACGGGTCGTACTGCCGAACCCTCGCGTCGAGGTCTTCGATCGTCATCGGTGCCCCTCAGTGTGCCATAACGCGCCGCGCGGGGCAAATGTTTGCGGCGCTACAAAGCCTCAATAAACGACGAAGGACGTGACAGGCTTGCCTTCGAGTGCCTTGCGGCCATTCAAAAACGAGAGCTCGATCAGGAACGCGTAACCCATAACGTCCGCGCCGAGCCGCTCCAACAGCCGGCCGGTCGCGGCGGCGGTTCCTCCCGTCGCTAGCAAGTCGTCGACGACGAGGACGCGTTGACCGTGCCCCACCGCGTCGTCGTGGATTTCCAGCGTATTCGTACCGTACTCGAGCGCGTATTCCTCAGTGTACTTGGAAGCTGGCAGCTTTCCGGGCTTGCGTACCGGCACGAAGCCCGTCCCAAGAGCATACGCCAGCGGCGCCCCGAGCATGTAGCCGCGGGCTTCGATTCCGACGATAATGTCGAGCTTCTCTTTTTCGAAGCGATCGACGAAGCAGTCCACCGCAGCTCGGAATCCGGCTTTGTCTTTCAGCAGCGGCGTGATATCGCGGAACAGAATTCCGGGCAACGGGAAGTCCGGTATTGCCCGGATGAGGGACTCGAGTTGCAGCGGCTCGCCTTCCGTCACGCTTGCCCGTTCGGGCGACGGGACCGCTTTCCCCATGAGGAACCCGGGCTCGGCGCGAAGCGGTTGTGGATAACGACCTCCATGAGGACCGTCTACGATCTGGGCGAGGACAACCAGCGCCGCAACCGCGCGATCTTGGGGATCGCGGGCTCAATTGGCGTGCACGAAATCCTTGCAGGGATCATCATCGCGCTCGCGCTCTTTCAGCGCCCGGTCCCGCCGCCGGACAAGGTGGTCGCGCAAAACATCACGATCGTCGTTCGCCATCGGCCAACACCGCCGCCGACGCCCCCGCCTGCCACGCCGACGCCGCATCCGACCCCACAGGTCACGCCGACGCCGCGCATCGCGCTCACGACGCGTCACTACAACGCGGCACAACCCAAAGCGGCCGCTACGCCGGCGGAGCACCAGGGCGGTGCGGCGGCGCCGCATCACGTTATCGTCGCCAAGCGTCCGGTGCATCTCGTTCCCGTGACACCGGCGCCGCAGCGCGTTGCTGTCGCTTCGAACTCTTCGCTGCAGAACGGCAACGCTGCCGGACAGGCGAATGGTGGTGCCGGAACCGGTGGTGGCCCAGGCACGGGCAATGGCGGCGCGGGTAGTACGGGTTCAGGAACAGGCGGCAACGGCACGAGCGCGGGGGAAGACGTTCCGCTCACGCCCTG
>JAFAXE010000076.1 GCA_019241305.1 Vulcanimicrobiota bacterium
GTCGCCGGCGGCGATGTCGCGCAGCACGCGGCGCGTTGGGGAGACTACGTTCGTGGCCCAGTCGGGGCCATAACGGACGTGGTCGCTCGCATCGTAGGCAGACCACACCTGCCCGAAGTCGGGCGCACGCCGCTCGTTGCGATCGATGCGCTCAACGGATGCGAGCTGCCGCTCGCGCATGAACGTTATCCAGCGCACCGGTTCATCGAGCCGCGGTGCATAGTATCGCCAGCTGCGCCCTCGTGCGTCAAGTTCATCTCCCAGCGTCGCGAAGCCAAAGCAGGGGAAGACCGCGCGTTTGGGATGTCGCGAGGTTCCGAGCGTGTGCACGCGCGTCGCAGGCCACGCGTCGCATCCCCAAGGCCGACCACTCGGAACGTTGACGGCGTGTCCCGCCTGGCCCGCGATCAGAAACAGATGCGCCGCAAAGCTCTGGTCCATGTTGGATTGGAACATGTGGTCGGCGAGCGTATACCGCCGTGCCATGTCGAAGTACGGTTCTATCTCGTCACGCTCGACGTAACGATATTGCGGATACGGTTCTTCGGTTTCCGGTCCGTCGGCGCGTGGTCCGATTCCGGCGTGGACCAAGTCGAAACGATCCATCCTTCCGTGATCGTACGCCGTCAGAAACGCACGGTAGCCGTGGTTGATGTCATAGTCGACGCGCAGCGACACCGGGCGTAGCGCAACGCGCCGCCCTGTGTGAACGAGTCCATACTTGGCGTAGTCGGCTCCCGGAAAGCCGTGGAAGAGGTTATCGAAGGAGCGGTTTTCCTGAACGATCAGCACGATGTGACGGATCGGCGATGCGGAACCGGACGTAGCCCGCTGCGCGCACCCCGACAATGCGATGGCCGCCGCGCCCAAGAAACATAGCGCGGCGCATGCTCTCATCCCGGGCAGCCGATAGGAGTCTTCGCCGCGCTGAAGTTCGAGATGGCAACGAGATACTGCTGTTCCTTGTAGCACCCGACGATAGGATGCTTGGGCGGTTTCGCCGGGACGTACGTTTGACCGAAACCGACGATCAGGTGGCTTGTGTCTTGATACAGAGCCGAAATGACGACGACCGAGCCAGGCGAATCTTGATACGCCCAGGCGTCGCCGTAGGATTTTTCGATACCATGGTGCGCCGTAAGGGCCGCGATATAGGCGCGCACGTAGAGGCCTGACAACGTGAACGGACCTTTCGAATACTGACGCGACGGCGGCGGTGCGATCCACTTAGGATTGATGACCTGCGATGACGGAATCGAATAGGAACCGCCCGGTAAGGTATGTCCCTTCGTTGCTGCGAAACCGACGGTGTACGGGCTCGACGTCGCGCTCAACTTTACGGTGAACGCGCTGGGATTCGGCGTTACGCCTTTGAGCGGTCCGCTCAACCACTGGGCATATGAGAGCGCGAGCGCTTTCATGAGCGGTCCGAACACCGCCTGGCGACTCGTATACTGCGCCGCGGCCGGCTGTGTCGTTGCGGCGCATATGAACACGCCCGCGACGAGGGCGCTCATCGCTCTGGGGGCCTTGCGTCGCAGCAAACCACGAACCATGCTGATGTCCTCCGATATCGTGCGAATCATGGGCACTTGCCGCTCCCTACGCTGCCCTGGTTTTTGTCGGAACCGCCCGAGTTCGAAAACCACTGGTTGGACTGCGGCCCGTTCGGTGTCGTCGCGGTGTACACCGCAACGTACGCGGTCTGACCGGGCGGTGTTCCTTGAAGGTCTTGCAGCGAGAAGAAGCCGCCGGTATAGATGTCGGTTTGCATCCCTCCGGAGGCGTCGGGATTGTACTGGTGCGTGTGCCACCATCCGACCTCGGTGTATCCGGGAATGTCGGGAATCGATACCTGGCCTGCGCCCTGTGAATCGAGATTGACGATGCCGTCGAACGTATAGAAGTAGTTTCCCTGAGAATCCATGTAGACGCCGCCGTAGCCTTCTTGACCGTTCTGCCCTTGCGGGATGGGACCGAGCAGACTCGGGTCTTGCGCGGCGGCGTTTGCGATGGCGCTGCCGGCGGTCTGATCTTTATTTGTACACCCCTTCTGCAACTTATTTTGACACGGCCCGGATTGCTGGCCATGTCCCCGTCGGCGCGCCAGTCTACCCGCGCGCAGCGTCGGTTGGTAGATTCCTTCGCTCGAGTGGGCGCTGGACCCGGAGGAGCACGAAGAGCCGCTGCTGCTGCTACCGGAGCTACCTCCGCTAGAGCTGCCGCCGGAGGTACTGCTGCCGCCGGAACCGCCGCTTCCGCTTCCACTGCCGCCGCCGCTGCATCCACTACTGGCACCGACCCCGTAGTGGCGGTTGCCTGCGCGCTTCGTGCGCGACTGCCTGCAGATCTGGGTCATCGCGCCGCCGGCGAGCAGCTGCATGCCGCTCTTCGACAACGGCACCGGCCACGCTGGATAGCGCGCCGCAATCTGCCATGGATCGCGCGCACCGTTCCACACCATGGCCATGTGTGCGAACTTGTGCGGGTTGATCTCCAACATGGCGCAGTCGGGACAGAGCGATTGTTTCCGTTTAATCATGCGTTCGTGATACTGCCGATCGAGGCGGCCCTTCGCGATCAGTCGTCCGTACCGCGCCATCCCGGCTTCGATCTTCGGTGCTGCAACGCGCGGCAACGTGCCGGGGTCGATTGCCGTCACGGCTTGTGCATGCAGCCGGACGCTGACGGCGCTCAGCGGGAAGACGAAGATCTTCTGGTATGCGCGTACGATCAGCGCATGATCGCTGCGTATGATTTGCGCGAATGGGGAAAAGACGTACGCTTTGCGCTGCGCGCGTACTTCGAGGTACAGCGGCGTCTTGCCGGAGCGCCGCGCGCTCGCCACACTGCGATGCAGTTGCTGCTGCGTGTCCCCAACAGCCGCCACCGCGCCCAAAGCCGTGCTACTGGAGAAACCGCTCCGCGAGAGCGGCACGGGTCGAACGTCGGGCGGTCCGGCTGTTGAGGCACAGGCTTGCAGCATCCCCACGAGCGCGAGCCGGGCCAGAGCGCCGGTCCATCGAACTGCCACCACGCCGTGTCCTCCATAAGCCGCTCTCCGCCGATGCTGCCACACCGCCAGGGACGCCACCACGGACAATGGAGGCGCGAACCCGTACGATTGCTCGTACGATTCAGCGTACGAACATGCGGCGCAATCGCATGAGCCGCGAAGCTCCCGGCGCAGCATCGGGCGCTGTAACATGCCGGCAACATTAGTGGGCTAGCCTTTTCACGAGATGCGCTCCACCGCACTGGGCGGCGGAGGGACAACTTTCGACAGAGAAAGCTATGCCATGGTTTCCCGCACCGTTCTTACCTACGACGGATTGGAGAGCGCTCCGGACGACGGACTCCGTCGAGAATTACTTGGTGGGGAACTCTACGTGAGCCCCGCGCCCTCGCCCAAGCATCAGTCGATGGTAGGCGACGTGTACGTCGCACTGCGAACGTACGCTGAGCAGCACGGCGGAGAGGCATTCGTTTCACCGATTGACGTGGTGTTCACACAAATTGACGCGACGCAGCCCGACGCCATCTATCTCGCGCCCGACCGTCTCTCGCTGATCGGTAAGAAATACATCCTGGGCGCTCCGACGCTCATCGTCGAGGTTCTATCGCCGTCATCATCGGACGTTGATCCCGAAAGAAAACTCGAAACGTACGCACATTATGGCGTGCCGGAGTATTGGATCGTCGATCCAGCGACTCGCAACATCACCGTGTACGCGGAGCCGTCGGGGAAGCGTTATCTGCGTAAGGCCACCAGCGTAGAGGGTACCATCGAAGCGCTCACCCTTCAAGGTCTTCAGTTCACCGCGCGGCCCTCTCGACAGAACGATGCTGCCCTCGCCGACGCTCCCTCAGTGGAGGCTCGGGCCGACACCTAAGTCTCCGTAACCTGGCACCGCAGGCCTCCGTGAGTTTACGGATGCCGGACTAGGGCCCGCCTGCTGTACGGTGTGCCTCGGGCACCCGCCCATCACTCACCAACAGCAGCGCGCGCCAACGCCGCGCGTCCGAAGGAGAACTCATGAAAAGCCTGGTTTCCATCAGCCTTGTAGCCCTGACCCTCACCGCGTAC
Source organism: Vulcanimicrobiota bacterium (assembly GCA_019241305.1). Taxonomy (GTDB): domain Bacteria; phylum Vulcanimicrobiota; class Vulcanimicrobiia; order Vulcanimicrobiales; family Vulcanimicrobiaceae; genus JAFAXE01. The sequence continues at coordinate 4,088 of JAFAXE010000076.1, forward strand.
GCGGTCACTGCGCCTCCCTCACAGGCCGCCGTGGTGCACCGTTCCGTGGTCTCGCCGGTGCGAGCCCTCAAGCCGCTTCCGCAAAACCCGTTCGCCTGGTACACCGACTTCGGCAATGGCCTAATCTACGTCGACGGCCATTGGTATCCGATTTGCTGCGTTCCGGACCCGCAATACGACGATGTCATTGCGGTTCGCGTCCAAAACAGCTTTTCGATCGCGCAATTCATCGACGCGGGAAATCAGCAGATCCTGCAGTTCAATGAAGCGACGCACCAAGTCGCTCGTTTCGCATCGGTCCAAGGGATCAACGGGGTAGCGCTCGACACGCGAAGCGCGAACACGTACGCGCTAACTCCAACGTCTTTGCAACAGTTTACCCCGAACGGTCACCTTGTCCGCAAGGCCCGCATGCCGGTGCCCAACGAGTCGCTGAACGTCGCAGCCACGGACACGGGTGATATGATCGGCCTGTACGGTCAGGGGTACTTCTCCCTCTACAACGCCCAGTCGCTCACGCGAGTCGGAAGCCTGCAACTGCCACCGAACACGTTCCCCGCCGGAGCAAAGGTTCGCGTCACCGGCGCCGGCGGTCAGTGGTATCTTCACGCTGATGGCGACTTCCACATGATTGGCATCAATCCGCACCAAATTCCCTGGATTCTTTCTTCGGTGACGCTTCCCGTACAGAATCCGATGGGCCTCGGCGCCGATGCGATCGGACTGCTGTATGTGTCACTCAACGGACAACTCGTGGCGTTTACACCCGACGGCAAGCCGGCCCAGTCACCACTCAACGGACAGCCGGCCACCCCGGACTTCTCCATCGGACACTAAAAAAGCAAACAGAAAAAAGACGGAACACGCGCACGTCCGACGGCCGTAGTCTCAGCCGCCGGACGATTGCTTTGAAAGCTGTCGGCTACGGCACGGTGTAGTGCTCGATCACGGTCTTTCCGTCGGTACCTACTGCCCACAAGTCATTTGGCGTCACCTCCGCGATCGCGTGGAACGCGCCTATGAACCGCGGATGAGCTACATGACTGAACCGGGTGCCGTTCCAATGCTCAGTCAGACCATCACTGCTATACTGCCCGACGTTCCAGACGTCGTTCTTCGCGATGGCGAGCACCGCATCGACGACGTCGTACCGGTTGACGGAAACCATGCTCCACTTGGATCCGTTCCAGTGTTCGACGAGCGGCACGTCGTTGTAGCCTGATCCGGACGGAATTCCCGCAAAGCCTGACGCCCAGATGTCGGACGGGCTCACCGCTGAAATCCCTTGGAACTGCGCGAAGACGCCCGAACCTGGCGGAAGCGGGAACGGGACAGAAACCCAATATTGCCCGTTCCAGTGCGCGATGAGCGTCCCGGCAGCCCACGCGTCGTTTGGGGCGAGATGCGTCACACAAAGGAGGTCGCTGTAGTAGCCCCCTGGGTTGTCGACGACCCACTGCTTTCCATTCCAGTGCATCGCAAGGCCGCCAACCGTCGAAAGCGTAACTGCCCAAACATCGTTGCTCGCCGCCGCCGTTATGCCGGTCACTTGGGTGAACTGCTGCGGCGGAAACTTCGGGCCGGGAACGATGCGCCACGCGTTACCGTCCCAGTGTTCGAACAGTGATTGCACGAAGGTGCGATGCGAAGACGGTCCTACCCAGCCGCCCGCCCAAACGTCGCGCGCGGACACGGCCGAGACCGAACTCAGCACCGCCTCCGCGCCGTTGTAGCGTGGATTCGGACTCGGGACGATGCGCCAACGCGACCCGTCCCAGTGTTCGACGAGCGTCTGCAGAACGCTGCGCATTGGGATTCGCTCCAACCGCCCACACGTCGCTCGTCGAGATCGCCGCTACGCCGTTCAAGGAATCGATGCTCGAGCCGCCATGGCCATGACCCCGGTTTGGACTCGGCACGCGTTTCCACGTTCCAGAGACGTTCCGCTCGACACCAATCTGCCCCGCAGAATGCTGCCATCCGCGAAGAGCCGGGCTCGCCAGTACCACAAGGGGCGCGAGAGCGATCGTCAATCCGAGTCCCGCAAATCCGATGCGCTTCACGATGTCCTCCAATCGATCACCGGATGGAAAGTATTGTATAGCGCCGCTCTTGGAACAGTCTTGCTTCAAATGGGCAACCTATGGTTCAACCGGCGATCGTCCTGTGCGGGCAACGAACGAGGAGCCGCATGCCTACCGGCTGGTGCGAACTGAAGCTCAATTCATTTCGTAGATTTCGTTCGCAATTTGTCCCTCGTCGGAGAAAACCGTCGCGACGTCGGCGATGCTTTGCAGCGGACCGGCATCGTTGACGTAGAGCGCAAAGGCGAGGTGCCGCCCTTTGCGCGTGTCGATATATCCGGCCAAAACTTGAGCTTTGAGTTGGCCTTTTTCGACCGTCGTGCCGGTCTTTGCGAAGACGTGTCCCCGCGCCGGCAGCGAGCGGCCCGTTTCCGCGAGCGAGCCGTCCACGCCGAGGATGGGAAGTGACGCGCGATATGCCGCAGCGTGCTTGCTTTTACTCATCGCGATCAGCATCTTCACCGTGGCGCGTGGCGCCGCGCGACTATCGGGGCTGCCGCTGCCGTTCGTCGGAAAATCGAACGATGCAGGAGCAATTCCCATCGTGCTCTCGAGCGCGTTGCGCTCCGCGGTGAGCGCGCCGCCGATGGTCCTCTCTCCCTGCGTTAGCCCGAACAGCGACAAACTGAGGTTTGCACCTAAGTTGAGGCTCACTTTGAGGATCAGCTTCGCGTCTTCGGAATACGGTGGCGAGACGAAGGCGGCGACACGCATTTTTCTGGAATACGCCGCAATCGATGGCAGGCCGCTGGTAGGGTTCTTTTCGAGGGCCGGAGCGCGCACAGTCACGCCCGCTCGTGCCAGCGCCGCCACGAACGCGATGCGCGCAAACGTTGCCGGCTCCTCGACACGAAAGGTTTGCACAAAGGTGTGGCTGCCCGATAGAGGCGCACGGTAATCCACCGGGATCTTTCCCGCGACGGTGCCGCTGCATGGCGAGGGCCACGCGCATGCCATGTGTCCTTGATCTGAAAGGCTGACGTTTTCGGGCTTTCCGGAGGCAACGGTCAGAACGGTACCCTTCACGCTAAACGCCGGCGTTTTCGGACGCCAGTCGACGCGTGCG
>JAFAXE010000190.1 GCA_019241305.1 Vulcanimicrobiota bacterium
CGCTCGTTTTGCAACGCACGAATTCGTCGAGCAGCATGTTGCCGGGCCCAACATCCCACCCTGTAACGGCGTTTCGTTCAACGCGGGGACACAATATCGTGAGGTTGGCGATCCCCCCGAGGTTGAGCGCGACGCGAAATCGCTCTACAGACGCGAACAGTAACGCATCGACGTACGGAACGAGCGGCGCGCCGTGCCCTCCAGCGGCGCAATCCCCGCGGCGAAAATCAGACAATACGGTCGCTGCCGCCCGCTCGCGAATCGCGAAGGGATCGCCGATTTGCCAGGTCACCTTGGCGTCACCGTCGTGATAGAGCGTGACGCCGTGACTCGCGACGTAGTCGAGCCGCCGTCCCGCCGCAACCTCAGAGACCGCATGACCGAAGGCGGCGCCGAGGTCCGCATCCAGTCGCGCAATCTCTGCTAGCGGTGGCTGCGCCGGCGGAAGGGCGTTGCGAAGGTTCTCCACGAGCACCGCAAGGAGTGGTACGGTTTGGAGCGCCACCGGTTCCAGCAAATAGCTCGTGCGCCTTGGGACGATGTGAGCGAGTGCTACGTCGATACCGTCGAGCGACGTTCCGCACATCAGGCCTGCGGCGAGCACGAGACCACGTCTTCCACGACGGCATCGCAAACCGCCGCGCGGAGCTCTCGAACGTCGGAGCGGCCAAAATAGACGGCGTTCGTCAAAAGGACGATGGAAAGGTCGCGATCAGGGTCCGCCCACATGCAGGTTCCGGTGAAGCCGGTATGACCGAAGGTGCGCGGGCCCATCAACGTTCCGCACGAGTTTTCATCGGTCGTCCTGAGCGCCCACCCGAGCCCGCGTCGAAGGACCGGATCGAAGGCGGCTTCCTCGCAGGCGGCGCGCGCTAATGCCACGGGTAAGACCGCGCTCGTTTGACCGCGCCACGCTTTCAAGAACGCCTCCGCAAATCGCGACACATCGAGCGCGGAACCGAAGAGTCCCGCGTGCCCCGCGACGCCCCCCATCAGATACGCTTTTTCGTCGTGGACGACGCCGCGCAGGCGACCTCGCCACCCATCGTCTTCGGTAGCAGGAATCTTGCTGGCTGCCGCCGCGCGGGGACGATACGTGAGCGTCTGCGCGACGGCGGCTTGTGCCGTCGCTCCGACAATCGACGCGAGCGATCGGCAATAGACGCGTTCGAGCACGCAGCCGAGCGCGATGAACCCGAGATCGCTGTAGACGACGCGTTCGCCTGCCGGCGCCACTAGCTCCCTTCGTAAGGCGAACTGCTCGACGTCTTCACGAAGAAGTTCGCGGTAGTCAGCGCCGGAAGCCATTCCCGCGGTATGCGCCAACAGCATCCGCAGCGTCGTGCTGCGACGATCCGTATTGCACCATTCCGGAACGACCGTGGTCAACGGAACGTCGAGCGCGATGCGACCCTCGGCAACGGCGCGTAGAGCCGCCGTCGCAACGACGACCTTCGTGAGCGAGGCAAGATCGAACGCGGTCGACGGATCGATGCGGCACGCTTCCGCACCATCGTCGAGCGTACCGTACGCCCGTTCGAAAAACAGCGCGCCGCCGGATTCAACACGAAGGACCGCGGCCGTCCAGCGTTGCTGGAGTGCCCCAGAAATGATCGCATCGGCCCGCGCGCAACGCGTTGTCGATTGCGTCAGCGTCAGCATACTTACAGGTGAACGGGGAGGCGTCCAGTTGCCCGTGCTCGTCCCGTCAACACGTCGGCTAAGGCGTCCATCGTCACGCCATCGTCTCCGTACGTGCACACGACGGTGCGCGCCTGCGGAAAGAGCGGCACGTCGAACGGTTCGAGCGCCGAGACGAGGACGGTCTCGGACGCCACGCCGATGATACGCGTCACCGCATCACGCTGAGCACCGTACAGGTGCGCGCGGCGAACGATGACGATGACCTGAGGGGTGCTTCGTTGGGCCACAACGGCGACGAGTTGCTCGACCATCCCAGGATCAGGCGACGACGGCACCCGCAGCAGTTCTGCGCGCACCCCTCGCCGCTGGAGTGAGCGGTGTAACGATCCGCGCTCACGGTCGTCGTCCTCCGCAGCGGCGGTTTCCGCCGGCTCGAACGAGACAACGGTGACCGGACCGTCGATCGATGCACCAGGCGGCGTCGCCGCGCGAATGAGGGTTATCGCACGGCGTGCCGCCTCACGCGCTACCTGCCCATCTTCCGAAGGCTTCGGGCGTCCATCCAAGCACATCAACGTACGCGCGCGCTGCGCGGAACGCTCGAGCTGTGTCATGGGAATGTCGCCGTTTTTCACTGCTTCGACGATCGCAGCTCGCACGCGCTCGCCGACCGCCAGGTTTTGGCTCACCAACACGACGTCGGCACCTGCAATCAGCGCGCGAACGGCGACTTGCGGCACATCGGCCCAAGAAGCCACCGCGCCCATCTCGAGGCAGTCCGTGAAGCACACGCCGCAAAAGCCTAGTTCTTTACGCAAGAGATCGTGCAGGATGCGACGCGAAAGTGTCGCCGGCGCGGTCGCGTCCAGGGCCGAGAAGATCACGTGCGCCGACATCACAGCGCGTGCGCCCGCTTCTATTGCGCTCTCAAACGGAAGCAATTCTCTGGAACGCAGCGTGCCGAGATCTGCGTCGATGTGTGGAAGCGTTTCGTGCGTGTCGTCCGGCGTCGCTCCGTGTCCTGGGAAGTGCTTGAGGGTCGCAGCGACGCCGGTGGACTGTAGGCCGCTCATGAGTGCGACGCCGAGTTCGGCAGTCCGCGTAGGATCGTCACCGAAGGCACGGTTTCCGATCACCGTGCTGCGCGCCTGGAGCGCAAGGTCCATGACGGGAGCGAAGTCGACGTCGATTCCGGCCGCGCGCAGGTCATCCCCAAGCAAACGTCCGACACGTTCCGCGAGCGGCACATCTGCACCGGCGCCGAGCGCCATCATCGAAGGAACGTCGTGCGCTCCTCGCCGCAGCCTTTGAACGCGGCCGCCTTCTTGATCGACCGCGATGAAGGGCGGAGAGCCCGTCTTTTCCCGTATGGCTTCGCGCACAGCACAAGCCAGCGCGCCGGTCGCATCGAGTGAAGTAACGTTCCGCCCGAAAAGAACGACGCCGCCTGGACCCAGATCGGCAAGCTGCTGGAGTGGAACCTCCGCAGCAGTCGCACCGGGAAAGCCGACGCAGAGAACCGCACCGGCGAGCCGCTCGATGCCGGCGTGCGCGGTCACGGGCCGCGCCGCCGGTTAGCGCAAGTGAATGATCTGTGCGAAGAAATGCCCCGCGCGCTGACTGAGGAAGACGCGCAAACGCGAACCGCGCGCGATGTCGGCGATGGTGTGAAAGCCGTCACCGCGGCCTTGAATGTTCGTGCTCGGAAGGACCATCACGTCGACCTTGCCGCGGTCAGGCGTTAGGAGCGCGATCGTCCCGCGCTGATAATCGACCGAGAGAACCTGTCCCTCGACGATGCCGGCGTTTTTGGCGTGGTCCTGGTTCGCTTCACTGTCGTCCGCTTGGGCGATGAGCCTCTCTGGCTCGCGGCTGTCTACGTCAGCGTGCGAAGGCCTCGCGTGATGTCGTTCGTGCGGCGGCGCCGCGGCGCCGAAAGCAAACACGCCGGCGCCAAGGAGCGTCAGCAGCGCAAGTATGGACGCGTGAGGGCGAATGTCCATGACGTTCGTAATAACGTGGCTCAGAACGGCGAGCGTTCCGAAAGGAAGTGACCTCTGAGCGACGCCTTGTTGGAGGAGGAGACGCGACGCCGAAGCGGTCTGCTATGAGCGCGGCGGGACTCGAGCACTACTCCGCAGGCATGCAGCCCTCCCGCCGAGCTAGGTTCGCGCTCCTTTTGCTCATTAGCGCCGCCAGGGGGACGCTTTCCTCACGAGAGCTCGACATGGTACGCGGCCCGGGCGGCCTCGCACAATGCCGAGGGCGTGCCGTCCCACGGAAGGTCGGTCAGCGCGCTGCCATCGCGCTTCCGGACGGTCGCAAGTTTGCGACCATTTGCCTCCGCGGCGGCGCGGGCCGTGGCGCTGAGGCCGCGCAGGCGCAAAACGCGCTCGTCGCTCGCCGTTTGACCGGACAGAACGAGCCGCAACGCAATGAGCGCTTCGTCCGCAGCCCGCACTCCGACGGCCTCGAGTGCACGGTAGAACGCTGCCGCCTGAGGAATCGGCGAGCGCTCGGCCAGCAGCGCCGCAACGGCCCGTTCTTTCGTTGGCCCCTGACCGAGGAGATAGTTGTCGACGACCGTGAAGTCCACGACGATGCGCTTCGCCACGGCGGCATTCGTGATCATGTTTGCCTTCGCACTGAACGGCAGAACCAGCGCGGCAACGCCTCGCCAAGGCCTCGAAACGCTTTTGGCCCACGTGCGATCCGCGAGCGGCGAACCTTATACCGCGCACATCGTCAGCGAGGCGCAGCAAAGCGAGGACGGCGGAACGGTCACGGTACACGTCGATGCCGAGGGCGACCGCATCTTGATCCGCCGCTGCCGAGCCGGCGTCTGCGGCGGCGAATACTTCGATGGTATGCGTTCCTTCGCGGTGAATTTGAACGAGACCGCGCTTCCCAGCACGCTGCATCCCAACGACGACGAGCGTGTGCTGCAGGCCGTGATATCGTGCAGCTTCGCTTCGAGCGAATTTCGCGCCGCCGGTGGTTCCGTGGCGGCTGCTCCTTCCGTCCATCGAGGGAGCACGACGCTCCGGCGCGTGACCGTGCAAAGCGGTGACGCCGATTTGAGTGTCCTCATCGATCCGAAGAGCTGGATGCCCGTGGAGGTCGATACTTCCGACGGTCACGTTGTCGTGCAGTTCGGCGACTTTCGCAAGGTCGGACGTTTTCTGCTACCATTTGAAGCACGGCGCGGGGATACGGTGCTGGAACGCTACACGACACGGCGCGTCGCCACTCAAGCTTTTGCGCCGCCTGCAGGCCTCGTTCCACATTTTTTGCCCGGCACGCCGTCGCTGGGACTCGTGGCTGCAAATAAACCGCTCCAGCCCGTCGTTTCTTGCACCGTGGGCGGGGTAGCGGTCAACTGCCTCATCGATAGCGGGAATTCCAGCCTCGGAATGAGCCTGGAACTCGCCGAACGCCTGGGGCTCAGCGTCACCGGTGAGTACGAAGTCAGCGGTATCGGCAGATATGTAACTGGTATCGTGAACGCGCCTTCGCTTCGCGTGGGGCCCGCCACATTCGGGGCGGCGAATTACGTGGTGCTACATGACGTACACGACTACGGCTACGATGTGGTGCTCGGCGCCGACTTCTTGGCGCACACGCGAACGACCATCGACTACGCTGCGCGCAGCGTCGAAATCCTCAACCCCCAGACGTCCTCGCCACCCGCGATTCCACTTCGCTTCGATGGCTTTCTTCCCGTCGTGGACGTGCAACTCGGTGCAATTGACGTGCCGCTCGCGATCGACACGGGAGACGAGGCGACGATCAACCTCCCATACGCGTTTTATCAAGACCATCCGGGCCTCTTCGAGGTACGAGGGAGGCGCCAAGTCGGAGGCATCGGCGGCACCGCGGAGCAAGTCGTCGGTGAAATACCAAGTGTGCGACTCTCCACGTTCGAGGTACGGCATCAACCGATCGGCGCGACCCAGGCAAGGGAACTTGCGGCGAGCGGCCACCTCGGAAGTGGTTTCCTGTCACATTTCCGCGTCACGTTCGACTATCCACATGGACGCCTGGGCCTGTCTACTCGCCAGAACGACCCCGCCGTGGTAAGCGAGTAACATGCCAAGCGCCACGCCGATGGCCGTCGAAACACATGGCTTTACGCTCAGCGCAGGCCTTGGCATTCTGCTGGTATGCGTGCTCGCATTCGCGGTCTTTTTGGTCCTTGCCAACCTCCTTTCACGCAGTGGAAAACACCGCCGCTAATTTTTCATGAGGGCTAGCGTTCAGATTTCCCTCAGAATTGCACACCACCATGCAGCGGACGGGTCCAGTGGAGCTCGCCGGGCCCGTCTCCCCACTGTTCTGCGGCGATAACCAAAGAGGCCCGATTGCTCGGACCTCTGATGGCTTTTGATGACGATCTCGTCTAGACGCCCGCTACATCCCAGGGGCTCGCGAGGTTGATGAACGTTGCTTTTTGGAGCGCAGTCGACTCCTGGTACTCGATGACCGTCCCCAAGTTCTGGTCGGGAACGAACAGCCGGTTCGCAGCCGCCTTCGGAAACACCGGATACGACAGACCACCGATGGTGGGACTCGTCGGACAGCCGGTCGGGAACGATCCGGTGTTCACGCCGGTGCACAGGTACACTGCACCGATCCCACCCTGAGAAGTCGTCACCCAAAGGTCGCCGCCGGGTTGGCTCATGTCGAGTGCGGTTCCCTGAGTGTTTGCGCCGACACTCCACACGTCACCGGCTCCTGGTGGCGTATAGGCGCCGTTGAAGTAGCTCCGCGTGACGGTGTTCCCGTTCGCGTTGAACAGCCTAGCGTGCAACACCGGGAGAAGGCCGCCGTTTGCGGACGGGCCGCTCGGCGAGATGAGGTACGGGGATGTTTCATACGACAGCGGGCATTCCGTAATAGGTCCCGGCACCGCGCCCACCGCGTCGTACGTTTCGATCGCGTTGCTGCTCTCGGACGCCGCGAAGATGTACCCGTTGTTGAAGCTCCCATAATTTGGAACGGTTCGCGGTCCTCCGTGGATAATGCCGCCGACGAAACCAAACCCTGCCGAACATCCCGTCGGGTTCGAGATGACGTACAGTGGCGCTTGGTTCGCAGCGTTTAACGGCGGCGCGCCGACAACACCGCTTCCG
>JAFAXE010000159.1 GCA_019241305.1 Vulcanimicrobiota bacterium
TCTCGGGCATCACCTGATTCGACAAACCGATGAGCGCTCGCAACATGTCGGCTCCTTCGTTCGAGCCTCTCATCGAAGCGGCCGGCGTTCCAGGAATGCGTTTTCACGATCTACGTCACACCGCGCGACGCTGAAACTGGCTTAGGGCTTCAGGGCGTTCCCGTCAAAGTTGTATCTGAGATCCTCGGGCATTCAAAGCATCACCGTAATGCTCGAAAGCTATGCGCACGTACTTCCGTCCCTGCAGGCACCGGCGGTCGAGAAACCCCGACGCCGTATTCGGTGGCGTTTAGCTGTCAGCTCCCTCCGGTTAGCGAGGCGGCGCACCGAAAAAAGCTTGACGTATTACCAAGACTTTCAAAGCCGACGATCGGACTCGAACCGATGACCTGCTAATTACGAATCAGCTGCTCTACCAACTGAGCTACGTCGGCGTTTCGGGAACGTGGGCTGCGACGATCGCGCAGCCGAAGGAGGTTCGCTCGACCCGTAGCGAGACCTGCTGTGATACGACGCATGATCCGAGAGCATCGTCCCGCCGTTTACCTGGTTGGAGCCGTCTTCCCTATAGAGGAGAGCCTGCGTGAAACCTTTTCCTCACCTCTCGATTGCCGCAGCAATCTTTGCCGCACTACTCGCCGCTGCGGCGAACGCGTCCACGCCAGCCTTCAACCCGATGGCGATCCGCGCCGCGGCTGGAGAACCGGCGCAACAGGTGTGGCGCGCAGGACCGCTCGAGCGGTCCGGCTTGCTTCGTGAAACATCGAGTGGAAAGATTCAGCACGTCGTCGTCATTCTCGAAGAAAACCGTGGCATGGACGACCTCTTCCAAGGCTTCAAAAATGCGGACACGTTGCCGTATGGCTTCGATTCCAACGGCAACAAGATCATGTTGTCGCCCATCCCGCTCGAAGCCCCGTACGACTTAGACCATACTTCCGGGGCTTTTTTCACCGATTGCAATGGCACGGGAAGCATTCCAGGAACGAATTGTCGGATGAACGGCTTCAACAACGAGTATGTCAGCTGTGGTTCTTCCTGTCCCCCGAATCCCCAATACGGTTACGTGCCGCACAAGGAGACGAGGCCCTACTTTGCGCTGGCGAAAAAGTACGTTTTAGGCGATCGCATGTTCACCTCGCATCTCGACGCGAGTTTCGTCTCGCATCAATACATCATCGCGGCACAGGCGAGCAGTAGCGTCGACCTCCCTGCAGGCGCATGGGGCTGCGACGGCGGTCCGAGCGACACCGTTTACACGTTGACGAGCAATCGTGGTTACGGTTCGCCCATACAGGCCTGCTACCAAAACCAGACGATCGGGGACGAGGTCGACACAGCCGGCCTCACCTGGCGCTCCTACGCGTCAGCGCTCGGAAGCGACGGCGACATTTGGAACATGTATCAGGCAATCCGCCACATCCGCTATGGAAAGGACTGGTCGAAGGACGTCATCTCGCCGCAAACGCGAATCTTCAGCGACATCAAGCACGGCTTCTTGGCGAACGTGACCTGGGTCTCGCCAACGTGCGCCGTCTCCGACCACGGCGGTTGCGGAAGCAATCTTGGGCCGCATTGGGTCGCATCGATCGTCAACGCAATTGGGAAGAGCCAGTTTTGGAACTCGACGGCGATCTTCGTCTATTGGGATGAATGGGGTGGTTGGTCCGATCACGTGCCTCCGCCATACGTTGACTACGACGGCCTGGGAATGCGCGTACCGCTCCTCGTGATTTCGCCGTACGCCAAAAACGGCTACGTCTCCCACGTCCAGTACGAGCATGGCAGCATTCTGAAGTTCATCGAGGACCAGTTCGGACTTGGTCGGCTCAGCATGAGCGATTCGCGCGCGAACTCGCCCGCCGGAGACTGCTTCAACTTTGCCCAATCGCCGCAGTCGTTCACGCCAATCCCAACGAAATATGGACCCGAGTTCTTCAGCAGACTTCCCGTGAAACCGGCGGTGCGAAGCCTCGATTAGCATAAAGCTGCCGCCTTAGTTTCGGTCGTTCAGGCGGCGCTGCAAGAAAGCCCGTTCGCGCTCGTTTTTCGTGAGAGCGACCGCGCGCTGCAGCGCCGCCTTTGCGACGGCTTCGTCTCCAGCGCGTCGAGCCAGTTCGGCGCGTGCGACGTAATACGGTGAGTAGTCATCGAGGCGCCCGTCGCTCGCTGCTGCATCCAACGCAAGCAGTCCATCTTGCGCGCCCTTCGCAAAACCAACGGCGACGGCGCGATTCAACGCAACCACGGGTGTCGGCGCGAGCTCCAAGAGCCGGTCGTAGAGCGTCACGATGGCTTGCCAATCCGTCTGTGCGGCCGTCGCTGCGTTCGCGTGCACAGCGGCGATCGCTGCCATCAGTTGAAACGGTCCATCGGTTCCATGTCGCGCGGCGCGCGTCAATACGCCGGACGCTTCGCCAGCCATAGCAGCGTCCCAGCGACTTCGGTCTTGCTCCTCCAGCGTCACTAACTCACCGGCGCCGTCGATGCGTACCTCGCGGCGTGCGTGCGTAAAGAGCATGAGCGACAACAGCCCAAGGACTTCCGGTTCCGCCGGCATCAGCGCATCGAGAAGCCGCGTGAGCCGGATGGCCTCTTCACACAGATCGGTCCGCATCAACGACGGACCTGCGGTCGCGAAGTAGCCTTGATTGAAGATGAGATATAGTACCGTGCAAACATCGGCGAGCCGTTCCGGCAACTGCGAAAGCGGCGGGACGTCGAATGGAATAACGGCCTCGCGAATCTTGCGCTTGCTGCGCACGATGCGCTGCGCCATCGTTGCGACCGGAACGAGAAACGCCGCGGCGATTTCTTCCGTCGTCAGGCCGGCTAAGGAACGCAGCGTCAGCGCGACGCGCGACTCCATCTGCAAGCTCGGATGGCAGCACGCGAAGATCAGCTCGAGACGCTCGTCAGGAATCGCGCTCACGTCGCCACGTGTCTCGTCGATGGATGGAGGGAGCGACGCCTCGAGTCGTGCGGCCAATGCTTGCTTTTCTGCACCCCTACGCTCCCGTCGCAGCGCGTCGATTGCGCGGCGACGGGCCGTCGTGAGTATCCACGCAGCCGGATTATGCGGAAACCCGTCCTCCGGCCAGCGCTCCAGGGCAACGGCGAACGCTTCCGCGATCGCGTCTTCTGCGCGGTCCAAGTCTCCGAGCGCGCGCGCCAGCACTGCAACGCAGCGGTCCGCATCTCGGCGAAACAGCGCTTCGACCCCGTACGCAACGTCAGGCGGTGTCAAGGACGGGTCTCACCTCGACGGCTGCTCCATGCTGCAGTGCCGGACACTGCTCGGCGTAGCGAAGCGCTTCGTCGAGGGTCGCGGCGTTTACGATGTAATATCCGCCGAGCCACTCCTTCGTTTCCGCGAACGGGCCGTCGAGCACCGCTTTTTGCCCTTGTTGCATCCGCAGCGTGGTCGCACTGGAAGGCGGCGCCAGTGGAGCGGCACTGACGTACGCCTCGCGCGCCCTTAGCATGTCGCCGTACGCGCGATACTTCGGAATGATCTCGTCCCACTGTTCTTCCGTGCGATTGACGTCGCCGGTCTGATTGTAAATCAACAACATGTACTGCATGGACGCTCCTTTCGGCACGCTGCTACAAATGCGTGCTCCCACATCTCCATGACGAATGGGCCGGCCGGGAATCGACATACCGCGCGGCGCCCATGCCAGTCCCACGGAAACGGCTTTTCGCCCCATGGCGGTGAATGAGCGTTCGCCCCAGGGAGGTTCACATGACCGAGCGAGCGACGGTGCTCGAAACCGTTGAAACACCAGAGACGGCTCCGACGACGGCGCACGATCCACAGACGCCGCCGGCGCTCGTCGAGTTCATGTGCCGCGACTGGGCGACGCCTCCGCGCGACGGAACGAAACCCATCGAGGGTGCCCGTTTCTTTCACGCGCGCCGTCGAGCGATCTCCCAACGCTTTCCCGGTGAGACGCTGATCGTGCCGACGGGCCACGAAAAGATTCGTGCCAACGACACGGCATATCGTTTTCGCCCAGGCACTGATTTCTATTACTTAACCGGTAACACGGAGGCTGACTGCGTCCTCGTCATGGTTCCGCAAGCCGGCGGTGGTCATCGCGACGTTCTCTACGTCGAGCCGAATCCCGGAAAAACCGACGCCACCTTCTTCACCAACCGCGAAAAGGGCGAACTCTGGGTCGGCCCGCGTTTCGGGGTCGAGGAAAGTCGTGCGCGGTACGCGGTCGATGAAGCGCGGCCCCTAAAAGAACTCGATGGGACGCTCGACACGCTCTTGCAAGGTGGCGGCGAGTGGCGTGTCCGCCGCGAAGCCGATGGTGCTATCGATGCACGCTTGCCGGAGCAGAGTCAACGCGACGCCGAACTGGCCACCGCGCTTTCCGAGATGCGTCTCATCAAAGATGACTTTGAAGTCACGCAGCTCGAAAAGGCAATCGCCGCGACCCGAAACGCCTTCGACGATATCCTGCGACGCTTACCCGACCTCAGGAAAGAGCGCGAAGTCGAAGGCCTCTTCAACTTGCGCGCCCGCACCGACGGGAACGACGTGGGATACGATACGATCGCCGCCGCCGGAGCCCATGCGTGCACCCTCCATTGGACACGAAACGACGGGGCGCTACGCGACGGTGAACTCCTGCTGATCGACGCCGGCGTCGAAGCGGAGAGCCTCTACACCGCGGACATCACCCGCACGTTTCCGATCGGCGGCCGCTTCACGAACGAGCAGCGTGAAGTGTACGACCTTGTGCTGGCCGCACAGCGCGCCGCCTTCGCGGAATGCAAACCTGGCAACGATTTCCTGGAGCCGAACCGCGCCGCAATGCGGGTGTTCGCAAGCGGCCTGGAACGAATGGGGATTTTGCGGGATTCGGAGGATGCGCTCAAAGAAGAGCATCAATTCTATCGCCGCTACACGTTGCACGGCGTCAGTCATATGCTCGGACTCGACGTCCACGATTGCTCAGCGGCCCGAAAAGAGAACTATCGCCATGGGAAACTCGCGCCGGGAATGGTGCTGACGATTGAGCCTGGACTCTATTTCCAGCCCGATGATCTCACCGTTCCGGAGCGCTATCGTGGCATTGGGGTCCGCATTGAAGACGACGTGCTCATCACGCCCGACGGCCATCGCGTTCTCTCGGCCGAGATTCCTCGCGACCGCGACGCCGTCGAGCGCTGGGTCAAAAGAGCGTAACGAAGTTCCCAGCAAGCATCGCGCCGATTCCCGACATCTGATCGTAGCCGGGACCCGCCTGGTAGGGCGGGATGCTGCCCTGCGTGATGTCGCGGAAGTAACTGTGTGTACCTTTCCCGTAGCCGTGCGCCAGCCACGTCTTGTACAGCGTCACGTTGAAATAGCCGGCTCGTGAGTTCTCGACTTGATCGATCTCGGTGAGCGTAGCACCGAAGATCGGTGACGATAGCGACGTGCCACCAATCGGTCCGGCCCAAGTGCCGTCGAAGTAATAAGACGCGTTGAGCGCATCGAAGGCGACGTCGGGCAGATTGCGGCCTTTCGGGATGATGTTCTTGACCTTTTTCTGATACGATGGCAGCGGGAAAATGACTGAGACGCCGCCGCCGGTCCCATCCCATCCAATCTCGCTTGTCTCGTGACCGCTGCTGTCGACGCTCAAATCCGTACCGCCCACCGAGATGTTATGCGGGGTGCTGGTAGGAACGCCAACCGA
>JAFAXE010000173.1 GCA_019241305.1 Vulcanimicrobiota bacterium
CTGGTCGCCGGCAAGAGCGGCGTCGGACCGGTCACGAGGTTCGATCCGAAAGACCTCTCGACCAAAATCGTTGCCGAGGTGAAAGGGTTCGAAGGCGAGGCGTTGATCGGAAAGCGCGATGCGCGCCGGATGGACCGTTACGCTCAGTTCGCCGTCGTCTCCGCGCGCGAAGCGCTGCAAGATGCGAAGTTTCCGCTTGACGATCGCGAGACGCTCGACCAAACCGGCGTGATCGTCGGGACCGGGATTGGTGGCATCGAGACACTGCAGGACCAAGTCACCAAAGCACGGGGCCTCGGGACGGTCGGGCGCATCAGTCCCTTTTTCGTACCGATGCTCATGGCGAACGCCGCCCCGGCTCAAATCTCGATGATGTTTTCGCTACGCGGACCGATCTACGCCGTCTCGAGTGCGTGCGCAAGCGCCAACGACGCGATCGCGATTGCGTACGAGTACGTCGCCAACGGAACGTGCCGCGCAGTCGTCACCGGCGGAGCGGAGTCCGCGATCTCCGATGTCGCAATGGGCGGGTTCGACTCGATGAAAGCCCTCTCGACGCGCAATGACGAGCCGACAAAGGCAAGTCGTCCGTTCGATGCGCAGCGCGACGGCTTTGTCCTGGCCGAGGGTGGCGCCGTCCTCGTCCTCGAGGAACTCGAATTTGCGCGTGCACGCGGCGCGCGCGTCTATGCCGAGATGCTCGGATACGGGCAATCTGCCGATGCCTACAATCTCGTCGCGGTCGATCCAACGGGAAGCGGCGTAGAGCTCGCACTGCAGCGGACGCTTCAACGTTCAGGCCTTGCTGCGGGCGACGTGACGTACATCAACGCCCATGGGACCTCAACGCCGATCGGGGACCCGGCCGAATCGAAGGCGATCGCCAACGTCTTCGGTGACGCTGCGGGCTCCGTCGCCGTGAGTTCGACGAAGAGCATGCACGGCCACGCGCTTGGAGCTGCGGGGGCGCTCGAGGGCGTCGCGTCGGTCCTCTCGGTGTATCACGACATCATTCCGCCTACGATCAACTACGAGTTTCCGGACCCCGAGTGCACGCTCGACTACGTGCCGAACGTTGCGCGTCGTTCGAAGGTCGAAGTGGCGCTCTCGAACTCGTTTGGGTTCGGCGGCCACAATTGCGTGCTCGCGTTCGGCAAGGACCGGACGTAACCACGAACCCAAAACGTGGCTGGTGAATCGCAGCGCGGGCGCCTTCGGCGCCTGCTGCGGCGCGCCGGTGCACGTGAAGTCGATCCGGGCGAGGTCGCGCAGGCACTGGTGCACGCGAGCGCGGTGCGAGAGCGAAGCGACGCCGCCCGGTTGCCGTCCGGAGCCTTCGCCTCCAACGAACGTCTGGAATTCCTCGGCGATACGATCCTCGGGTACGTCGTGGGCCGCTGGTTGTACGAGCGCTATCCGGAAGCCGACGAAGGAGAGCTAGCGCTTCGCAAAGCCGCACTCGTCAGCGATGCCGCACTCGCACCGACGGCGCTGCGCTTGGGTTTTGACGGGCTAGTCGTTCTTGGTGAGGGCCAACGGCGTGCGGGCGGAGCGGGCCGCACGATGCTGGCTGACGCGTTCGAGGCGTTCGTTGCCGCCCTGTGCCGCGCGGCCGGTTTCGATATCGCGGCGGGGTTTGTCGAACGCGAGCACATCGTTCCCAGTGAACGGCAAAAGAAGCCACTCGGCGATCCGAAAACGCTTTTGCAAGAGTGGACGCAGAAACACCACCGTACGATCCCGACCTACGCCGATCGTTACGAAGGTCCACCGCATGCACGCACGTTTCATGCGCGCGTATGGGTCGAGGGCGAATGGTTGGCCGAAGGCTCCGGCGGTAGCAAGAAAGAGGCGGAGCGGGGCGCCGCCCTGCGAGCGTTGGAACTGCTTGGAGAACATCACGGCGATGCGCTCCCGCGCCGAACCCTGCGTGAGAAAAAGTTATTACGGCGGAGGACGGCGAAACCGAAGTCTACGTGAGACTGAAGTCGCTGCGACTGTTCGGCTTCAAGACCTTCGCCGACCAAACGGTGCTCCCGTTCGAACCTGGGATCACCGGACTCGTTGGCCCCAACGGTTCTGGAAAATCGAACCTCGTCGACGCGATACGCTGGGCACTCGGCGAACAGCATCCGCGCTCGCTGCGCTCGACCAAAACCGAAGACGTTATCTTCGCCGGTAACGATCGGCGCCGGCCGCTGGGTATGGCGGAAGTTTCGATCACCTTCGACAACGCGAGCGGTACACTACCGATCGACTATCGCGAAGTACAAATCACGCGTCGTGCGTACCGTGCCGGCGAAAGTGAATTCTACATCAACAGAACGCAGGTGAGGCTGCGCGACATCGTCGAGCTGTTGATGGGAACGGGTCTTGGCCACGGCTCGGTTGCCATCGTGTCGCAGGGCCAGATCGACGCCTTTCTTTCGGAGAAGCCGACGGAGCGGCGCAGCCTTTTTGAAGAGACGGCGGGGATCAACAAGTTTCTCGCGCGCAAAGCTGAATCGCTGCGCCGGCTCGAGCAAACGGAACAGAACGGTATTCGTATCAGCGATTTGTTGTCCGAAATTACCGCGCGCATCCCGGAACTCGAGACGCAAGTGCGGCGGGCGCGGCGCTATCGGCGCGCAACGGCGCGTTTGCGCGATCTCGAAATCCTGACCTATGTGCGTTCGACGGCCAGCCGGCGCGACGAGCGTGAGCGCGTGCAGCAAGATTTCGCCGCGCGGGAGGCACTGCGCGCGGCTGCAGCGGGACGAGGCGCCGCCCTCGAGGCACAACTGAGCGCACTGCGCACGGAACTCTACGGCACCGAACTTCAACTCGAGGAGCGTCGCGCCGACGCAACGGCTGCCCGTGCCGGCCTGGCGGAACTCGAGGCCGAACGCGCCGCGATGGTCGCGCGGCGTGACGCGTTGCTTTCGCAGTCGAGCGGAATTGCGGACGATCGCGAACGCGCGGAGGCGGAACGTCAGCGCTTAGAACGTTCGCTCCAGGAACTGGAAAAACAGATCGCCCCCCATGTCGTTGCGTTGCCTGCGCACGAGGCACGTGAGACGGCGGCGCGCGATGCGGTCACGCGTACACGTCGCGAACTCGATGAGATCTATACCGCGCTGCGTGACGTCGAGGTCGCGAGCGCGTCAGATGCAGCGAGCGAGGCGGAGCGCCGCGCAAACCTGCAAGCGCTGCGCGCGGAGTTGGAGCGGCTCGACCGTGAAGCCGCCGCCGCGCGCGACGATACGTTGCGGAACGAAAACGATGCCGAAAGTTTGCGTTCGACGTTGCGCCAGATACAGCAGTCGGCCAGCGATCTGGAGGAACGCGTCGCGGCGGCAGCGTCTGCGCTCTCGTCGACGGATGCGCGCGTCGCGGACGTAGCCGAGAGGCGAACGGCGGCGCACGCGGCGGCCCGTACCGCGAGCGGTGAACTAGCCGCCGCCGAGGCGACGCTGCAAACGATCCTCGAACTCGAAGCGAACCTCGAAGGTCACGCGGCCGGAACGCGGGCGATTCTCGAAGCTCATGCACGCGGCGAACATCGTGGCATCCTTGGAGTGGTCTCCAACCTCGTTCGCGTCGATGAAGCCTACGCGCGCGCCCTTGACATCGCCTTCGGGCCATCGCTGTCGTTCATCGTGACGCAAACAGCCCAAGACGCGCAGGCTGCGATCGAACACCTTTCGGCGCAGCGGCTTGGGCGCGCCACGTTCTTGCCGCTCGATATCCTCGGGAACCGTCAAGGGCGAGATCCGGCAAGCGCACCACATCGCCCAGGCGTCGTCGGATACGCGCACAGCCTCGTTACGACGAAGCCCTCATATGCAGGGATCGTCGCGTTTCTGGTCGGTCGAATCCTCATCGTCGAGGACTTGCGGGTCGGGTTGCAGCTCGTCCGCAGCGATGGATTCCGGGACACGATCGTTACGCTCGAGGGCGAACAGATTTCGGGCGGCGGAGCGATGACGGGTGGCCGCTTTCAGCGCGAGCGTGCCATTCTTTCGCGGCGCGCACACGCGGACACGCTGCGAAACCGGCTTCCGACGCTTCGCGCACGCTTGGCCGAGGCCGACGCCGAGCTGGCCACCGCGGTAGCAGAGCATGAAGCCGCGCTGCTGCAGCGCGACGACGCTCGCAACGCGCAGGGCGACGCAGCGCTTGCACTACGCGATACGCAAGCGCGCGTGCGAGAAGTCGAAACAGCGTTAGAACGGGTGCGTGCCGCCGCGCAAGAGGCTCGGACGCGGGCCGATGCTCTCGAGAAAGCGCGGGGGGACGTGGAAAGCCGCCGTCTGACGCTGGAGCGGCGCGCGGGCGATCCTTCCGTTCTCCAAGCCGAACGCGAACGCTTAGAGGCCGCGTTCGCGGAGGCGCGAGAAGACAGCGCCCGCACACAAGACGAGGAGCGCGCTGCTTCAGCGCAACTGGCGGCGGCACGCGAGGCATTGGGGACGCTCATTGCGCGCCGCGATGCGGAACGTGCACGCTCGGCGCTGCTCGACTCGGACACGGAACGGGCAACTCTGGCGCGTCAGCAGATGCAGGCGGAATTGGAGACGCTCGCGCAGGCCGTAGAACAAGCGGAGTCGTCCCTCGTCGAAGCGCGGCAACGGGTGGAACGCGCGGATGCGGCGGTGCATGCCGTACGCGCCGAACGCGATGCGCTGACCGCTCGGGCTGGTGCGGCCGAAACGGAGTTGCGCTCGTCGCAGGGCGAGGAACGTGCGGCGGCCGCGCAAACCGATGACGCCCGCCTTCGCCTCGCTGAAATCGAGGCGGAGCTTGGGATGCTTGCGAGCGGATTCGCGCAAAATCCGGCGACTGCCGAAGAGTGCGCCGACGTCGAACGCCGCTACGCGAACGAGCAAGGCGACTTTAGCGCCGATGTCGCGCGTCTCCGCGAAGAGTTGACGCGGCTCTCTACGGTCAACCTCAACGCGGAAGAAGAGCGCGACCGACTCGCCGAACGCGAGCGATTCTTGCGCGAGCAGCTCGACGATCTCACCAAAGCCCGCGAGACGTTGCTGGCGTCCATCGCCGAGATCGAAGCGACCTCGCAGCTGCAGTTCAACGAGACCTTTGCCCTTGTCCAACGTGCCTTCCACGAAATGTTCCCGCGGCTGTTCCCCGGCGGAGAGGCGCGCATGTGGCAGACGAATCCCCAGTCGCTCTCGGAGACGGGGATCGAGATTTCGGTCCAGCCACCGGGGAAGAAAATGACGCCGCTACAGGCGCTCTCCGGCGGCGAGCGGGCGATGAC
>JAFAXE010000095.1 GCA_019241305.1 Vulcanimicrobiota bacterium
CGAGACAGCTCGCGGCAAGCGACGGGACGGCCATGATGGATCTTGCCTGACGCCGGTTGAGCTCGCGGTGTCCGGTGGCGGCGGGGACGAGGCGAGCAAGTTGACGCGCCCGCTCAGGCTGAAGTACCCAGAGACCTTCCCGTCTGAGGTTCTGCAGGGGCATCGCCTAGAGCCCTACGCGAAGATCGCCGCTGCAACACCGCTACGCCCCACCCGTGTCTTACGAAGTGAATATGAACGCCGAAAAGATGACCGAACGCGTTCGCGAGGCCGTAGCCTCAGCACATGAGCGCGCCGTCCGAGAACGCCATACCGCCGTCGATGTAGAGCATCTCCTCGCCGCCCTTTTGGAACAGCAGCAAGGGATCGTACCGGCCTTGCTTTCGAAGGCGGGAGGAGATCCTTCGGAGATTGCTCGCCGTGCCAACGACGCGATCGAGCACCTCCCCCGGCTGTCGGGTTCTGGTGCCGATACGGCGCAAATGTATCTGTCGCCGCGTGTGGGACGGCTATTTACCAAGGCGGCCGACGAAGCCAAGGCGCTCACCGACGAATACATTTCTGTCGAGCATCTCCTGCTCGCGATACTGGACGAGGGAGGAGCGGCTGCGCGGATCTTGCGCGAGGCCGGACTTTCCCGCGAAAAGCTTTTGTCGGCGCTCAAAGACGTGCGCGGCAATCAGCGTGTCACGACCGAAAACCCCGAGGCGACCTATCAGTCGCTGGAACGCTATGGCCGCGATCTGACGCGCGATGCCGAAGCCGGCAAGCTCGATCCCGTCATTGGCCGCGACGATGAAATTCGCCGCGTCGTTCAAGTGCTCTCGCGGCGTACGAAGAACAATCCGGTTTTGATCGGCGAGCCGGGCGTGGGTAAGACGGCGATCGTCGAAGGTCTCGCGCAACGAATCGTGCGTGGCGACGTTCCGGAAGGATTGAAGAACAAACGAATCGTCGCGCTGGACATGGGGGCGCTGATCGCGGGAGCAAAATACCGTGGAGAGTTCGAAGAGCGTCTGAAGGCGGTTCTCAAAGACGTTCAGCAGTCCGAAGGGCAGATGTTGCTGTTCGTCGATGAACTGCACAATATCGTCGGCGCCGGCAAGGCCGAAGGCTCCATGGACGCCGGCAACATGATTAAGCCGATGCTGGCCCGTGGCGAACTCCACATGATTGGTGCGACGACGCTCGACGAGTATCGAAAGTACGTCGAAAAAGACGCTGCGCTCGAGCGGCGCTTCCAGCCCGTCTTCGTCGATCAACCGAGTGTCGAAGACACGATTTCGATCTTACGCGGCTTGCGGGAGCGCTACGAGGTGCACCACGGCGTGCGCATCAAGGACAGCGCGCTCGTGGCGGCCGCGACGCTGTCGAACCGCTATATCTCCGACCGGTTCCTGCCGGACAAGGCCATCGATCTGGTCGACGAGGCGGCGGCGAAGCTGCGCACGGAGATCGACTCGATGCCGCAGGAACTCGACGAAGCACAACGGCGGACCATGCAGCTCGAGATCGAGCGCGAAGCGCTCAAGAAAGAGACCGACGAAGCCTCGAAGCAGCGGCTCGAGCGGATCGAGAAAGAACTGGCAGAGCTGCGCTCCGAATCGGACGGCCTGAAGGCGCGTTGGCAACTAGAGAAGGAGGCAGTCTCGCGGCTGCGCGAGCTTCGCGTGCAGATCGATCAGGTGAAGACCGAAATCGAGCAGGCGGAGCGTCAGTACGATCTCAACCGCGCGGCTGAACTGCGCTACGGTAAGCTGACCGCACTCGAACGCGAACTACGCAAACAGGAAGATGCGCTGGCGACAAGCGCCGAGGGCGAGCGGCTTCTCAAGGAAGAGGTCGACGAGCAAGATATCGCGGATGTCGTGAGCCGTTGGACCGGCATTCCGGTTTCGAAGCTTCTCGAAGGCGAGATGCGCAAGCTGCTGCGGCTCGACGAAGAACTCCATAAGCGGGTCGTCGGTCAGGACGAAGCCGTTAGCGCGGTTGCTGAGGCCGTCATTCGGTCCCGCTCCGGTCTTTCGGACCCAAACCGGCCCATCGGCTCATTTATCTTTCTCGGACCAACCGGCGTTGGAAAGACGGAGCTCGCGCGGGCACTCGCATCGTATCTCTTCGACGACGAACGGGCGATGGTACGCATCGACATGTCGGAGTATGGCGAGAAGCATTCGGTTGCGCGCCTTATCGGTGCTCCCCCCGGATACGTCGGCTACGAAGAAGGCGGACAGCTCACCGAAGCGGTGCGGCGCCGACCTTTCTCGGTCGTGCTGTTCGATGAGATCGAGAAGGCCGCCCCCGACGTCTTCAATGTCTTTCTGCAGATCCTCGACGATGGCCGCCTCACGGATGGGCAAGGGCGCACCGTCGACTTCAAAAACACGATTCTCATCATGACGTCGAACATCGGCAGCCATCGCATTCTGGATTTCCAAGGCGGTAGCACCGAATACGCGGTGATGCGCGCGACTGTGCTGGACGAACTTCGCCGACACTTTCGGCCCGAGTTCTTGAACCGCGTCGATGAGATCGTGGTATTCCAAGCGCTGACCGAAGAGCAGTTGATGCGCATCGTCGACATACAGCTCGAACGCCTCAGCCTGCGTCTGCTCGACCGGCGGATCACGCTCGAATTGACCGACGCCGCGAGGCGGCATCTCGTCAAGGCCGGCTACGACCCCGTCTACGGCGCGCGGCCCCTCAAGCGCGCGATTCAGCGCGAATTGGAAACGCCGCTCGGACGCAAGATCTTGGCAGCCGATGTGCGTGAAGGGCAGCGTGTCCTCGTCGATTACGACGAACGCAGCGGAGCGTTGACGTTCACAGCCGGCTTACCCGAGCTCCCAGAGTCGCTGAGCGTGCTGCGAACATGACGACCGGAAACATCGCTGAGGTCGGCACCGTCCCTCACACGAGGTAGTTCTTCGGCGGCTGCGACATGTGCAAGATTGGGCGATCGAAAGAAAAGGGCGCAAGGTCGAGGCTGGTCTTTCCCTCGACGCTGAGCTCCGCAAGCACGCGTCCAATGAGCGAGGCAAACTTGAAGGCGTGTCCCGCGCCGACGGCGACCGACACGTTGGGATGTTCGCGCAGTGTATCGATAATAAAGTCGCGATCCGGCGTTAGCGTGTAGAGGCACGTCTTGATGAGCCTCGCCGGCCCGACCGCCGAAGGGAGATGCGTCGCGAGGAAATGGCGCGTCCGCGCAAGGATGTCGTCGTCCGGCTCAAAGCCACGTCCGTCCGGATCAACGGGCTGACCACCGGCGTCTTGCGTGACCTTGACGGCGGCTTCACCAAACACCGGAAACCCGTAAAACGACGGATCGTCCATCCAAATCCACACGGGAAAACGTTCGAGTGCGAACGCGTCAAGTTCGCGCGCGACGAAATAGTGCACCTGTTCCTTCGTCACCTCGAGCGGTACGCGAACGTCGAACCACGAAAGGATCCCCGCGCTCCATGGCCCGGCGGCGACGACGAGGTGCGACGCGGCGTACCGTTCTCCGCCCGCTTCTACGACGATCTCGTCGCTTCCAGGGTGAATCTGCGTGACACGCGTGTTCGAGAGCAGCGTTGCTCCATGATGTTCCGCCAAGCGTTGGTGTGTTGCGGTGGCACGCGCGGCGGCGACGAGACCGCTTTGCGATTGATAGAGTCCGTGCACGTCATCCGAAATCACGAAGGGCGGCCAGCGCCGGCGAATCTCGGCGGCGTCGAGCCGTTCGAACGGTACCTCCTCGCATTCCATGCTCTGGGCATACAGCGAGACTGGGATTGCGCCGTCAGCGGGCCCTAAATCGAGTCCACCCGTTCGATAGACGAGTTGTTCGCCAGATTCGCGTTCGACCGTGTCCCATGCCTCATATGCCATCTTCGCGAAGCGCACGTAGTGAGGAGCATGGTAGGAAAGCCGGATGATGCGCGAGTGGTCGTCCGATTCGCCGCGCGCGTGGCCCAATGCGAACTGCTCGAGACCCAACACGCGTTGCCCCGCACGCGCAAGCCAATACGCAGCGCCGCTTCCAATGCCACCGAGCCCAAGGACGATGGCATCGTAGCTCCGCGTCACGAAGGCGAAGAATTGTCCACGGCGAGTACGCCGTCCCCAAGACGTTCCGCGACGTAACGGCGGATATCGAGGCTCGCATCTTCCATGGGCGCGTAATAGCCGAAATGGAAGGCGCGGGAGTGCATCCCGCTTTGCACCGACTCGCAGATGGCCCAATCCTGGCGATTGACGACGTCCCAGAAATCCGTCACGTCGGACGGGTCGAAGGCCGCCTTCGCAAGCTCCTCCTGATGAAACAAGAAGTCGCAGGTGATCATCGTGCGCTCGGCGCTCAGCGGCCACAGCGTAAAGGCGGCCACGTGTTCTGCGGCGAGGCTCAACATGAGATTCGGATACAGCAGTTCTCCCTTGTGCCGGCTGCGTTCATACGCGTTGAGTCCCGGAAAGGGGGAACGCGTGCTCGTTCCGGTAGCAGAAAACGTATAGGCACCGTCGCGATGAGGAATGCCGTTCTCCCAGTCCAGGCCGGTGCCGCCGTTTGCTTTGAAGGCTGGAACGAGCCGGCATAGTTCCGGATGCACACCCCCGCAGTGATAGCACTCGTTGTAGTTCTCGAGGATCACTTTCCAGTTCGCAGCGACATCGTAGGTAAGCGTCTGTCCAATTCGCAGTGCCGCGAGCGGGTAACGAGCGACACGCTCCGTTGCAGCGCCCAGTTGTTCGGGAAGGCTACGCCGTGCTCTCGGTACGTCTCCTGAAACGACGCGTGCAAAGACGAACCCACCCCACCGGTCGACGTCGATCCGGTGCAAACCATCGATCTCATCGGGAATGTCGCAGGCCTCGATAAACGGCGTAGCTTTGAGCGAACCGTCAAGCGCATACGTCCAGCCGTGGTAGGGACAACGGATCGCCTCCCGTACCATCCCTGTGCCGCGCAAGAGCCGGCTGCCGCGATGCCGGCACAGATTCAAAAAGCCTCGCAGACCGCCGTCGCGGCTTCGAACGAGAATAATGCTTTCGCCGGCAACGTCGACGACACGGTACGAGCCGAATTGTGCGAACTGTTCTTCGCGGCCGACCGCGAACCACTCGCGCCAAAAAACGCCTTCCTGTTCCTTCGCAAAGAAAGCGGGCTCGAGGTACGCGTCGCGCGGGAGCGACCGTTCTAGCGGCACACCGTGAGCGTTCGGCGCGGATGCACGTCGGCCCGCCGCCGCCTGGACCTCAACGAGTCGCGCAAGTGACGATGAACCGTCATGCATAGCGCGAAAACACCGGAGACCGTGAGATACTTTTCCGAGCCGGAGGTCGAGGCGGCACTCGAGTGGGCTCCGCTCATTGATGCCATGCACGATGCGCTCGCCGAGTTTTCAAGCGGGCACGTGCTCCAGCCGGTTCGCACCATACTGACGATCGAAGAAGCGCGGCGGCATCTCGGCATCATGCCGGCTGTAGCCGACGATGTTATGGGTGTCAAAGTGGTCAGCTTCTATCCGGCAAACGAAGGCAGCGGCATCCCAACGCACATGGCAATGATTCTCCTGTTTCGGACGGCGACGGGCGAACCGCTCGCCGCGATGGATGGGCGCTTGATTACCGAGATGCGGACGGCGGCGGTTTCAGCCGCAGTGACGCGAGTCGTCGGCGCTGAAGGGAGGCGCGTCTTAGCCTTGTTGGGAAGCGGCGTGCAAGCGCGTGCGCACCTTCAAGCATTATCACGTGTGTGTTCCTTCGCTGAGGTTCGCGTTTGGAGTCGCGATCTCGAGCATGCGCGCGCCTTCGCACGTGAGCACGGCGCCATCGCGACCGATGCCGAAAGCGCGGTGCGCGGCGCGGACGTCGTCGTGACCGCAACGAATGCGCGTGAGCCCGTTCTGCACGGCGCTTGGCTCAAAGACGGAGCGCACGTCAATGCCATCGGCGCGAATCGCCCAACGTGGCGGGAACTGGACGACGACGCGATGCGCCATACTGTCATCGTCGATTCGCGCGCCGCAGCACAGCAGGAATCGGGGGACGTCATCCTTTCCGGCGCGACGATCTATGCCGAGGCCGGGGAGTTGTTCGCTGCCACAAGGTCCCTGCCGCGCGCCGGCACGACCGTGTTCAAGTCGCTTGGCCTCGCGATCGAAGATCTTGCGGCAGCACGGCTCGTGCATCGGGCGACGCAGAAGGAATAGCGCCACTATGCTTCTCCAGTTCATCCTGAGCGCCGCCATGCCAGCGCTCGCTCAAAACGCTTCGCCGACACCTCCGCCGTGCCGCACGGTCGACGTCGCGACGACGGACGTCGTCGATTCCGGTAAAGCAAAGGCCGGGGACGCGTTTCGGTTCAAGACGCTCGCCGATGTTCCGGCGACGGCGAGAGATCCGGCAATCCCAGCAGGCTCAACCGGCTACGGCATCGTCATGGTAGCACACCACAACGGAAACCGCGGCAAGGCCGGGTTCATGCTGATCGATGCGCGTTTCGTACAACTGGCCGACGGCACGCACGTTCCTGTGGAGATTCTTCCGGAAGCGTCACGCGATACGCCGATGCTGCAAGGGAGTAGCGTCAACG
>JAFAXE010000029.1 GCA_019241305.1 Vulcanimicrobiota bacterium
ACGGCGTGCCCTGAGTGTCATCTCTGAAGAGATCGAAGTCCGCGATAAGAGAACATCGAATTCGGTGAAGTGATGACGTTACCCGACGCCTCGACAGCGAGACGTCCTGGTACCACGGTGAAGTGACGGAAGACCCCGGCGTGGTGAAACTGTGGGTCGAGGGCGAGCACGCCCGCGAGCCGCGGCTCTTCCCGCTGAAAGCCGTCGACAACGCCTCGCTGCTGGAGCGCGCCGTCCTCGAACCGGGAACCGACGAGCTCTTCGAGACAGCCTTGCAAAGCGCGGGGACGCTGCTGGGCTAGGCCTTTTCAGGGAATGACCAGCTCTCGCTGAACGTGCACGAATGAGGGGCCTTCTTTCGTGTTCGGCTCTCCCGGCGCGAGCGTGATCGTGTGCGGTCCGGACGATGGCCACCGCCACGCGAACAGGACGCTGTTCGGCAGTTGCGGCTGTTGCCCGCTCGGTGTACGTGCGACGTCTTTGTCTTGCCAAATACCGGTCAGGTCGGTCATCTGCTGGCCGTCGATCAGGACGTGTGCATGTCCTGGTTCCGCGCTGGTCTCGCCGATCGTTCCGACCAGCGCGATTCCGGATCCCGTGAACGAAAAGGTGTACGGAAGCATGCCGGTCGTGATTTCCTGGGTTTGAACCGTTGCGTTCGGCCACGGGTTCCTCGCCTCGGGAACGCCGGTCGGAGAGAGGTAAGCCGCGGCGATGAGCAGCGCAAACCCGCCGTTCGCCTGCCAAATCGTCGCGATCGTCCCCGGCGCGGGAGCCGGACCGTCGAAGAACCGGCCGTAACTGGTGCCGTCCGCGGTACGGACGTTCGCCGCAGCGGCGGCGTTGCGAAGGATCCAATCACGCGCTTCTGCGTCGTTGAGATCCACGGCGAAACGCAGCATCGCCAGGACGAGGGGCTCGACGATGTCGTTCTCCGCTTGCAAATCGGTAAAGATGCCGCGCGGATCCGCCAGCAGCGCGATTGCGTGCTTCGTCGCTGCCGCATCCGCCGCGTACGCCGGATCGCCGGTCGCATTGGAAAGCTCGAGGCCGGCTTCCATCATCACGCCGTTCGCCGATGCGAAGAACCGCCGCGGAATCTGAACGCACGACGATGACTGGTCTTGGACGTAAACGGTATAGAGGGCAAGCGTCGAGTCCAAGAAACGGCGCCGCACGGCGGCGTACATGGTCTTTGCATCGGCGAGCAGCGTGGGGTCTTTGGTTTGGTCCCATAAGAGCATCGCGGCGAGGATTCGGTTGGCGTCGGTTTCGAGCGTCTTCACGACGGTGTTCGCGCCGTCGGACCGCGCGTTTTGATAGTCGATGTCCGGACAGGCGCCGAGCGCAAACACGGTCGAACGCGCGACGACGTCATAATCGTCTCGCGCGACCTTGAGGTCGTTCTGCGTTCCCGTCACCGCATAGGTCCGCATCACCGCGACCGCGTCCCACAGCGGGACGTCGCTCCCGGCGTTGCACGGTGACGTGCACGGCTGCCCGTAGTGCGGCTCGGAAGGCTCTACGTCCCGCAGCATCGCGACGACGACCGGGTCTTGCGTGGTTTTCCAGCGCTCGTACAGGACGTTCACCATGCTGTCGACGCCCCAATCGGCGCTGCGCGAGCGGCACGTCGTTCCGATACAGTCTCGCCAAGTATCGCCCTGAACGTACCAGCGAGTCATTACGGCGTTGACCGCGTCAGCGGCCAGTCCCGCGAATGTCCCGGGGACCGGGCCGGCCGGCGTCGCCGCGGCGTTGCTGTGCGAACAGGCACCGCATAGCGACAAGACTGCGACGGCGACGAGCATTCTGAGTTGCGTACCGTTCACGCGCATGCGCATCACCTCGCGACCAGCATCTCCGCTACCCGGCCAACGCTCGGGTTACCATCCTAACACAGCGACCGAGGCAGAGCAAGCGGTGCGGCGATTCCGGCCGCAGGCGAGCGTTACGTCGCGGGCGTGTAGACGTATGCGTGCTGGCCGTCGCGGATCGTGAGCGTCTTCGCCGCCGG
>JAFAXE010000081.1 GCA_019241305.1 Vulcanimicrobiota bacterium
GGCGCGCCGAGCAGCGGGGCGTTGCGCACCGGCAACCCGAACACCTGGCCGCGCGACAGTGCGCGGAGTTTCTCGACACGCCGAAGGGCCTTGAACGCGGCTTCCAGGCGGCGCGCGGCACGCGCGCTTTCGCATTCGCGCCAGGCGACGAGCATGGCAGGGAGGCGCGAGCGCACGTAGCGCGAGCCGGTGCCGCTCCGGTGAGCTTCCAAGCGCGCGCACACATCCCGGCTCCAACCCGCGTACAGCGACCCATCCGCGCACGCGAGGACATAAAAGATCGCGCCCGGGGACGGCGTTGTTTTCACCACCGGCGGGTATTTAGCGTGGGATGGATCCGGGGGCCAAGGTCGAGGAGCGCGGGGAGAAGGCGGCCCACCAGCCGTCCGTCCTCGTGTCCATTGCGCCCGAACCCCATTCCAGCGCCGTCATTCGCCAACGGGTCGCGGACTTCGGCCGGCGGTACGGAGTCGCGCCGGACGACCTGAGAGAATTTCTTGCCCTCCTCGGCGAGGCCGTCGCCAATGCCATCAAACATTCCCAGAGCACCTCGCCGATCGAAGTGCGCTGTACGGTCGAAGGCGATTGTATCGTGGGGAGCGTCCGTGACCGCGGCATCGGCTTCACCGCCCACAGCGCAAACCGGTTCGAGTTGCCGAGCCTCGTCGCAGAAGGCGGCCGCGGGCTGCCCATCATGCGGTACTGCAGCGACACGTTCGTCCTCGAGTCGGCGCCTGGCGCTGGGACTTCCGTTACCGTCGGACGCCGCTTCCGTTGCTTCGGTCGGGGAGGCGCGACGCGTCCGCAGGACAGCGCGGCGGTATAGCGCGCAGCGGCGGAGCTTCTCCAAGGGGGGCGGAACGAGGACCGAGATGAGCGCGCCTCTCTATCGTGTGGCGGCGGTGGCCGCTTTGCTCGTCCTCATGAGCGGGCCCTCAGGCGCCGAAAATCCGCCCGACCTTCCTTTAGACCCGGCGATTCAGCGGCTCGTGAACGCCGTCTCGACGCAGCAGCTCCGTACGACCGACGTACGGCTGGTCGGCTTTGGAACGCGCAATACATTTTCGGAGGGGCAGCGGGGTCAACGCGGCGTCTTCGCGGCACGCGATTGGATCGCCGGACAGTTTCGGGCAATCGCCAAAAGCAGCGGCGGCCGGATGACGGTCGCGTTCGATAGCTTCGTGCAGCCGAAAACTGCCGAGATTCCACGAGCGGTGGAGGTCAGCAGCGTCATTGCTACGCTGCGCGGAGACGACCCCGCGCGCGGCACGGTCGTGATCTCGAGTCATTTCGATTCACGCAACAGCGACGGCAACGACGCAACCCGCGACGCGCCTGGCGCAGACGACAACGGTTCTGGGACGGCCTGCGTGCTCGAGGCCGCGCGCGTGCTGGCGACGGTGCATCCGGCGGCGACGATCGTCTTTGCCACGTTTGACGGCGAAGAGCAAGGGCTCTTCGGTTCGGCCCACTATGCCGGGACGCTCCACGACGCGCGTGCCGATGTCGAGGCGAATCTCAATAACGATATCATCGGCGCATCGATGGGTCACGCGGGCGAGTCATCGCCCAATACCGTGCGTCTCTTCAGCGAGGCCCTGCCGCACGGCACGGTTCCGGCGCGCGTCAACGCGCTCGGAAGCGAAAACGACTCGCCGGCGCGCGAGCTTGCGCGTTTCGTCAAAGAAACGGCCGGGGCGTACGTGCCGCCGATGCAGGCAACGCTCGTTTTTCGCGAAGATCGCTTCCTGCGCGGTGGCGATCAAGAGTCGTTTTCAGCGCAGGGGTATCCGGCAGTTCGCTTCGTTGAGGCGCATGAAAACTTCGATCATCAACATCAAACCATTCGCGTCCAAAACGGCATCCAGTATGGCGACCTCGTCCGTTTCATGGACTTCGACTATCTCGCGCGTGTCACGCGCATGAACGTTGCGGCGCTCGCAACGCTGGCGCTCGGGCCGAGAGCTCCGCAGCCAACGGTTCTCGTCCGGCAACTCGGATACGATACAACGCTCTCGTGGAAGCCGGTTCCGCGCGCGGTCGGTTATGAAGTGCTGTGGCGCTCCACGACCGACTCAACCTGGACGCACGTGCAATCCGTGGGCGCGGCCACGAGCGCGACGCTTCCGCTGCCGAAGGACGACGTCATCTTCGGAGTGCGCGCGGTTGACGCCGCAGCACACCGCAGCGTGGCGGCCTATCCCACCCCCACGCGATAACCGGATCTCTCCAAGGGAAACGCAGGTCTCAATGAATATCGAACGGCGCTTGTTTGGCGTCGAACGCACGGCAATCTTCATCGACGGTTGGAACTTCGCGAAGGCGACCTATGAAGGACTCGGCATTCGTGTAGATTTCAAGCGGTTGCTCTCGGCACTATCGGCGGGAAGGCTGCTCGTGCGTGCCATTTATTACATCGGCGAATGGAGCGACGAAGGGTACGCGCTCATGGCGAATTTGCGCCGTGCACGCGTGGTCGACAGCGGTACGGCGCCACCGGACCCGCAGGAGAGCGAGCGCCGACGAATGCAGCAACAAGGCTTCATCCGCATGCTGAACCGCAACGGATATCAGGTGACGAAACGCCCGGTCGTGGTATTCGCAGACGGAACCACAAAGGCGCTGATCGGCGTCGACCTGGCGCTCGACATGCTGTCGTTGGCAGACCGCTGCGACCGCATGGTGCTGGTCTCTGGAGACGGCGACTTCACGCCGGCGGTACGGGCCGTCGCTGCCCGTGGCGTCCGCGTCCAGGTCGTCGCATCGCAAGCACCGCAAGCCGCGAGCGCGACGCCGGAACACGCCCGTCCGTTCCCGGCGCGCGCCTCGGACGAACTACTCGACGCGGCGGACGAGTTCACGGAACTGAAGGACCTGGCGGCCGAGATCGAGCTGCAAGAACCACGCCGCTCCCCACCACGACCCTTCATTCCGCCGGAACCGCCGCCAGCGAAGGAGCCCGCTTCCGAAACGGAACCGTCAGCCGAGCGTGCGGTTCCGGACGCGCCGTAAAGCAACGCGGGCCGCTTCGATCGTCTCGTCGATCTCTTCGTCGCCGTGGACGCTCGAGAGAAACATGAGTTCGTTCCGAGATGGCGCAAGCAGTACGCCGCCTTCGCGCATGGCGTGATAGTACGTTGCAAATCGTTCCCCATCGCTTTCGAGCGCTTGGTCGTAGTTCGTGACCGCGCTGCCCGCGCGAAATTTGAAGTCGACCATGCTTCCCAACTGCGTCACGGCGTAGTCGAAGCCCACTTCCTGGAGCACGGAGCGTAGACCGGCGGCGAGCCGCTGCGCTCGTTCGTCCATTCGGGGGTAGAGCGTTTCGTCGTTCTCGATGAGATCGAGCACGCGGTGACCGAGCGCGATGCAAAAGGGATTTCCGGAAAAGGTTCCACCGGTAAACGCGCATCCGCTCGGTGCGACGCTTTCCATCACGTCGGCGCGTCCCCCAAAAGCGGCGAGCGGAAAACCGCCCCCCATCGCCTTGCCGAACGTCGTGAGATCCGGCGCGACGCCGAGCATCGTTTGCGCGCCTCCAAGGCCGAGGCGTAACCACGTGACGACTTCGTCGAAAATGAGCAGCGCGCCCACCGCGTCGGCCCGCGCGCGCAGCGCGTTCAGGAATCCTGTCTGCGGCAGGACGAGCCCCATGTTTGCCGCGACCGGCTCAACGAGAATGGCGGCGAGCTGGTGCGCGCGTCCTGCAAGCAACGCATCGACGCTGCTGGGGTCGTTGTAGCGTGCGACGATCACGTCGGCCGCGGTGCCGGCGGGAATACCGCTTTCGGGAACGAGCATCGCGTGCGCCGAGGCGCCCGCTCCAAAGAGTGCGGCGTCGAAGTGTCCATGGTAGTTGCCCGCAAAGCGCAGCAGCAACGGCCGCCCGGTAAACGCTCGCGCAACGCGTACCGCGCTCATCACCGCTTCGGTCCCGCTGCTGACGAAACGCAGTTGCTGGACGGAAGGTACGTAGGCAGCGATCCGCTGCGCAAGCCGCAGCTCGTTGTCGTGCGTCGAACCAAAAACGCTACCGCTCGCTGCGAGCACGTCCAAACCGGAAACGAGTGGCGGATGCGCATGGCCGAAGAGCAGCGGACCGTACGCCATGATGTAGTCGATATAGCGACGTCCGTCGTTATCGAACGCGTATGGTCCGTATCCACGGCTCTGCATAAACGGCGCGCCGCCGACCGCCGCGCCGGCTCGCACTGGAGAGCTTGCACCGCCTGCCAACGCAATGCGTGTACGGGGCGCGTCTGCAACGTTCACGATGCCGCTGCGTTCTGGGGTGCTGGAAGGCACCCTGGCCTTTGCCCGAGATCGTATCGCGAACGTGTGATCGTGCCGGCAGCGGAACACGCGTGACAAGCGCTGAAAGCCCGGATTCGCATGCACGGAAGAGTTCGACAATTTCTGATCGTGTTGTTGCTCGGCGGCTCGGTGGCCGCCGCCAACGGCTGCGTGCATTTGAAAGGTGGCACGTCGGGTCCATTGCCTACCGGAGTCACGTCACCGCCCTCTGGCGTGACGCAGCCACCCTCGGGAAACTGTCAATCGCAGAGTCCCAACGCAACCGTGCTCGTCGAGATCTCGCCGGATATTCGGCCAACAACGTACCCGCTGTACGGCAGCGTCGGCGAGTTCGCAACGGCACCGCCTTCGGGGAACCAGCTGCCGGGCCACGCCGCACCGATTCAGGCAACGTCTGCCGACGTCGTGCAATTTGCGAATGTCGACGGTGCGCTTACGGACTCCGCCGTAGGCCTTGGAACGGGTGGTTTCCCCTCGACACCGCACGGCTTTCCAGGGGGAGCACAAAACCCCATCGGCACGCTCATAAGCTCGTCCACGTGGTCGACCGGCCGACTCGGTATCGGCACGACGAACGCCTGTTTCTCACAGACGTTCACGCTTCCCCAACTGGGACCGGGTGCAACGCTCTCCGTGTACTTTGGAGACTTGGATCTCTACAACTCGATTCCCAATGGAACTGCGTATCGCGACGTCATCGTCGTCAGCGCCGCAGCGGCCCGAACCGCACGCCGGCACGTACCACCGCTGTCGCTCCCGCAGCGCCCGTAGGACGCACCGCTAGCCAATCGTGAGGCGGCGCAGCGCCTCCTCCGCGTCCCACGGAAGCGAGAGTGCACCGCGCGCAATCGCCGTCGAATTTCCTTGGGTGCGCGAATCATCCGTGCGCGGTTCCAATGCATAGCGCGCGCGGTTCAGCTGCGCTGCGAAGCGCAGCGTGTGCATCGCACCGCCCGTGGTTTCCGTTTCGATGAGCACAGTGCGGTCCGCATGCGCGGCCTGAAGCCGGTCCCGGCGCACCAACGCCCACTGCGTTACGGGTTCGTCCGGCAAACGTTCGCTGATGACCGTCCCGCCTGCTTCGACGATCGAGCGCTGCAGCGTCCGATGCTCGGGGGGATACGTGAGACCTAAGCCTGTGCCAATGTAGGCGATCGTCGGCACGCCCGCCGCGAGCGCACCGCGATGCGCCGCCGCATCGATGCCGCGCGCGAGGCCGCTGACGATGGGCGCGGGCGCCCTGCGTGCCAGGTTTTCTGCCATGCGCAGGCCAGCCTCGCTCGGCATGCGCGTTCCCACGATGGCGGTGCCTCCCGCTGCCGGTGCGCGTCCAATCATAAAGAGGAGTGACGGCGGATCGGACAAGTCCAGCAATCCCAACGGGTACTCGTCGTCGCAGCGCGCGACCAGCCGCGCACCGAGGACCACCAGCCGCTCCATCACGCGCTTCGCCGGTGCCTCTCTCATTCGTGCAACGAGCAGCGAGAAGGGATCGCTCACGGGTGCCGTGCGTGTACGAGGATGACCCGGAGCGCGGCGGCCAGCACGAACGCAACGAGCAACCACCGCGCCGTGTCCCTATAGAAGTCGTAATCTCTCAAAGGCCGCGGTTCTCACCACGAAGGGCCACTTCAGGATCAAGTTGTAGGCGCACGTCGATGCCGACCCTCGAACTTCGTCCATCCAGCAACATCCGGGAACTCGTCGAGGCGCTTCCCGTCGCGCGCGAGGTGTTGGAGCGTTTCGGTCTGCACTGTGCCGGTTGCGGCGTCAACAAATACGAAACCCTCGAGCAAGGGGCCGCGGCCCACGGCCTACGGATGGAGCCCATCCTGCAGGCTCTCGATGAGGCGCGCCGCAGCGGGCGCGTTCCTCGCATTGCCGATGCGGATCGCGTGCCACAGCGGCGTGCGCCCGGTTCGTTCGCGCGCCGCGCCTCCTTTGGCGCCGTCGTACCCGTGATGTCGGGGAAGGGCGGCGTCGGAAAATCGCTGACGACGTCCCTCATCGCGATCGGACTGCGCCGTGCGCATAAGCGCGTCGGCATCCTCGACGCCGATATCACGGGGCCTTCGATTCCGCGCCTCTTCGGGCTGCGGGGCCCGATGCGCATGGAAGCAGACCCCAGTTCTCCGGCCGGCGCACAACCGCGGGCACTCTTCACACCGATCCGTTCGCGGAGCGCGATCGAGATCATCAGCTCAAACTTCCTCACCGAAGAGGAGGACACCGCGATGATCTGGCGCGGACCGATCCTCTCCAGCGTCATCCGTCAGTTCTACGAGCAGGGACTGTGGAGCGATCTCGACGTTTTGCTGATCGATCTACCGCCCGGGACGTCAGATGCGCCGCTCACCGTTTTGCAGTCACTCGACGTCGACGGCGTCGTGCTCGTCACGATGCCCCAGGCGTTGGCGACGATGATCGTGCGCAAAGCGGCGGGCCTCGTCCATCAGTTGCAAAAACCCATTTTGGGCGTCGTTGAAAACATGTCGTACTTCACCGCACCTGACACTGGCCGGCGGTACGACGTTTTCGGGCCGTCCTACGCGGAGCAGGTCGCCGAGCTTGCGCGCGCACCGCTCCTGGCGCGCGTACCGCTGGTGCCCCGGATCATGGAACTCGCCGACGCGGGAAGGGTCGAAGAGATCGACGATCCCGTGTGCGACCTGCTGGCGGACGGTCTGGTTGCGGCGCTGCAAGCGCACCCCAAACCAAAAGAAACGATTTCGCTGATCTAATACCCGTCAAAGGGATAGACGCGTACGCCGCGCGACCACAGTTCCAGGACGCACGTCTGCCCAAACCTCCCATCCTCAAACGGGTCGCGATCGAGCACCACAAAATCCGCCTCATAGCCGGCGAGCAGCGCGCCGGTGCGCTGCTCTGCATGCCCAAGGCGGGCGGCATCGTACGTGTACATCGTGAGCGCTTCGAACGGAGAGAGCCGCTGCTCCGCGTTGTGATGCGCACATGCAGCACCCATTCCGGTAAGCGGCGACAATGGGCAAACCGGACTATCGTCGCCGCCGCACAGCGTTCCACCCGCATCGAGAATGGAACGCAACGCGTTCATGGTGCGCACGCGCTCGGCGCCGAGGCGACGCTCGTACATCCCTCCGGCACCGCCCCACTGGGCATCGAATTGCGGTTGCATCGACAGAAATAACCCGAGGCGCGCACTGCGCTCTATCTGATCGTCCGTCGCGATCTCGAAGTGTTCGATGAAGTGGCGGCAGCGCGCGCTAGGACGGCCATGCAGGACGCGTTCCCATGCGGCGATGCATTGTTCGATGGCACGGTCACCGATCGCATGGACTCCGGCGGAGACGCCGAGTCGCTCGGCGTCGCGAAAGTACGCCTCGAGCCGCGCATCGTCGTACGTCAGGCGCCCGCAGCGCAGCGCGGCTTCCGACGTCGGCGTGGTGACGTACGGCTCCGAAACGGCCGCGGTAGCGCTTCCGATCGAACCGTCCAAGAACACGTCGCCGCCGATGAACGGCAGGCCGAGCGAGTGAGCAAGCTCAGGATTGGGTTCACAGATTTTCGGATACCATCTCGCCGGTGGTAATGCCGCAAGCGCTTCGATCTCGCACGCGTAGGCAGCTGCGTCTTCGAACCCAACGAGCTGTACGTGTAGATGCAGTGCGCCCTGCTCTAGCGCTTGCGCAGTCGCCGCCCGTTCCGCAGCGCGGCGCTGTTCGAGCGGAATAGCGGCGAGGAACTTCATTTGGGCGCGCCAGTTCGCATCGAGCAAGAGGCGGCCCGTTGGCGTACCGTCGGCGCCGCGTTCGAGGCCTTCGGTCGCTGGTTCCAGACCGAGCCACTCGAGGGTCTTGCGGTTGACCACAGAGGAATGGCCATCGATCCGCACGAGCATCGCGTACGAATCGGGAAACGTCCGATTGAGGATCGCTGCCGTAGCGAGGCCGTCAGGCCATTCCGTATCGTCGTAGTTTCCAGCGAGCACGAACTCATCGGTGGGCAAGGAGAGGACCGCATCGCAAAATTCCGCCGCGCTTCGCACCGCCCCCAAATTGCGCTTACCTGTCACGTACCCCGTGTCGGTCAAGTGCACATGGCAGTCTGCAAACGCCGGAACGACGGTGCAGCCCTGCAGGTCGCAGACCTCGATACCGCTTCCGATTTGTCGCTCTTCGAAGGTGCGCAGCGTCGCGCCATCGACCAAGAAGCCGGTGTGACGATGATAGGTCCGCGTGCGCGGCTCGAATGCGTAGACGCGCGCGTTGCAAAAATGCTTCACGCGGTAGGGTTATGCGCGCCGTTCTGAGCGGCCTCGCCGGCGGTTTCGTCCTCGGTTACGCGACGATGCGAACCTACGACGCCCTCGTAGACATTCGTTCGGCCGCACGCTCGGAGCGCCCAGATGCGCGCGCGTACGGCCGCGAGCGCCGCAGGCTGATGCTCGCGGGACTCGTGCGTTCACTGGCGACCGCGGGTTGGATGGCCTTCGCGCTCGTGCCACCGACCGGAGGCGACGCGGCCGGGGCAAAGCACCGTGTTCGCCGTTTGCTGGCGGTCACGGCCGCAACGATTTTCAGTTCGCTCCTCGAGTTGCCAAGCGACTATATCGAAGATCACGTGCTCGAGCGGCGCTACGCACTCAGCAAACAGACGGCGCGCGCCTGGCTCATCGATCGCGTGAAGGCGCTTTGTGTGGCGACGATCGTCACGCTCGTCGTGGTAGAGATCATGGTCAGTATCATGCGGCGATGGCCTCGCGCGTGGCCGTGGCTCGTGACGGCCGCGACCGTTCCGATGCTGATCCTCGGGAACTTGATCGCGCCCGTCTTTATTCTCCCATGGTTCAATACGTACGAACCGATCCGTGGGGAGCTGGAGGAGCGGCTCCGGCGGCTCGCGCGACGTTACGGCGTCGGTGACGCGCAGATTCTTCGCGTCGACATGAGCCGGCAAACCGAAAAGGCCAACGCCTGCGTGATGGGGTTGTTCGGAACCCACCGCATCGTCGTTGGTGACACGTTGCTCCACCATTTCACCGCTGATGAAATCGAATTCGTGGTCGCGCACGAACTGGGACATTACGTGCATTGCGACGTCTGGCGCTCCGTCGCGGTCGGAACGTCGATGACGGCGTTCATCTTGTTGCTCGCGCGTGCACTGTCATCGCGCTCCCCGAGGACCTCCGCAACGTCACTCGACGGACTTGCGCGGCTCTTCTTCTACGCGAACGTCGTCGGCGTCGCGCTGGGACCGCTCGGCGCTTCCCTCTCCCGCTCGCGTGAGTGGGCCGCCGATCGCTTCGCCGTCACGGCGACCGATGCACCCGGGTGGGGAGTGGACGCGTTCCGCCGCCTTCGCGACCGAAATCTCTCCGAAGACCAGCAGCCCCGCTGGATGGAAATCCTGTTCGCTTCTCATCCGTCGCTCCGCGCACGCATCGCCGAACTGGAGGCCTTACGGAAGTAGAGCAGCGACCGCGTTCACCCTTCGGTGTTCTCGGCCCGGGCATCGTCTCCGGGGCTTCCGACAACGATCCGACGACCGTCGCCTCGTTGTCGGTCATCGGTGCGTCGACGATCTACGGACTCACGTGGCTCGTCGTGCTGATTATTCCGATGTTGGCCGTCGTCCAAGCGATTAGCGCGGAGGTGGCCGCGGTATCCCGCAAAGGACTCGAGGACTGCGTTCGGCACCGCTACGGCCGCTTCTGGGGACTGGTCGCGCTCGTCGCGGTGGTGTCGGTCACGATCATCACGCTCGCCGCGGATCTCGAAGGGGGCGCCGCTGCGCTGCAGGTGCTCACTCACCTGGACTATCGTTGGTTCATCCTACCCTTCGCCGCGGCGACGGCGGTCCTGCTCGTCTTTGGGCACTACGCGCAGATCGAAAACATCCTGAAATACATCTCACTGGTCTTCTTCGCATACGTCGCGAGCGCCATCATCGCCAAGCCCAACTGGGGCGACGTGTTGCGCAACGTCTTCCTTCCCCACTGGACCTGGAACGCGGCGTACACGTCCGGCGCAGTCGCCATGCTCGGGACCACGCTGACCGCCTACGCGTACGTTTGGGAAACGATCGAGGTTGCCGAAGAACGTCCGCCGCTGCGCCGGCTTGGCCTCGTGCAAGCCGAGGCGGCGCTCGGCATGGTCTTCGCGGGAATTGTCTTTTTCTTTACGGTCGTGGCGACGGGAGCCACGCTTGGCGTCCATCACAAGGACGTCCAGACCGCCCAAGACGCGGCGATCGCGCTCGCTCCGCTCGCTGGCCCCTTTGCCTCCGTTCTCTTTGGAACTGGCCTCTTGGCATCCGCGTTGCTCGCCGTTCCCGTTTTGGCGGGGACCAACGCGTACGTCATGGCGGAGATGTTCGGTTGGAGAAAGAGCCTCGACCGCGATTTTGCGCACGCCAGACGCTTCTATTGGGCGATGCTCATCTCGCTTGCGATCGGGACCGCCGTGGCGTACGCCGGCGTGTCGCCCATCAAGCTGTTGTTCTTAGCATCGATTGCGGGCGGCATCGGGACGCCGATCACGCTGACGCTCATGCTTCTCGTCGCCGGCGACAGTAAGGTGATGGGAAAACGGCGTCGCGCTCCGCCCGCGCTCCTCATCGCCGGATGGGCAGCGAACGCCGTCATCATCGGCGCCTGTGCGCTCTACTTTTACCAACTGCTCACCGGAACGGGCTCGTGACGTTTTCTCTTACCACGAGCCCGTAACGGCAAGCGAGCGACGCGTTCCAAGCCAACCCGCGAGGTCCGTGCGCGCGTAAGACGCTTCCGCTCCTCGCAGCTCCTCACGAAGCTCACCGAACGTTCCATAGGCCTCCGCGAAGGCGTCGTGCTTGTGGATCGATTCATCGTTCACGTGCGCCGCGGCCAGGAACGTTTCATCGGGAAAGTCGTCGTACATCGTGAGCGCCCGTGCGGCGATACCGCGTACCACATCTTCCACGAACTTCGGGTTGTGATGGGCCTTGTTGACGACGAAGAATTCATCGGGTCGCTTCAGTAAGTCGTAGGTCTCGCTCGACATCGAGTTCTCGACGATTTCGACGAGGTCTTCGGCACGAACGGACCGTTGTTCGTCGGGTATTCCAATGAGCACGGTCCCGCGGCCACGCTGATTGTGCGTCGCGATCGGCAACGCGTCCAGGGCGCGCTCAGCGTCATCGGCAGAGAAACCCGCTGCCACCAATTCCCGACGACTATGTTCACGTACCATGAGCTGCGCACACGGACACGCCGTCATGCCCTGCGCCTCGACGCCGACGGCGCGGCGGACAGATCCGTTTTCCGCGTGCGCGATACCGATGAGACGATACGTTTCTTCCCCCCGCTTGCCGCTGACGGGAGTCCATCGCTCCAGCGCAAATTCCGCATCGAGCCGTACGTCCGCGCGAAGCGCCCGCTGGGTGTCGACGATTTCCCTTGCGATCGTGGCCACGACGTCCTCGATGGGCGCCGGGGAAGCGTCGCGTGCCAACACGTCCAGTGCGGCTTCCTCGAGTGCCTCGGTAAAGCGCGACATGTGCACGCCGGACTTATCCTTGGGAAGATCGGCGAGCATCGAGAATTCACCGTTGAAGGTTCGGGCTCGACCATCGACCACGAGATGGACGACGCGGCGGAGTTTCGTCGTGCCCGCGCGGTCGATCGACAGCCGCACCTCCGGTTCCTCGTCCTGACGATTCGCGTTGAAGTGCAGCGAACGTTCCCGTCGCACGATACCCGCCTGGCGGACGGCCGCAGCCAGCTCTGCAATCGTCTGACCGCTGCGGGGTTCGCGCAAATTCGGTGCGATTTCGGCAAGCGGGACGAGATTGTACGGCCGCTCCGACAGATAGGGATGCGGCACCTCAAAGCGGCCGAAATCTTCCCGCAGGTCGTCGAAGGCAAGCAGATCGATATCGATGGGACGCGCTGAAGCCGGCGTCATGCGCTGCCGGCCGACGCCGTACTCGACCTCGCGCAGAAAATGCTCGAGCGCTTGGGGTTCGAGAATCGTCGAAAGCCGCACCGCCACGTTGAGAAACGCGGGACCCTCGACGCCTCCCATCGGCGGGGTCTCGTAAAAAGCCGATACGGCGTCCACACTGCAGCGCCGGCGCAGGCGCTGCAGTGCGTTCAGGATGTTGCTTTGGCGATCACCGAGATTCGAGCCGATGCCGAGGTAGACCGTGTGCATGCATCGACTCT
The DNA here is from genome assembly GCA_019241305.1 of Vulcanimicrobiota bacterium. Lineage (GTDB taxonomy): Bacteria > Vulcanimicrobiota > Vulcanimicrobiia > Vulcanimicrobiales > Vulcanimicrobiaceae > JAFAXE01. The sequence continues at coordinate 12,500 of JAFAXE010000081.1, forward strand.
ACCATGCTAGACCTTCAAGCGATACGAGTCGTTCGTGAGGTCGCAATCCTCGTTCCCCGGTGGAACCGGCTTCGCCATCACGAGGTGGAAGCGCAGGTTGGTCGTGCCGGCATTCGCCTCGGTCGAACGCCGGAACGTATACGTTGCGGTGTACGACTGCCCCGGTCGTAGAGGCGGAATGCCTTTGCGGTCGATCTTGACATCGTTTTGGTAAACCAGGACCGACTGGAGCACGTCGGAAGCCTGGCCTTGCGTGCCTCGGTTTTGAACGGTGATCCCGACGCTAATGGCGTTGAGGCCGCCTTCTTGTTTGGTACTGGTTACTGCGGCGGACGTGATCGCCGGGTCCGCGCCGGAACATCCCATCGCTGCCACCGTGGGACCGGTATTGACGAGGAGCGATGAAGCGAGAACGAATACAGCAAGCATTGCGGAATCCTTTCTTGACAAGGATGTTCCGCGTTCTACCCCGCGCTACGCGCGACTCAACCTTGTCGTTTCGCTTCCCAAACTGACGTGCGCACTGTTGCAGGCTCGCGTAGCAGTCCTCGAACGGTTTCATCCACCACGTCATCTTGAGAGTCGCCGACGACCGTCTTGCGCAGACGTCCCTGACGGTCGAAGATGAATTGCGTGGGCCAGGCTTCGACGCCGTACGCGTTCCATAGGGCCGAGTCATTATCGACGGCGACGGGCCAGGTAATGCCGAGCGCGTGGAGCGTTTGGACCACGTACGCGCGATTTCGTTCGGCCGGCGTTTCGGGCGTGTGAATGCCGATGATGGCAAGGTCTTTGCCATCTTTGGCGTGCAGCGCGCGAAGGTTCGGCGTCACGTTCCGGCAGTTGATGCAGTCGACGGTAAAGACATCCAGGATCACCACTTTCCCCGAAAGCGCGGCGGCGGTTGGATGACCTTGCAGCCACGTCTTCGCGGCAAGCACGTGCGCAAGGGACGTTGTCTCGCCCGCGCCGGCAGTCGCTCCGCTCGCCAGCAGCGCTCCGGTCAAAGCAACGAGGAGAGCGCGCTTCACGACCGGATCTCCGCGGTCGGCATGACGACGTACCCTTCTTGCGAACGGATGCGCCCTTCTCGTGCGAGTTGCGCCATCTCGGCAGAGACGGTTTCCCTCGTGCTTCCAATCAGGGACGCAATGTCGGCGTGCGTCAAGCGAACATCGATGCGGATTCCATCGCCGACCGGTACGCCATGTTCCTGAGCGAGGCGCTGAAAGACGTGGAGGATTCGGTCCGACACGCGGGCATAGGCGAGGTCTTCCATCGTCGCGGACGCGTCGCCCAAGCGATCGCTCAAGA
>JAFAXE010000140.1 GCA_019241305.1 Vulcanimicrobiota bacterium
CCATGCTGCGCGTCCACGGCGTAAAAGTAACCGTTGCCGTTGCCGATGAGCACCTTGTTCGCAAACACGATTGGTGAGGCCCGAAATCCCTGGGCACCCGAAGGATGGAACGTCCACGCAGGGGTCGGCGACATGCTGCGCACGCGGGTCGGATTCGACAAGGCACCTGCGTCGTTTTGATAGCCACTGCGTTGTGTGTCGCCACGGAAGGCGGTCCAGTCGCTGGCGCATCCGCACAGAAGAATGATACCGGCAAAAAAGAACAGGTTCTTCATTTCGATCGAAACGTTATCGCCCGCATGGACAGCGAGCCCGCGCTACCGTTGACGACGTTGAAGCGCTCCCCGAAACGAAAAACGAGTTGAGCGCCTCCGCGCAGCACGGTCGCCTCACTGCGTGCTCTTTCGAACCGGCCTGCGCCGCCAGTCACGAAAAGGATCGTTGAGCCGCCAAAGGTGACGTTCCGTGCCGACTGATGCGGACCGACAAGAAGATCGCGAATGTGGACGCTATAGCCCGCGGGCAATGCTCCGTTATACCGTGTGATCGACAATAAGCCGGGCGATATTGGGACGTAGCGGGACGCGGGTGTTGCGCTCGGCTCGGGTTGCGGACCGCTTGGGCCGGGACCAAGCAACGCCGTGCGCTCCGGGGCGCGCCCACATCCGAAAAGCCACATTCCGGCGCACACAACGCACACTGGTGCGAACCATCGTCGCACCCGGCGCGTCTTCATTCCCGGCGAGCCGCCCTTACTTCTCGTCTTCAACGCGAAAGGCGCGTAGTGCCTCGGCTGCCTCGCCATGGCGCGCGGCTGCCGTGAGCAACTCGCTTTCCAGGCCTGCCGTATCGACGAAATACCGCTCCCGCGCGCCGGGCGATTCGGTGACTTGGCCACGAAAGACTCTGTACTGCTTCCCGTCGACATCGATGAGGAAGCCGCGGTAGCCGAGTCCCCCCATCGAGGGACGATGCGTCGCCTCGCCGCGAGCGGTCTTTTCAAGCACATCTTTTATGCGCTGCGCCTCGGCGCCATGGACGTTCCAGTGCGGGTCGCGCCGGCCGGAATAGATGAGAAGTTGTACGGTCACCGTCGGTTCAGCCATCACTCGATCCCTTCAGGCAATATGCACCTTACCAGCGCAAACGCAGTAGCAGCCGCAGAACTGCGTGTACGGACCACGGTCCGCCGTCCGGGGGTCCGTAATGATGTGTCCGCTGTTGTCGACGTTTCTGGCTTCCGTTCCGCCTGGTTTGTGCGACCACGTGCCGTCGCGATCGCGCCGGTACCAATGGAAGTCGAATCCGGGTGCCATGACGAGCGCAACGAGGTGGCAACATTGCGCGCAGCCACACCCATCGTCACAGTTCGTCGGCGCAAGGCCGTCCGATTGTGCTCCAGCACCGACGCTGCTACACGTCAGCGAGGTGTATTCGTTGCCTGAGGCGCGACCCGGCTGCGCGAACGTATTGGTTTGAATGTTACAGGCGTAGTTGTAACAGTTATTGTTGTATTGAATCCCATTTGCGTCGTTCCAGGCCGATGGATCGTACGCCGGAATACAGCGAACGATGTAATCGTTGATGGCTTGAACGATCCGCTGCACGAGCCCCAGAAACCAATCCATATCGGCTCCCTGCTAGGCGTTGCCCAGGCACCTACCCGTAAAGGACCAGTGTAGCACTGCTCCACACATCCGGCAAAGGGGGGCGGATCAGAACTGTGACCCGCGTCTCTTTTCTTAAACGTAGCGGCCCGCGCCACTTTGGACGCGGGCCGCGGTTACGCGAAAATCTGTGACGAGGAGCTACTGCTTCGCCGCGCCGTTCCCGCTCGGCACGCCGGCCGCCGCGGTTACCGGTGAATGGAGCCCATGGAGGTTCCCCTCGGAGTCTTTGAACATGGCCCAGCCACCCCACGGCTCGTTGCGCGGAGGCTCCGTAAATTCCACACCGGCTTTCGTCAACTGCTCGTGGGTGGTGAAAACGTCGTCAACCTCCATGATGACACCGCTCATCTCGCCGGGCTTGCGACTCGGCATCCATTCCGACACCTTCGATAACGTGAACATCGTCTTCTCGCCTTTGGGCGCAACCGTCACCCAACGATCTTCGCCCATCGGTGCGTCCATGGTCTTTTCCCAGCCCAGCGTCTTCGTATAAAACTCGATCGCGCGATCGACGTCGGAAACCATGAGCGTCACCACGGAAATGTACATTGGACACTGCTTTCTGCGCCCCGGGGGCGCAACGTTACTCATTGGGGCGCGTGGTCTCCGGCACGGGCGCAAGCCGTCCCTGCCCCCGCGTCATCACGGGTTAGTCGCGTGGGCTAGCCGCGATGAACCCGAACGTCCCAGAGATGCTATCGATGCGTGAGCCGGTGGATACCGAGAACCGGTCGAGTCCATTGTCCGTTGTCGCCCAGATGCGGCGGTCGTTGGCTTCGAAGGCGACATCCAGCGCGGCTCCGTCGACGCGGATCTTCTTGAACGGTTTACTGTCACCGACACGATAGAAGTCGATGGATGCACGGTTCGCTACCACGACGTCATCTGCGCGGTCAATCGCAATGCCCTCTGGAAAGAACACGTGGATTGGAAGGTTGACGGGCCCCGAACCTTGAGCCGGGAACTCGTCGACTTGACCCGGTTTTCCGCCGATCGTCGCAAAGAGGTCGCTTTTCGAATCGCACGCTAGGTGAAAGACCTGCGTTCCGGCGTCGACGATCGTCCCAGTCGGCTGCGTCGATCCGCCCGCGTACACCGAAATCGTGTCGCCCTCGGAGTTTGCGACGAAGAGCGTCCCGTTGGGACACAAGGCGATGCCATCGGCATTGTGTCCGGCGTCGCTGAAGGTCTGCAACGGCTTTCCAAGCGCGCTGAACTCTACGACAGTGCCTCCATCGGAAACGTACACGTGCCGCGCTGCGTCGACAAAGATGTCTGCCGGTTGTCGGAGTCCCTTCAGCGTTACGACGAGTGGATGGCCGGGCCGCTCCGAAAATCCATACACGTCGCTGTTGAACTCAGCGAGCGCGTAAATCAACGGGGCAACCCCCGGTCTCCCCTCCGTGGTGCGAACGACCGATGTGGTAGGCCGCCTTTGTGCGGGACCGATCGAAGCCGCTGCAGTTGCGGCAACGAAAACAACCAGGAGCGCTCCGAATGCCGAGCCGCGCAACACGCGTAAGGATCGGGACACGACCGTAGCGCAGGCACGGGGGGCGGGCCTGACTTCGCCGAAACGGCGTTCACACTCGCTAAGGAGGCTCATATGGAACGCCTCTCCACGCTTCGCGGCACGTGTGCCGCCGTAGCGCTTTCGCTCGGTGCCGCTATTCCGGCGAGCCACGCGCAAGCCTCGCCGGCAGGATATCTGTGGCTCAAAGTGTTTTCGGCGAATGCCGTTGGAACGAGCGGCCAGGTCTCCTTGAGCGGAGAGTTCGTCAACGATTGCAGAAACGTTTTGCCGCGGGGAGCGGCGCTGCGGATTCTTTTCAATCAGGGTCTCCTCGTCGATGTACCGATCACGGTGGCCGTCGGCCAGACGCAGCAGTTTTCAGACACGGTGAACGTCCCAATGGTGCCACATCCCCAAAATGACGTGACGGCATACCGTTTCGTGATCGTACTGCCGGGCACCCAGACCGAAAAAACGATTCCGCCGAGAGTGTCGCCGGACATGAAGACCTCGCCGTGTCTTGTCACGCCCGCACTCGGTACGCCGAGCGAGCCATGAACTCCGGTCGCCGGAACTGCGGCGACTGCAATGATGCTCCAAAAAATCGCGTTCCGTTCGTTTGTCGGCCGACGCGCTGAGTTCGACGCGCTCCTGCATGCCTTTCGCAACGCCAAAGCGGCGCAGCAAGGCGCCACGATCGTGCTTTCAGGCGAGGCGGGAGTTGGCAAAAGCCGCCTCGTCGAGGAATTTGCGAAACGCGTGCAGCGAGAACGTTGCACGGTCTTGCGTGGCACCTGCCTTGAATACTTGTCGACTCCGTACCAGCCTTTCGTCGAAGCGCTGGGAGCAAGCCGAAACGGCGCAAAGCTCGAGGCACACCTGCGCGGCGCTTCTGTGGATCGGTCACGCAGTTCCGACGTCGAGCGCCAGCGGCGTTTTGAATTCGTCGCCGAGGATCTGCGGCGTCAAGCCGCAATCGACGGTTGCCTTGTTCTCGTGACCGAAGACCTGCACTGGAGCGATGCCGCGTCGCTCGAGCTGGCCCGCTTTCTCGCACGCAAGCTGCGAGACGCTCCGGTACTTCTGCTTGCCACGATCCGCGACGACGATCCCCATCCGGACGCCGCGAAATCACGCAACGTAGCGGCGCTCCGTAGCGAAGCGACGCTTTCTGTTCGACTACCTCCCTTAACCGACACCGACATCGTCGATCTCCTTCACGCCGCACTTGGCGATCACGAGGCGCTTTCTCCTCACACGCTGCACGCGATCGCTACGCTCGCCGAAGGAAAGCCTCTGTTCGCCGAGGAGCTTCTGCGCGATGCCGTCGCGCATGCGCGCCACGGCGACCATCCGCCGCTCGAACCGGCCGCGTCACTCCGGGCTACGGTTCTCGAGCGGCTGGCCGCGTTCGACGAACAGGCGTGCCGCATCGTTATGACGGCAGCCGTCATCGGCCGCGCGTTCGACGTCGACCTGCTCGCGCGCATCGTCGGGGAAAGCGACGCTGAAATCATCGCAACCTTGCGAACCGCGCTCCGGGCCGGACTCATCGTCGAAAATCGGCGTGGCAACTCGTTCCGCTTCCGGCACGCTCTCACGCGAGAAGTGGTGTATCGCGAACTGCTCGTGATCGAAGCGCGCAAACTGCACGAAGGGATCGCGGAAGCATTGGAGGCCCGAGGCAGCGGCGACGAGGCCGCCTACCACTGGTGGGCCGCAGCATCTTCGGAGAACGCGGTGAGCGCAAACGAGGATGCCGGGGACCGCGCTGGGGCGATGTGCGCATACGCCGATGCTGCGACGTTTTACGAACGCGCCGTGACCTTCGCATCCGCCGAGACGCGCGATCGTATCGTCGGTAAATTGACGTTTGCCTTGTGCGCAATCGGCGACATGCGACGGGCGAGGGCGGTGTGCGACGCCGAATCGGAAGCCTTGCTCAAGCGTGGGCGCGAAAGCGACGCGCAGCGTTTGCTTCTCTGGGCGGCGCGACAACTCTACGAAGCGGGTGAGACGGACCGAGCCATCGCGACGGCGCAGGCGGTGAACCGAGAGCTCGAGCGCCGCGCGCCGACGCCGCTGCACTACTCGGCCGCGATGACGCTGGCAGGAATGCTCGCGACGCTGGGACGCGCGCAGGAAGCGCTCGAGACCTTGGACGAGGCGGACGGCCTTCCGGTCGAACGTGAATCGATCGATCGATTTCGCTCGCACAACGCGCGAGGGAACGCGCTCTGCTCGCTGGGCGCGTACGAGCGCGCGCGTCAAGAATACGCCGCGTCGCTCGCAATTGCGCGTGGAATCGAAAACGATGAACTAGAGATCCATGCCCTGCTCAACCGCGCCAATGCCGCCTTCATGCTGGGCTCGCTCGCCGAGGCCGCGACGACGCAAAAGGAGGCCTGCGAACTGGCCGAGAGCCGCGGGCTGCGCCGGCATGCACTGATCGCGCGAGCTGCTTCGGTACACACCGCACTGCATAGTGGCGATCTGCAGACCGCGCTTGTCCGGTACCGAAGCGTCGTGGCATCGCGTTCCATCGCGCCCTTGACCCAGGCCTTTACCTGCGCAGCGGCGCTGCGGCTCCGCGGGTTGCTCCAGGAGCGCGATCTGGAAGATATCGATGACCTTGCGGCGCTCGAGCACGCGCTGAGTTTACAAGAGTCGCAGATCGTTGCCGCGGTAAGTGGCGCCGCCGCGCGCGCAGCACTCGAACGCGGAGATCTCGGACGTGCGAAGGACTTCGCCGAGCGCGGGATCACGGCGATTACGGAGCCAGACCACGCATACTGGCTGTGCGACGTGGTAGCAGAGATCCTCGACGGACGCAGCGCCGAGAGGGCGCGCACATTGCTGAAGCGCGCGGCGGCGGACGGTGAGAATCCACTCGGGAGCGCGATGCTGAAGCTTTTCGATGCTCGCCGGGCGCTTCGCTCAGGAGATTTGGCCGCGACCCGGCAAGCCGCAGAAGCCGCAGCAGCGCTACGCACGCTTGGCGTACTCGTGGATGCAGCTACGGCAAGTGAGGCAGCCGGCGATATTTCACTCGCACGCGAGGCCTGGCGAGAAATGGGCGCAACGGGAGCCTTGCGCCGTTTGCAAGGCCGAGCCGTCGCGTCGGGTGCCCCGGTTACGTCTCTCACGCCGCGCGAGGCACAGGTCGCCGGGCTCGCAGCCCGGGGCTATGCCAATCCCGACATCGCCGCGGAGTTGGGCATGGGACGGCGCACCGTCGAGACGCACCTTGCGACGGCGTATCGCAAACTCGGCGTCAAGTCCCGCGCGGAGTTGTCAGCGGTCCTTCACGCGACTCGCTAATGGGTACGAAGGTCTCCAACCTGGGAAAACGAGCCTCGTGACGTCGAGCCGCACGAAGCGAAGTTGCCGCCTTGCGTTGTTCGCTGGTTGGGCCATCGGCACAGGGCGGCGAGCCCTCGCATGAACTTCGCGACCTGGCCCAATGCCGGCGCGTACCGCACAGCGGTGGATCAACCGGACGCGCTCGGTGACCGCGAGCTCGAGCCGCGGAACGTCGAACGCGCGCCAGGCGGTCTGCCGCGGATGTATTCCGGAACGTTCACGACGACGTTCCGCTTTGCAACAGGAAGGGGCGGCCTTGCGCTGCGGTGTTTCACGCACGGCTCCGAAAACATCGAGCAGCGGTACTCCGCCCTTTCCGAACTGGTGCGCTACATCCACAACGACGCATTGTGCCGCACGCGATACCTGGCGCGTGGTATCCGGGTCGACGGGATGTGGTGGCCTGCCGTCGTCATGGACTGGGTCACTGGTCAACCTCTGAACGAGGCAGTTGCGGACCGTCTCCGCGACCCCGATGCGGTTCTTGCGCTCGCACGGCAGTTTCGCGACATGGTGCGTTCCCTCGAGGTACTAGGGCTTGCGCACGGCGATCTCCAGCACGCCAACATCCTCGTCACGGATGACAAGCTGCGACTGATTGACTATGATGCGATGTTCGTGCCCGCGCTCGCAGGGTTACCTCAAACGGAGTACGGTCATCGGAATTACCAGCATCCTTCCCGCCGAATGGCGCCGTTCGACAGCCGGCTAGACCGCTTTTCCTCAATCGTGATTTATACGGCACTTGTCGCGCTCGCAACGAATCCGTCGCTCTGGCAGCGCTTCAACGATGGGGAGAACCTTCTCTTTCGGGCCCACGATTTCACGTCAAATGGCTCTTCCGAACTCTTTCGCACATTGCTCACGAACAATGCTACATCGGCGCTCGCCACGGCGCTGCTTGCGGCAAGTAACGGACCGGTGCAGCAAGTCCCCAGCCTGGAGCAGGTGATCGAAGGGACTGCCGGCACGATGCCGGCTACGCAAGCGATCCCCGTGCCGCCGCCACGGCATCACGTTCCGGTGTCCAGACCGCGGCGCGGTATTACCGGCGTCGCGATGCTCGCGACACTCCTTCTCGGTCTCGGAATCGTCGCAGGCTTTGCGCTCGCAACGCGACCGAACCACGTTGTGCGGCGATCCAGCGCGGTGACGCATCGTGTGAAGCCGCTAACTTCGGTGCCGATCATCGCGGCGCGTCCAGTTGCAACGCCGTCTCCCCGGCCCACGCCCTCTCCCGCGCCAACGCCCTCCCCGAGTCCGCTTGCGAGTCCAACGCCGGCGCCATCTGCGAGCGCGACACCGAGTCCTTCGGTGACACAGCATCTTAGCGACAGCGCAGCTTTGGAAGGCTCGTGGCGCATCGACGAGGCCAATGTGCAGGCCGGCCCGATGGTATGGGTGGCGTCTGCGGCGCTCTCAGGGCCTGGGACGATTGTCCTCCAAGCCCACAAGCAAAGCATCAGCGGGCGGACGGCTTCACCATGCGAACGTCAGACGAACTTGCACGCCGCGGTTGTCGTCGGCGCGCAACCACAAACCGTGCCGTACGATGAAGTGAATTGTGTTGGCAGCGCGATGTCAGGAGAGGTTCACGTGGACAGCTTTGCGCCGGACGGCAAGTCGTTCAGCGGCAGCTTCTGGCGCGACGGCACAAAACTCGGCGATTTTGAAGCCCGCAAGATTTGAAGCGCATCACGGCTTCGCTAGCGTGAAGAGGGCTTGAATCCACTCCCAATTTGCTGCCTGATATTCGAGTGTAGGAACGGCAGCGTATCCTTCGGTGTAGCCATTCCACGTGTTGAACACGATTCCGTGGAATACAACGGACCACTCTTGCGACAGCATCGCACGCCAGCGGTCGTTATTGCCGTACACGCTAGAGCCCGGCCATAAGATGCGTGCGTCGTAACCCGGACAAACATCGAAGAACACTGGGATACCGGTACCAAGCCACGCATGCCAGTAGTCCCTTTTTGCCTGCAATCGTTGATCGTCCCCGCCCACAGCCGAGATTTCGGGAATGAACCCCTGCACGGCAAGCACCGGCGGCGTCTGTTCGAGCAACGGGCCCACCGTGGACGCCGCCGCAATGTACGTGTCTTCGACGGCGGTTCGAAACGTACTTTGAACGACACCGTGTTGATCTGCTAGAAAAATGTCGACATGATTCGGGTCGCGTGAGAGAAGGACGACGCCTTGGCCCTGTACGCCGACGAATTCTGCGCGCACCGAAAACCACGTGCTCCATCCTCCTGCTTGATCGGCTTTCCAGTTAGCTCCCCGAATACCGCCATTTTGATCGATCATCGCCAGATGCAGCTCGCTGTCGCCGATCCAGCACGCGGCGAGCTTGCCGCCGCCGCGCGAAAGTGTGTCAGCGGCGATCGGAAACCAGCCCTCTGGACGATAGCCACCCTGCTGCGCGTCCCACCAGATGCTCAACACGACGCCGTCACTGCCGACAGTGAACAGGTCGAGATGCTTCTTCTGCGGCCCCGGCACCCACAGTGCCAATACTTCTGCGCCGAGTTCGAAACGTCGCTCTGCTCGGATCGCGAACCAACCCTGGGGCCGATAACCGGAAGGCTCGCTGCGGTCCCACCAGATGCTCGAGACGGCGCTGTCGGTGCTGACCATGAACAGATCCAAATGGTTTGGGCTGGACCACTCCGCGGTTATATATCCGCCTGGGGACGTCCGGGTTTCTGGATGGATGTCGAACCAGCCCTGAGGACGGTAGCCGGACGGCTCACTGCGATCCCACCAAATGCTCCGCACAACTCCGCTGGTGTCCGCACCGAAGAGATCCAGATGATCGCCATTCGCCCAAAGAGCGGTGACCGGAGCGCCCGCCGGTAAAGTGGTCTCCGAATGAATAGGGAACCAGCCCTGTGGTCGATACCCCGCCGGCTCAGCGCGATCCCACCAGATTGATTGTACGACGCCTTGGGAGTCGACGACAAACAAGTCGAGGTGGTCCTGATTTGCCCACACTGCCGTGACTGGTGCGCCCGGCGGAAACCGGTGCTCCGGATGAATGGGAAACCAACCCTCGGGGCGGTAGCCGGTGGCTGCCGACCTATCCCACCAGATGCTTTGAAGCACGCCTTGCACATCGATGATGAAGACGTCAAGATGCGAATCGCTGGCCCAAAGCGCATTGACGGCCGCTCCGGCCCTTGTCGTCGTTTCAGCATGTATTGAGAACAACGGGACCCATCCGCGACAGTCTGCGACTGGTAGTGGAAGGAGCTGCGGCTTGACGAGGACATCCAAGGTGAACCCAATCTTTTCCCCAGTGAGCTGAAGTACACGGTCCGCCACCCAATTGAAGCCTTCAGCAAACAGGACGTCGCCTATTGGGTTTGCGACCTGGTCTGACGACACGTGAACGATGTGTATTGCAAAGCGGGGCTCAGCGTTGCGATCAAAAATTTGTAGCCAGCTTTTTGCCCAATCGGGTTGCACCGGATTATGCAGGTAGCGTTCGATGAGGTCCACGCACTGCTTGACCAGCTGTGGCGACGGGTTGTCTTGCGACCCTGGGAAGTCAGAGGCGAAGTGGAATCCCACCGACTGTCCCCCACAATCGATCGTAGCGTTGCTGCTTTCGATCACCGGCATGATGAGAAGCGGTCGCGAGAAGGCGGCAGCGAAGAGTTCATCGTGCGCGTAGGTGGATGTCTGCATCGGTGCCCAGTGCGCCCAGCGGTCCGTCCCGCGCTCTCCCCAGTACGACATGATAACGGTGTTTGCGCCTGACGCCAACATCGTTTCCAGCGCGAACTCCCTGTTGGCGGGCGTTTCCGACCAGCCAAGGTGACGTGCGTCCTGCGGATGGATCGTATACGTATCGCTGTTCGGGGCAACAGCGTATTCATAGAACTCCTGAACCGGTTGGCCAGGCGGCGCGTAGCACCAGTTTCCTGCGAAGAAATATACTCCACGGACCCTTTGGCCTTCAAATCCAGGATTCGCGATGAGACCTCGATTGCCGTTCATCACACGCCGGTTCCCTTCTGGACACCCGATTTCGAGCGCGTCCTGTGGCTTTCGCCTCTTGCGTTGAAAACGCTGTTGCGCGACGGTGCCAAACACCACCCGAAGGGCAAGTGCAAGCGAGAGGCTTCGTCAGTCGTACCTTCGTATTGAGAGCTTTCGAACAGTACGGTGATGATAGGCGGTTGACTTCGTGAACGAACAGAGCAGCGACGCCTTTTCGGAAAACAAGAGCGACGAGGCGTTTCACCCAGATCAGCTCGATCGCATGGTGATCACCCCGCCATTGCTCTTTACCTTACAAGATCCCGGCAGCGACGACGAACTTTTTCACGTCATCATCGACCTTAATTTGGACTATCCAGCCGGCCGTGAAGGCGCGCGCGCAAAAGTTCTCGGCCTGATTCAGGAAGCACTCGGAGAACTTCCTCCAGATCTTCGTTCAGGAGGAACGGATCCTTCACAGCCATACCTTTTTGCGGCGCTTCCCGGCGGAGCGATCAAAGAGATCGTGGCGAAAGATCGCGCGGAAGCGGCGAGCCAACAGAATCCATCGGCGCCCGGCGCTATTCCGTCGCTTCGTGGTGCGATCTACCGTGTATGGGAAGACTCCGAGATCCATCCTCTCATCACGAAATCAATTGCAACGGTGAAGGCTGACGCGGCGCAGGTCGCTTACAGCGCCGTCGGCGCGGATATCGTCTGGGCGGTGTTGGACTCAGGAATTGAGCGCGATCACGTTCACTTCGTCAAGCACGCAAATCTCGATCCGCCGAGTCCGGTCGTGCATCGAGACTTCACCGGCAGTCCAGGGGGTGCGCTTTCCGATCCATTTGGGCATGGGACCCATGTCGCAGGCATCATCGCCGGTGAGCTCGGCGAGGAGGACGCTCCGCGCGCAGCGATGTCGAAGATCCGCGACGAGAATGGTCAGACGATCACGAATGTGATCGAGCTCAAGACGATCCGCGGCATGGCGCCGATGTGCAAGCTCGTCAGCCTGAAGGTTTTGGACGACACCGGCAGGGGTCGCGTCAGCATGATCATCGATGCAATTCAAGAGGTCCAGCGTCTCAACGATTACGGGCGGCGCCTTCTCGTGCACGGCGTCAATCTCAGCGTGGGCTACGACTTCGATCCGAAATGGTTTGCGTGCGGCCAGAGCCCGCTCTGCGTCGAGGT
>JAFAXE010000098.1 GCA_019241305.1 Vulcanimicrobiota bacterium
CAAGTTTTTGGCGGACATCGCGCTTCGTCCAGGGACGGAGGTGCGCGTCCTTCAGCGGGACCGCGTTGTCGGTCTCTTGACCGTCGCAGTCGACGGTGCAGAGCGCGTCGTCAGTTTCCAGCTGGCGAACGCAATTCTTACGCAAGGCGTGCCGCAGACCGCTCCGCGCAAGGAGCGTGCGAACGTCACTCCGATCTCGACGGCCCGCGGCGCGGTGTAGGGCTCCCTGCCGAACTCCGCCCGAGTCACGTCAGCGGCCGAACGATACCCCGATATCGACCGTCCGCGGCGCAGCGTAGTGATTGCCTTGCGCGTTTAGGAGTGTCACGTAGTAGCGATCGTTGAGCACATTTTGGATGCGAAGCGTGAGCGCTGTATTGTGACCGAGACCGATGCCTCGCTCGAGTGAAAAAATGGTGTGTGGCGTCATCTTGCAAGGGCCCGGGGTGGCCGGTGGACAGATCGCCGAAGATAAGCCGCTCCCATACTCGCCATCCCACGAAAACCAGCCACCGTGCTGATCGAAGCTGAGCATCCCGGCGGTCACGCTGTAGCGCTGATCGTGATCGGCCGGCGTGAAGCCGATCGGCGAACCAAAGCATGGCGCAAGCAGTTGCGTTTCACAGCCCGAGTTCAGCGACACGGTATGCGCGACCGAGACGTACGCTCGGCCGCCACGGTTCAGGGGCGTTTGGTAGCTCAGTGCTTCCTGCGAAAGCCGTCCCAGCGCGTAGTTGATATCCTGGTGCAGCAGTGTCGTTCCGACCTGCGTGTCGTCGATGAGGTCGTTCGCATTTTTCTGCCATACGCGAAACCCGACCGACCCGTTACCGAGCGGGAGATGGCCGCCAATCTCGAGTTGCGTGTCCCGCTCCGGCTTTAAGTCGAACTGCGCGAGCGCCGGTTGGAGTGGCAGATTCAAGAGCTGCGCCGCTGCCGGCGCAACGTTTTCCAGCGAGAACGGCTCGAAAAAGCGTCCGATATATGCATAGAGGCTCGCGCGCTGTCCGAAAAAACGGGTCAGCTTGAACCGCGGACTGAAAGCGCTGAATCCTTGCGAGAAGCCGTTTGACTTGATCGTGAACAAGTCGTATCGCAGGCCGTAGTCGAGTTCGTAGGCGTTGCTGAGCCGCCAACTGTCCTGAGCATAAAACCCGTAGGTCGTGGCGACGTTCGGCTGATCGTCAACGACGGTCACGGCGCCACGAGGGTTCGCGGGCATGAGCACCGGCCCAAGGAAGTTGTTGGGCTGCAACGTGATGGCGTAGTTTTTGGTGACGCGCGTTGCGTCGCCGAGCGCGCCGGCTCGAATTTCATGGCGTCCGTACTGGCGTAAGAACTCGGCCTGGAGAATGCCGTCCAGCGCGGTCTTGTCGTCGCGCAACGAGAAGGCGCAGGTGGTTGGAGAGAAGTTACCGGTTTTCAGCGCGTTCGCGCAGTCGCTGGATGAGCCCCCGTTCCCGAACGGAGGGGAAGCAATGTTGTACCGTTCGCCGTACGTGAAGTCGTTCGCCGGATCACCGAAGTCCCGGATGCGCGAGACCTTGAGGGCTGGTCCAATGCTGAACGAGCCTGTACCGCCGATCGCATGGCGGAACTGTGCGCTGAAAAAGGTGTCTTCCTGTTTCTCGTTGTCGTCGGTCGTCGCCGGCTCACCGTGCGCGATATCGTTCGGAATCTGGAACGCCTGAAAACTGTGGATGAAGGTCACGTCCGTAAAGTCGTTGTGCCCCCGAGGCAGCGTGAACCGAAGGAATTGATTGGTGTCGCTGGCATTGTCGTGCGGCGAGCCGAGGTTGGGCGGATCGAGACCCCGCGTCGACTGCTGATTGCGGACGGCGACGCTGTAACCACCGCCATTTGGCAGCGGAGCGTGATACCCAAGCGTCTGATCGACGTTGGCGTACGAGCCGAATCGTGCCTCACCATCGAAGGCCGCCGGCCCGGTTCCGGCGCGCGTCGTGATGTTGAGCACCGATCCGAACCGCAGACCGTATTGCGCAGGGTACGCGCCTTCGATGACGTCGACGAAAGCAACGTCACTCGGATTGATCTCGCTTCCGATCTCGCGATTGAGTGCCTGGGGAAGGGGAACGCCGTCGACGTTATAGTCGATGACGCCGTGATCGCCGTTGAGGTGAACGACGCCGTTGGCCCCGCGTACTGCACCGGGCAGTTGAATGAGCGCTTCCGGGAATGACCCGCTGTACGGTGATTTGGTTAAAACGCCGGCATTGAGCACGACGTCGCTTCCGCTGCCACGCGTGCGGGACGACTGCACGGCGGTCGTCCGGCCGATTTCCCGTAACGGTGCAAGCGCCAGCGTCACCGTGACGCCGCCGCTTCCCAGATCGACGCGGGTATGCGTCTGCCGTTCACCGGCGCTCACAGTGAGGTCATACGTGCCGAGCGGCAAGCCGGCGAAGACGAAGTGACCGTTCGGGTCCGTGGCGGTGCGTAGCAAAAGGTTGTTGCCGGCGGCGGTGACGTTGGCATGTGCTGCTGGGACGCCTGCGAGAGTCACCGTCCCGTTCAGGAGCGCCGTGGCGGCCGCGACCTTCAGCGGCCAAAACGCAAGAACCACGGCGGTGGCGAATCCGCGCGCTGCTCTCATAGCGGCTAAATGCTTTTGAAAATGCATTTTCAATAGGGAGCGGTTCGCGCGTGCCGAACCGTCTCCTGCGTGGCGAGGACGAAAAATCAACGGCACACCGCGCGGCCAAAGCAGCCGGCTTCGTTCGGGCGCAGCACACGTCAGCGCCGCGCGATTTGGGGCGCGTTCGAGCGTGTGGGACACCCCCTCTCGGTGGGCGATGTCGTCGCCGCGACTGAGCGATCGGGCGATCCCGTTAGCCTCACGACCGCATATCGGACGATCGGGGCGCTCGTCGATGAAGGGCTGCTGGAATCCATCGAGCTCCCCGGCGCGGGCACCTATTTCGAACGCGCCGGCAAGTCGCATCACCATCACTTCTCCTGTCTGCGCTGCAGCCGCGCCTACGAACTTCCGCAATGCGAAACGAAAGCGACCGCGCTGCCGCGCGGCTTCCGCGCCGTCTCCCACGAGACAACGGTGTTCGGCCTATGCGCAACCTGTGCCCGAGCGTAGACCGAACCGGTTCACGATGACGCCTGGAACGTGCGCTGCTCGAACAGCGCCGCGCCCTTAGGTTGGGGCGATCAATTTAAAGAGCCACTGAGCGCCGGGTGCCCACTGCGTCGTATTGAACCCGTTGTTGACTTTCAATAAGTACTGCTTGTTGAACACGTTTTGAGCACTGATCTCAAAGCCGAGACGATGATCGCGATCCTTACCGGCATCGCGTCCCAGTGCAAAGTCGAGAGTGAGATGTGGCGGTAACCGGCCCGGGCCGTTTTGGAACTGCACCGGATACCCACTGCCGTAGACGGGACTGAGGGTCGCGAAGTACTGTTTGTCTCCGCCGAAACGGTGCGTGTACTGCACGTTGGCCGCGTACGTCTGATCGTGGTCTTCCGGCTGCAAGGTCGTGCTGGACAAGGCGCTTGGCGGAAACAGGAACGTGCTGCCTGAGATGCCGCCGGCGAACGATTCCGAGACGGAGCCTGAGAAGGCCAGCGTGTCGAGGTTTGGCAGCGTGCCTTGTAAGCGAAATTCGACGCCGTCGGCTCGCCCGATCGAGTTGTTGAAAACGGCGAAGATCGGCGTCGGGAAGAGCTGCGTGGTGTCCAGAACGTTCGCAACGTTTCGCTTCCACAGATTGACGTAGCCGAACATGCGGGGCGAGAACGTGTGGGCGATGCCACCTTCCCAATACGAATCGTGCTCCGGCTTCAGGTCGTACACGGGCGATCCGCTACACGCGCCAACCAGCACGCAATCCCGCCGCGTGTCTTCCAAGCCGGGGGCGGCATAGAATCGCCCATAATAAACGTGCAGGATGTTCTTCGCATCGGCCGCCAGGTTGATGTCGACGCGCGGACTCAGCTGATTGCCTTGAACGAAGCCGTTCGAGTAGTCGTACCGCAGGCCATAGTTGATGGTGAGCCGGGAGTTCGGCGACCACTTGTCTTCGGCATACACGCCGAGTTGATGGCCGACCTGCGCGGCGTTGTCGTTGAACGTCGTACTGGGAGGCGGCGTAACGCCGGGTCCAGGCAAGGTAACCGGAATCTTCGGATCCTGCGGCACGACCCGAAGCGTTTCGTCACTGGAAAACACCTCGGTGTCACCGTCGACGCCGACTTTCAAGGCGTGGCGAGTTCCGGCATGAAACTGCGAGATGCGCAAGCCCGAGTAAATCGCACGGCGGTCTTCACGCAGTCCGTCGAGATAGCACGCCGTCTTACCATTTGGGCACGTCGACATCGTGGGATCGAGAAAGACCTGCATGATGTCATTTTGGAGATCGCCATTGTATGCAACGCGGCTGTACTGTGTCCAGGGCGCGATCTGAAAGAAGCCAGAGCCGTCCTTGCTCGTGTGCGTGTACACCAGGTTGGCAAAGCGGTTATATTCCTGCTGCACATCGTCCGTTGCAGTGGGACTAACGACCGGGTTCGTCGTCGCGTTCGTCGAGAGGGTATTGATAGGAATTTGAAAGAGCGACGTTTGGTTCGAAAGGTCGAGCGCGATTTGACCTCCGGGGCCCGCTGGAACGACGTAGCGTAAGAACTGGTCTCCGAGGCTCGAGTTGTCGTGGATTGGAACGAACGTTGGAGAGTCGATGCCACGCTGCGTCTCTTGATTGTTGACCGCAAGGCTCAGTTGTGACGCTCCCAGCTTGAACGACTGATTCAGCCCCGCAAGCATGCTGCCGTACGACCCGCCGCCCACCGTAAAGTTGCCCGCCGCCGTCCCGGTAAAGTCATTCCGGCGGCTCGTGATGATGTTGACGACGGCGCCTTGGCGAGAGCCGCCGAATTCGGCGGGAAACGCGCCGGTAAAGACTTCGAGCGAATCGACCGCTTTCGGATCGATGATTTCCGAAAAGTTGGAGCTGGTGCTCTGTGCCAGCGGGACGCCGTCGATTTCGTACATCAGGCCATGAAAGCCGTGCGCGACCGGCTCGTTGTACGAGAACTTGACGATACCGGGGACGGTCTCGACGAGAGAATTCAGGCTGTTGTTCGTCGGCAGCGTCGAGATTTGCGCTCTTCCAAGAGCGTTTTGCGAGACCGGCGTTCCACCGGTACCGCGCGCCGTCGCCAAGGTTCTTCCAATCGTCCGCAGGTGCGTGATCGCGAGCGTCACGGAGGCGACGGAACTGGATGAGACATCGACTTGAGTCGTCGCGTCAGGGTAACCCTCGGAATGTGCGACGACGGTATAGTGCCCGTAGGCAACGCGCGGAAAGCTAAACCGCCCGGAGGTGTCGGTCGTCGTTCGTGCGACCGTCCCTTCGCCGGACAGCGTTACGGTAATCCCTGCGGTGGCCTTGCCTTCGACGGTAACGGTACCGCGAAGCAGTCCCGCAACGTCGGCGACGGCGATAGCGCTCGCCGTCAGCCAAAATGTGGCGGCGCAGACCGCAGTGCGAAACAAGATAGAGCGAAATAGCAACGGACAATCTCCTCGTGCAGCAGTGAGCCGCCCAGAGCGGGCGGCGAAAAGACGGCTACGCGAAGAGTGGTGGAGCGCGTCCTCGGCAGATGCCGCCGGCCGCGGCGCCGCTCGGGAAGACGGAGATCTCACGGCTCGGCGATGCCTGCGTCGCCTCGAACGGGGCCTTCGCGGTCAGGAGAAGCGCGTGCAGGAGGGCCCCACCTGCGGCCAGCCAGCGAACGATGCGCCGTGCGGCCCAAGCGACGGCGGCAGCCGTGAGCACGAGCGCTAGCGCGGTCGTCCAGGTTCCGAGCGGAGAGCGCCCTTCAGCGATCTCACCGCTGGCAAAGGCTACAAAGCCTGCCATGGCCAGGACAGCCGTCATGCCGCCCGCGTCTCGACCCCAGAGGGTCGCCCATAGGGCCGCAGCGCTGCGCGTGGCGTTTCCGTCGATTCCCGCCCACAGCAGGCCGGCGAGCGCGAGCAGCGCGGAGCCGCCGAGGGCGCCGACGAGAATTTGGGCGGCGTAGGGTCCGCCGAAGGCATGATCGGCGGCAAAACCCACGACGTGGGCGGTTACCGCCACCAGGAGCGCGAGTGGCGCCAGCATGAGCGCCCGCTGGAAAATCATGCGCATAGAGTTCTTCGTGGTAAACGCTTGCTTCGCCGTAAAGGTGTCACCTCTTGGCTTTTCTGGCACCCATTTTTTCCTCAAGGGGTCCGCGACGCAGGTACGAAGCCAACCGCCCCACCCGACCCAAAAAGGATAGCATGCGCCCCGCGCTTACGACCCCAGCCGAGAGCAACGATACCGTCGGCCACGTCATTGCGTTGCTCGAGCGGTTTCCCGAGATCGCCACCATCGCGTCGCATCCGCTGGCCGGATCGGTCGTGGTTTCGTTCGCGATCAACGGCAGGCTCGACCGCGCGGCCCGCGATGGCCTTCGAGATTCGGTCGTGGATCACGTGCGAGCGCTCATGGCTGCATTCGGAGAAGAACCTCAGCTGTTGGCCGTCACCTGGGAACTCGACGAGAAAATGTCCTTTATCCGGGTGGCTCGCGACGTTCGCACGCTGACCCGCGACGAGCTGTCGATGCTGACGGCGCTGTTCGCGGAGCGCTTCGGCGATGCGCTGCTCCGCAGCCCCGCACCCGAAGAGTTCATCGACGAGGATCTCGGGGTGCAGGATGACGCGGTCGACTATGCGATCGAAGCGCTCCGCGACGGGACCGATCAAAAAAGCCTCGTCGGGATACGCGAAGAGAAGCGCGTCCTGGTGTACTTCCTGAAGGCGCGTAAAAAGAGCAAAAGGTCGGCGCGTTAGCGCCGTATGCTCGTCGACTTTCACTGCCACACCCGAGAAAGCGATGGCTCACTCACGCCGGCGGAACTGGTGGAGGCGATGCGCGCACGGGGCGTCGGTGTCTTTTCCGTCACGGACCACGACACGCTCGCTGCTTATGCCACCATCGCGGATGTCGCCTGGGCGCGAATCGTCGTCGGTATCGAAATCAATACGACGTACCGCGGCGGCGAGGTGCACGTGCTCGGCTATGGTATGCAGCTTGATGACGGTCCGCTGCGTGCGATGTTGGAGCGAAACTGCCGCGCGCGCGGGCAGCGTATCGCGAAGATCGTCGCTCAACTCAACCGTGTCGGGATCGACCTTTCGCTCGAACAGGTGCGCGCTGAGGCCGCTCCGCAGGCGCCTTTGGGACGGCCACACGTCGCCAAGGCGCTCGTCCGTAACGCGTACGTTCCAACCATCGACGGAGCCTTTCGGAGTCTCCTCTCGCGCGATCGCCCGGGGTACGTTCCATCGGTTCATGCCACGCCACAGGAAGCGATCGACGTCATCGCTGGGGCGGGCGGTATTCCAGTTCTTGCGCACCCGGGACGCTTACGCGACGAGGACGTCATCGATGAGTTAGCCGACGCCGGTCTCTTGGGTCTCGAAGTTTTCTATCCGACGCACACTCTAGCGCAGGTAGAACGGTTTCGTGAGCGTGCGCGCGGTTTAGGACTCGTCTTGACGGGCGGTTCCGATTTTCATGATGCGCGGTACGGCGCTGGGGTCGTCGGCGTCGAGGCAGAGCCAGACGACATTGCGCCATTCTTGGATATGGTATCTTCGGCCTAGCCGATCTCCGCATGCAGTCGCGCTCGCACCGCAGTAACCTGCGCCTCGGCGTCGCGCTCGAGCGCTTCGAGTTCACGACGTTGCGTGCTAACGAGGCCATCGTCGCGCAGTGAGCGGTGGTTGATACGCACGTTCATCGCCGCCGCCGCAACTGCGGCACG
>JAFAXE010000183.1 GCA_019241305.1 Vulcanimicrobiota bacterium
GGAACACGACAAACGAAGCGGAACCTCGATTTACAACGCTCCGGGTGCATTGGTGACAATCGGTGACATCTGCTCGGGATTGATTCGTAATTAGCAGGTCATCGGTTTGAGTCCGATCGTCGGCTCCGAAAGCCTTCGTATATCGCAGCAACATGCGCGTCGCTTTCAGTGTCACGCTGGTGCTTGAATGGCCGAGAATCTGGGATACTACTTTGACGCGAACGCTCTGAGCCAGCATCAGCGTTGCGGCTGTGTGACGTGAGGTCGTGAAAGCGAACGCCGGGCGTTCTTGGCACGAAGCGCCTCATTATTCATGAAGTTTTTTTTCTTCAGCGATGCTCTGTGGAAAACCGGGGCGACCGGCTCTGGCCAAGAAGAGATTTGCGCTCGAGCACGATGCGCATCTTGCCAGTAAGGACGGGATATTTCGACACCGGCATATTCTTGTGCCGTGCCGGAAGGCACAGCGGCCAAGGCCGAAACAACGTACCCCGGCACAAAGTACTGCTGGTGTGGATGGCCGTATCGTGACGTACTTAAAACCGTCTCCGAGTTTCCAGTCGCCATCGCTGTCGTCCGTCCCGAAGGCTTTACGGCTTCGATACGACGCTCGCAGCGGAACAACGGTCCCAGCGCTTGAGCGGGAGCGCAACTCAGATCTGCATCTTGCCTAGGAGGTTGACATGCTTGAAATAAAGGAGCGGTTGTCTCTATTGTGGCTCTTCGCGCTCTTGAACTATCTGTATGCGGACGTTCTTGCCCTGTTCGACATTGTTGGCTCGCGAACTTCATTCGCGCCTCTCCCCCCATGGGCGCTGATGGGTTCAGCGGTCTTGATGGAAATACCCATCGCCATGATTGTGGCGTGTCGACTGCTTCCGTTTAGAGTGAACCGGCTCGCGAATATCATCGCGGCTGGCATTGTGACCCTTGTAAACGGCTGCGTGACCTTCGTTGTGCCTCTGTTCACCACTCTCCGGCCGCCTGCTTTTCCGGAATACTTGTTTTTCGGGACAATTGAGACTGTGTGCACCGTGGTCATCATTTGGCAGGCGTGGACTTGGTCAAGCGAGCGGCGGTGGACGCAGCAGGTAGGAAGTCGTGCGAACGTCACGACTTAATTGCAGGACTCATTTTGCGGTTGCTCGTCCGGTGCGGCGATGGCGAAACCTTCCTGAAACATCCTGCAACTCGCGTTAAAAGGCCGTGTCGCATCAGGGTTTTTGAGGACTACCCGCACCCTCCGTCATTCGGTGCGCGAAGATAGGGACGATAGACGCGCGCGACGCTGAGCGAATCGGCGTTCTCTCTCGCGGGCGATCAGCCAGAGGTCATCCGGCGTCTGCGCATTCTGCTGACATGGTCCATTTTCTTGATCGTCAAGTCGCCAGTATAGGACAGGTAAACTATAAGCGCAGCCCCTTTTCCGGTGCCAAGCTGCGCTGAATCTCTTGGGTTCCCTCGACGCTCGGCGTGAACGCCGGGGCGCGCCGGTAACGCGTCGCGCGCTCGTAGGCGGCGCCGAGCGCGAGGAGCTGCGCATCCGTCCACGCACGGCCGATGAACGAGATGCCGACCGGCATTCCCGAGACGTAGCCCATCGGGACGGTGAGGTGAGGATATCCCGCGATCGCCGGCAGCATCGAAGCGACGCCCGGGATGCGATCACCATCGAGCACGTCGACGCGGCCCGCAGGGCCATCGCTCGGTGCAATCAGCCCGTCAAGCTGATGCGCAGTGATGAGCTTGTCGATGCCTTCGCGGCCGGCGAGTAGCTTGTACTTCCGCAGGGTCTTCAGATAGGTGGGATCGCTGAGTCCGTTCGTCTTTTGCGCGCGTTCGAAGAGATCTTGGTCGAAAAGGCTGAGCTCCCGCGCATGCGCGCGGTTGAACCGGATCACCGCGGCGAGTGTCCTCGAGGTCACTGCTGGCGGCGTCGATGCCAGGTAACGGTTGAGATCGGCTTTCAGCTCCGTCATCAACACCGACATTTCCATGTCACCGATGGTCGCGTTCGGCTTGAAGCTCTTGAGCTCGACAATGCGAGCGCCGTGAGCGCGCATAACGCCGAGCGCGCGCTCGAACAGCGCGTCGGTCGCGGGAATGTTGCCCGTCGCGAAGCGTAGCACGCCAAGGCGTTTTCCGCTGAGCGTCGCGCCGCGCAGCGCGGCGACGTAGTCGCGCTTTTGGCGATCAGCGTCGCGCGTCGCGGGATCGCGCGGATCGGTGCCGGCCATCACCGTCAGCAGCGCGGCGACGTCGGCTACAGAGCGTCCCATCGGTCCGGGAGTGTCCTGGCTGTGCGATATAGGGACGACGTACGTGCGGGACACGAGCCCCAACGTCGGCTTAATTCCGACAATCCCGTTGACGGAGGAGGGTGATGTCACCGAACCATCCGTTTCCGTTCCGACGCCGACCGCCGCGAGGCTCGCTGCGATCGCCGCCGCCGTGCCCGACGACGAGCCGGAAGGCGTGCGATCCAGCGCGTACGGATTCTTCACGAGTCCGCCAAGCGCCGACCAGCCGCTAATGGAGTGCGACGAGCGAATGTTGGCCCACTCCGAAAGGTTCGTCTTGCCAAGGACGATCGCGCCGGCTTCCTTCAGGCGCCGCACGAGCGGCGCGTCCCTGCGCGTGATATTGAAGGCGAGCGCTTCCGAGCCCGCCGTTGTGGGAGTCCCATCGCCGGTTTCGATGTTGTCCTTAATCAGAACCGGTATGCCTTGCAGCGGCCCAACCGCCTGGCCCAAGCGGCGTTGCGCGTCGCTAGCACGCGCATCGTCAACCGCATGCGGGTTCAGTACGATAACGCTATGGAGCGCGGGACCAGCCACGTCGATCGCGGCGATGCGCGCCAGATACGCCTCGACCAATTGTTCCGATGTGACCCGGCCCGCCGAAAGATCCGACTGTAACTGCGCGATTGTCTTGTTCTCGACGGCATACGAAGGAGACTGCGCTGCGTTCAATGCTCGACCACCCAAAAGACCACAGGTTAGAAGAATTGTGAACGTACCAACGACACGGAACCTCACGACGTCACTCCTTGTCACGACAAACCGACGCTATTTTATGCAGGCCAAAATGTACGCGAGCTCCACGGAGGGGCCGCGACTGGTCGTCGGTTCCAGGGTCTACGTTTGTCGCATAATCGAAAGAGCGCCTTCCGGCCGATGCACTTTTTTCAGCCCGTGGAGACGAGACGTGCGCGGTGCGATTGCGGTCGGGCCGGCTTCCGTAAACCGCCGCGCCGATGCGTGGTCGGGCCGCAGGTCCTCCAAAAGTACGTCAGCGCCAGAATTATCTCGACAACGTCGACGACGTGAAACCGTGCAAAGTTCGGAACGGCATAGGGAAGAGCAGCTTCCTCGCGACGGCCAGGCGAATCCCTAGGATGACATCACCACGCTTTGTGAACGTCCAATCCAGCATGGCTCGCCAGTTCCCCGATTCGACTTTGACTTGTGGTTGCCACGCCCGCTCCGGTGTTGTCGCCCGGGCGCACTCCAGCCGATTGCCCAACTCGACGAAATACGCAGCGTGAGGTCTTACCACGCGCTGTGGCAAACAGGACACTTGGTTTACTCAAGGGCACGCGCGAGTTCAATGGCCTCATCTTCGGTCATCGCGGCGCCGATCGCCATGAGCCGCGACACTTCCTCGGCACTCATAGTCTCCCGTAGCAGATGGAGCGCACGATCATAGTCATTCGTAAGGCCGTAGACCTTCGGGATGGCAAGCTGGGCCATACGTGCTTCGACGAAGCCGCACAGCCTCGCGGCAGCCGATCTTTTTGCGGCCGATTGTGAAGTGCCGCTCGTGAGTACGTCCAGCACCGCGAGGTATTGCAGTGCAAGAGGGATAGCCGCGTCACTGCGAAGGCTGCGTGCGAGCTCCAATGTCTCAACGGCACGGGCGCGAGCCTCGTCATAACGACCGAGCATAACGAGAAAGGCCGTTATTTGCGCAACCGTGGTGGCGAGCGCCGGTCCGGGTGGAACACTCAATGCACGATATGCTGCCTCGCTTTCGAGAGTCAGCTGAAGCGCCGTCTCGATATTGCCGGCATCAGACTCATTAGAGGCAAGAGAGCCTAGCGCGTCTGCTGCTAAGTTGTCGGCGCCAATGGCCCTTGCTAACTCCACCGCCTCGGCACCGTAAGCGCGGGCCGTAGCGAAATCACCTGACCACGCTCGAGCGGCTCCGAGGCGGAGCAGAATGCGCGCAATTAGCCGCGGTTTGCGCAGCCGGCGCGCCGTCGCCAAGGCGTCGAGTAGGAGCGGCTCCCCCTCGGCGGTTTTCCCGGCGATAACGAGCGGTGTGGCCACCAAAACCTGTGCCTCGCCGATTCGCAGCTCCTCGCCGAATTCTCGATAGAGCGAAAGGGCCCGCTCCGCCGCAGCGAACATCGGCTCGATTTCGCCGAACATGCCGGCAGCCGCAGCATTGGCAAGATGCAGATCTGCTAACAAATCCCGTGGCGTGCCGTCGTTCACGAGCTTGAGCGCCTGGGAGAGCCAGCGCCTTCCCTCGCCGAGCGTCGGGCCTGTCCAAATCACTCTGTATGCGGCAGCGATCCGTTGGCCAAGATGGACATCGCCGTCTTTCGCCAGCGCCCAGTCGAGTGCCGCGCGCCAATTCTCTCGCTCGGGTTCCGCGCGCGAATGCCATTCACGATCCGACATCGAGTCCAACGACGCTCGTAGACTCGTGGCCAGTTCCAGATAGGCGCGTGCATGGCGTCGCGCATACTCTTTGTGCGTACCGCGAGCGACAAGCTTCGCTGCAGCGTACTGGCGCGACGATTCCAGCAAACGATAGCGTTCTTCGCCGTTGGAAAGCTCGGCAATGATGAGGGATTTCGTCACCAGGGACGTGATCACGTCCAGCACGTCGAGATCGTCTTCCCCTTCATCCCCACAGACCGAGGTTGCCGCCTCTAACGTGCAACCGCCGGAGAACACCGAAAGCGCTTCAAAGAACTGTTTTTCGCGCTCCGTCAGCAGGCCATAACTCCAGTCCAATAGCGCGGTCATCGTTTGATGCCGCGGCAAGGCCGGCGCGACTCCGCCGGTGAGAAGGCGGAAGCGCTGGTCAAGCCGCTCCGCGATCTGACGCGGCGCGAGCACCTTGATCCGCGCAGCCGCCAGTTCAATCGCGAGTGGGATACCATCAAGCCGGCGGCAGATCTCGCCTACGGTGCCCGCATTGTCGTCGGTCAAGGTGAACGAAGCATCGACGGCAAGGGCACGGTCAACGAATAGCTGCACACCGCCATACGAGAGTGCCGCTCGTGCGCCTCCACAGAAGTCTAAGGGGACCTCGAGCGACGGCAACCGGTACGCGCGCTCGCCGCCAACCCCGAGTTCCTGTCGGCTCGTGGCAAGAATCCGTACCGAAGAAGAGCACTGTATGACCTTGGCGACGACCACGCGCACCGCCGCGACGAGGTGTTCGCAGTTATCGAGAATGATGAGCGCGTGACGCTTTGCAAGGTACGAAAGCAGAACGTCGAGCGCGGGCTCAGCGCCCGGTGAGACCCGCAACGCGCCGAGTATCGTCTCTGCCAATAACGCTTCGTCCGAAAGCGAAGCCAAATCGACAAACCACGCGCCGTCGGCATAACGATCCAGGGTGACGCCTGCGACCTGCTGTGCGGCACGCGTCTTGCCCACACCACCCGAGCCGACCACCGTGACCACACTATGCTGCTCCAGCAGTTCAGCGATGTCGGCGCACTCGCGTTCACGCCCGACGAAAGAGGTCAACTGCCGTGGGAGGTTATCTCCTGCCGCCGCCTGCGCATCCGGACGCACCAATTGCAGGACCGGCGTCCTCACCGCAGCCCGCTCCCTATAGCGTGGCCGATGCCCGATTTGAGCCGCGTTGTGCAGCATGCCGGCGCGTTCCAAAGATAACTCTAGCGCCTGCGCCAGTAAGATAAGCGTATCCCGGTGTGGCCGCGTTCGCGTTCCCCGCTCAAGCTGACCGATGGCTTCAACGCTCAGGTTTGCCCGCTCCGCGAGCTCTTGCTGCGTCATTCCGGCATCCAGCCGGAGGCGCCTCAGCTGGGCACCAAAGTGGGGCTGCCGCTCAGCCTCCATCGCCGTCCATTACCGAGCCGGGACCATTTGAACGGATAACTTGAACGGTTGTGCCTGGACGTCTTCCCTCTTCGAGGTAGAGAATGATGCGAGGGACATACCACCACGAGCGCACGGAGGCCCGTCGCCCGTAGCACGGCATCTCCGCCGACCGCTTGTCAGCGTTCTCGAATTTCACAAGGAGAACTTTGCCATGCCCACTTCTAGCGCGGTCCGTCATCGTTCTCGTCCGGCCATCGCGATCGCCGCGGTGGTCGCAACAGCATACCTTGTCGGCGCATGTGCGAACGCGGCTCGCGCACAAACGCCTGTGCGGCCGGCATATGGTTTGCCTCCAGTGTTCGCGAGCGGCGAATCGCTCCCGGCGCGCCAGGCGGTGCGACCAAATTCTTCCGAACGGGAGCATTGGCCCGAGAAAGTGCTGTACGCGTTCAACGGCCCCGACGGCGCTTCTCCCAACCCAGTGATTGTAGGACCGCACGGCGTCTTGTATGGCACGACGTATAGCGGCGGGGCGTACCTTTCCCAGTGCTACGCGGTTGGTTGTGGCACAGTCTTTCAGCTCACGCCTCCACCTAAAGGCCAGTCGACATGGACGGAAACGGTGCTGTACTCGTTCACCGGGGGAGCTGACGGCGGATATCCGTCCGCTCGCTTGACGCTCGGGGCGCACGGCGTCTTGTATGGCACGACCGCCGGCGGAGGCACTGGTAACTTCGGAACGGTTTTCGCTCTGACGCCGCCGCTTCCGGGGCAGACGAACTGGACTGAGAGTGTGCTCTATTCGTTCACCGGTGGCGCGGATGGCGGCTATCCATCTGCTGCATTGACCGACCTTCGCGGGGCGCTATACTCCACGGCGTCGAGTTTTGGCTCGCTCGGAGCAGGCGTGGCGTTCCGCTTGGGGCCGCCGGCTCGA
Source organism: Vulcanimicrobiota bacterium (assembly GCA_019241305.1). Classification (GTDB taxonomy): domain Bacteria; phylum Vulcanimicrobiota; class Vulcanimicrobiia; order Vulcanimicrobiales; family Vulcanimicrobiaceae; genus JAFAXE01. The sequence goes on from JAFAXE010000183.1 coordinate 7,027, forward strand.
GGCCAAACAACCTGGACGCAAACGGTGATCCATACCTTCGGTGGCACCGGCGACGGAGCGGCTCCTTTCGCGGGTTTCACTTTGGCCGGCAACGCGCTTCTATCGACGACGTTCGGCGGCGGAAGCTGTCATCCCATTTCCTTCGGATGCGGAACGGTGTACGAATTGACGCCGAAGGGTGCGGGCGATCGACAGTGGCGCGAAACAATTCTCTTCGACTTCACCGGTTTCGATGGTCTCTGGCCGTACTACGAACCCGTGCTCGATGCGAGCGGAGCGCTCTATGTTACGGCGGGCGGAGGCGGCGGCGGCTGTGGTGGATTGGGTTGCGGCACGGTCGTTAAGTTGACGCCTCCGCTGACACGTCGACGCACCTGGGACTCGCGAGTCATCTTCTACAACGCACTGACGAAGAGCTCTCCAGCGGAAGCTGTTCTCACCGATGACCGCGGAAACTTGTACGGAGAAGGCGGCGGCGGACCTTCCGGTGACGGGTTCATTTTTGAGCTCTCTCCTCACGGGGGTGGTTTGTACAAGGAAACCATCCTGCATCGCTTTTCCGGTGCCAACGGAGCAAGTCCGTACGGGGACTGGGCGATTGGCCCGAAAGGCAATATTTACGGCGTTACCTCCGTCGGCGGCACCGCTTGCGCGTGCGGGGTTATCTACCAGCTCAATCCGTAGTGTTTCCACCTTTTGTACCGCTAAGGAGCATCCCATGCGCTATACCTTGACAGTTCTCGGACTGAGCGGCTTGGTTTCTGTAATCGGCTGTTCCGGAACCGCCTCCCCGACGGTCGCGATGCACGCAGGGGATTCTGCTCAAAGCGTCGCGCGTGACGTGCCTTTTCTCGGCGCGCTGAGAAGCAGTGTTGAGAGCATGCCGATGGACCCGCCATGGCCGCACGCTTCCATGCCGTCACATCACGCTTCGCATGCTCAGGAGAACACGGATGGGGAGCTGAACTGCCCGCCGGACCGGGTCTACGTCGCTGACGTCCAAACGAGCCAGATCGACGTTTACCCCGCGCATAATCCGCTCCGGCCGAAGCCATGCGGATACATCTCGCAAGGCGTGTACGGGCCGAGCGGCATCTCGGTGGGACAAGACGGCACGCTTTACGTCTCCGACTACGACTTCTACGCCGTGACCGTGTACCACAGAAACTCCTTAAGAGCGAGCCGGACGATTCTCGTTCCCAGTAAGCCACAGTACGCGTATGGCGGCGCCGACGGCACACTGTACGTTTCGGAATCCTACGCCAATCAGATCCAAGAGTTTGCACCAGGCTCAAAAAAGCCCACCCTCACCCTCTCGGTCACGTATCCTTGGGGCGTCGCGACCGACAGCGCCAACAACCTATACGTCACGTCCGACGTCTGTTCCGGGTCGAAATGCGTGGGGCACATTATCGAATTCGCTCCCGGATCCACGACCGGCACCGATCTCGGTATCATGATCGGCTTCGACTTCGGCATTACGATCGCTAAGGATAACTCAATTGTCGTTACCGACGGCGCCAACGTGGACGTCTTCCCACCAGGAGCCACGACGCCGAGCCGTTCCTTCCCGGTCGTTAATCCCTTCCAAATCGCATTCGATCAACACGAACGGCGGCTATTCGACGCGACGGACCGCTCGGGAGTCGTAGACATCTACGACTTTAAGACGGGCGCACTGATCGGAACGATGTCCAACTTCAAGGAGCCGGACGGTGTCGCACTCGATCCGCCGGCACCCTATTAACGGGGTACTTCCGCTAGCGGGCGCGTGTCGACGCGAATCCGAACGTTACACGGCAGCAAGGGTGCGAAGCGGCGTTTCGGGGCGCGCGCCCATATGTCCGATCACTTCAGCGGCGGCGATGCTCCCCAGCCGTCCACAGTCAGCGAGGCTGGTCCCGGAGCAGAGTCCCCACAGAAATCCGGCCGCGTATAGGTCTCCTGCGCCGGTCGAGTCGACCACACGCGGCACCGGCTCTGCAGCGATGTCGATGACGCTGCTGCCGGAGACGATGACCGATCCCTTCTCGCTTCGCGTTACCGCGGCGATGTCGGTCGACGACCGCA
>JAFAXE010000206.1 GCA_019241305.1 Vulcanimicrobiota bacterium
GGCGGATTCGCCGAGCGAGGGAAGATCCATGATCTGCACCTTTTTCGCGCGGTCCGGGCGCAGCCGATCGATCAACGTCGTGAGCGGGTCGATCGGCCGGTCGGCGCGTGGTGCGATGGCGAACGCATCCAACGCATCGAGGACCTCGTCGAAACGGCGCCATGGCGCTTCGAGCAGCGAGTCACCGCCCACGATGAACGTGAGCGAGTCCTCGGGATACCGCCGGCGTAGCACCGGAATGAGGTCCGCCGTATAGCCGCTTTCTTCGGGCGCGAGGTCGCTTTCATCGAGCGCAAACGCCGGGTTTGCGGCGATGGCAAAACGGACCATGGCGACGCGGTCCGCGACCGGAGCCGACGGCGTGCTGTCCCGGTAGTGCCCTCCCTTGCTGGGAAGGAAGACCACGCGTTCCAGTCCGAGCGCGACGCGCGCGCCTTCGGCGACGAAGAGATGCGCGTTGTGAATCGGATCGAAGGTGCCGCCGAAGAGGCCAACCTTCACTTCCGCACGGCGTTCGACGTGCGAGGCGCATGCAGCCCCGCGGCCTTTCCTGTTCGGTAACCGATCAGGTATCCGAGCAGAATCAGCGCGACGACGATGATCGCGGCGATCGCGACGGGGACGTAGGGACGCAAACCCACCTCGGTCACGAGTAGTCGAACTCCGTTTCTGCGATCCGAACCGTGTCGCCGCTGTGCGCACCGAGCTCGCGCAGTCTCCGCTCGACGCCCATCTTCGCGAGTGCCGCTTCAAAACGCCCGAGCGCCTCCTCATTATCGAAATCCGTCATCGCCGCCAACCGCTCCACTCGTTCGCCGTGCACGACGAACACGCCGTCTTCCACCACGATTTCGAACGCATCGGCCGGGCTGAGGACAATGCGCGGCGCTTCGATCGTGCCGACCGAAGGTGCCGGCGTTGCGTTGATCGTCTTCCACGCGGCGAAGAGCAGTTCACGGACGCCTTCACCGGTTGCAGCGGAGATACCGAGCAAATCCGGGATCTCCGAGCGCAGCTCGGCGAAGTGCTCGCGCGCCTCAGGGAGGTCGAGCTTGTTCAGGACCACGATGGCGGGACGGCGAGCGAGCTCGGCGTTCCACTCGCCGAGCTCACGCTCGATCACCGCCTTGTCGTGGAGAATCTCGTGGCGCGAGCGTGAGCCGTCCATGAGATGCACGATCACGCGCGTTCGCTCGACGTGCGGCAGGAACCGGTCCCCGAGACCGGCGCCCGCGTGCGCGCCTTCGATCAAACCGGGGACATCGACCATCACGAACGACTCCTCCGGACCGAGCCGAACCACGCCGAGCTGCGGTTCCAGCGTCGTGAACGGATAGTCGGCGATTTTGGGGCGGGCTGCCGAGGACGCGGCGAGCAGCGTCGATTTTCCGGCGTTCGGAAGACCGACGAGGCCGCAGTCTGCTAGGAGCTTCAGCTCGAGGCGCAGGCTCACGGCCTCCGCGGGTTCGCCCTTCTCTGCGAAGCGCGGTGCCTGGCGCGTGCTCGTCGCGAAGTGCTGGTTGCCGAGACCGCCGCGACCCCCTTTGGCGACGCGGAAGCGTGAGAACGGGTCGCTGAGGTCGGCGATGAGGTGAGCGGTGCCGTCGTCTGCGAGGCGATAGACGAGGGTGCCTGCGGGGACCGAGACGGTCAGGTTGTCGCCCGAACGTCCGGACTTATTCGAAGTCGATCCGGGGCGCCCGGCTTCGGCCGCAAAGTGCTTCTTGTAGCGGAAATCGATGAGCGTCCCGACGTCGGGCCGGGCCTCGAGGAACACATCTCCGCCGCTTCCTCCGTCGCCTCCGGCGGGACCGCCCTTCGGGACGTACTTCTCGCGGCGCCACGCGACGGCGCCGTCGCCGCCACGACCGCCTTCCACGGTGATGGTGGCCTCGTCGATGAACTGCACGCGCTAAGGGCCGGCGAGCACGCCGGTGCAGCGCCTGCGCTTGCGGCGCCTAAGCGTCGTCGGCGCTAGACGGCGAGGACGTGGACGTGCTTGCGGTTCCGGCGTTCCGAGAAATGGACGCGGCCCTCCACGAGCGCGTAGAGCGTGTGGTCCGTCCCCATGCCGACGCCCGTGCCCGGGTAGAACCGGGTACCGCGTTGCCGCACGATGATGTTTCCCGCGACCACCGCCTCGCCTCCGTAGCGCTTGATGCCAAGGCGCTGCGCGTTTGAGTCGCGGCCGTTTCGCGTGGAGCCGCCACCCTTCTTGGATGCGAAAAGCTGGAGGTCGAACCTGAACATGACGGACCCGACTATAACATAGGGTCCGCCCTCGGGCAACTCGACCCGTTTGCTAGGGAAGGTCCCCACCGGAGCGCGCGGTAATCTCGCGCCGTTTGGACAGAAAACGCGTGGTCGTGACCGGCCTCGGCGCCGTGACCCCGCTCGGCAACACGCGTGACGAGTTCTGGCGGAATCTGGTCGCCGGCCGCAGCGGCGTCGGGCCGGTAACGAGCTTCGACCCGAGGGACCTCGATACCAAGATCGTCGCCGCGGTGAAGGGGTTCGATTCCGATACGCTGATCGGCCGGCGGGAAGCGCGCCGCATGGACCGCTACACCCAATTCGCGTTCGTCGCTGCCCGCGAGGCGTTTGAAGACGCGAAGTTTCCGGTGAACGACCGGGAGACGCTCGATCTGACCGGGGTCGTGCTCGGCACGGGAATCGGCGGCATCTCGACGCTGGAAGATCAAGTGACCAAGGCGCGGCAGCTCGGAACCGTCGGGCGAATCAGTCCCTTCTTCGTGCCGATGCTCATGGCGAACGCCGGACCGGCACAGATTTCGATGGCATATAAGCTGCGCGGTCCGCTATTTGCCGTCTCCAGCGCCTGCGCCAGCGCCAACGATGGAATCGCCATTGCGTACGACAACGTCGCACGCGGCGCGTGCCGCGCGGTGGTGACCGGCGGCTCGGAGTCTGCGGTCAACGACGTCGCGATGGGTGGCTTCGATTCGATGAAGGCGCTCTCGAAGCGCAACGCGGAGCCGGAGAAGGCCTCTCGTCCGTTCGACCGGGAGCGTGACGGCTTCGTCCTCGCCGAGGGCGGCGGCATTCTCATCCTCGAGGAGCTGGAATTCGCGAAGGCTCGGGGCGCGCGCATTTACGCCGAGATGCTGGGTTACGGACAGTCTGCCGACGCCTATAACCTCGTCGCCGTCGACCCGACTGGCGGCGGCGTCGAACTTGCGCTCAGGCGTTCCCTCGCCTACAGCGGACTGGAAGCCGAGGACGTCTCGTACATCAACGCACATGGCACGTCGACGCCGATCGGCGATCCCGCCGAGTCCAAGGCGATTGCGTCCGTGTTCGGCGATGCGGTATCCACGGTGGCCGTCAGCTCCACGAAGAGCATGCACGGGCATGCACTCGGAGGTGCCGGCGGCATCGAGGGCGTCGCCACCGTGCTCGCGGTTTACCACGACATCATGCCCCCGACGATCAACTACGAGTTTCCGGATCCGGAATGCACGCTGGACTACGTGCCGAACGTCGCGCGCCGCGCGACGGTTGAGGTCGCGCTCTCGAACTCATTTGGGTTCGGCGGGCACAACTGCGTGCTCGTATTCCGGAAGTACCGCGAGTAAGGGCAGCACGCTTCGGTGGCGGGCGAGTCGCGGCGCGCGCGCATCCGCGCGCTGCTGCGCCGCGCGGGTACGTCGGGCATCGAGCCGGCTGCGGTCGCCGGAGCGTTCGTGCATTCGAGCGCCGCACGCCAGAGCGTCACGGATGCAGGTTCCTCCGCCGCAGCGTTGGAGTCGAACGAACGGCTGGAATTCCTCGGCGACACGGTCATCGGATTCGTGGTCGCACGCTGGCTGTACGAACGCTATCCCGCCGCCGACGAAGGT
>JAFAXE010000083.1 GCA_019241305.1 Vulcanimicrobiota bacterium
GCCGAGCGCAACGTGGCTACGCGATTTGCGCGAGGATCTCGGTGCGTCTGACCCGCGCTGCGCCGGCTCTGCGGGCAATGTGCGCGTCCCGCTCCCTTCGGGCCGAATGCCGACCGACTACGAGCGCAACGTCCATGGGCTCGAAGAGGCCCGATATATTACCGCTGACTGCGCCTACCGCCGTAGCGCGCTGCAGGCCACCGGTGGTTTCGACGAACGCTTTCGGCGAGCGTATCGCGAGGATGCCGACCTCGCGTTGCACGTGCTGGCGAGCGGCGCCACCATTGAGCGGGGCCGACGGCTCGTGACGCATCCCGTACGCGAAGCCGATCCATGGATCAGCGTCCGGCTTCAAGCCGGCAATGCCGACGATGCATTGATGGCACGGCTGCACGGACCGGACTGGCGAAAACGCGCCGGCGCAACACGTGGGCGATTCCGTGACCATGCGATCACCGTTGCCTTTGCTGCGTTCGGTCTGGCGTTCGCGGCAGCGTGGCTTTGGAAAACCGGCGCCTTCGCGTTCGCGCGTATCGCCGCCGGTCCACGGACCTTTCGTGAGATCGCCACGATGCTCATGACGAGCGTCGTCATCCCGTTTGCCGCGGTTGCTCACCGCGTTCGCGGCGAACTTGGTGCACGGTGCAGCACGCACCGGCGCACCGCTGCCGTCCTTTTCGATCGCGACGGGACGCTGATCAAAGACGCGCAGAGCTTGCGCGATCCCGCCGGCGTGGAACCGATTACCGGTGCGCAAGAAGCCGTTGCGCGCTTGCGGGCGGCCGGCATCCCGGTAGGCGTCGTTTCGAATCAGGCGCTCGTTGGAGAAGGGACGCTGACGGAACGCGAGCTCGGAGCGATCAATGCGCGGGTGGACGCGCTCGTCGGTCCCTTTGCCGTCTGGCGGTGCTGCACGCATTCCCGCGTAGCGTCCTGCGCGTGCCGGAAACCTGCCCCGGGCCTCGTTCGAGAGGCGGCACGTGCGCTGGGGGTCGATCCGGCAGATTGCGTTGTCATTGGGGACATCGGTGCGGATGTTGAGGCAGCTGTTGCTGCCGGCGCGCGCCCTATTCTCGTCCCGAACGGCGTGACACGGGAACAGGAAATCACGGCGGCGCCGGTTGTGGCCGGCGATTTGGGAAGCGCCGTCGACCTCGTCCTCGCCGGCCGCGTGTAACGGAAGACGCGATCGATGCACGTGCTTGCAGTCCGCCAGGACAACAACGGCGACGTGCTGCTCGTCGGTCCGGCGTTGCGCGCACTCGCCGCACGTGCTCGCGTCACGCTCATCTGTAGCCCGCATGGCGAAGGCGCCGCGCGGCTGCTGCCGGGCGTCGATAGGGTCATCGTCGCGTCTGCGGCTTGGATCGATGCGAATCCGCGACCGATCGATCGTGATGCCGTCTTGGACTACGTCGCGCGAGTGCGTGCGCTTGGGGCCGATGAGGCCTTCGTCTTCACCTCGTTCCATCAAAGCCCGCTCCCCGCGGCACTCCTTTTGCGCATGGCCGGCGTGCCGCGGGTCCATGCAATTTGCGAAGACTATGCCGGCTCGCTGCTCGATACCCGGCTGCGCCTTGAAGGCGAGCGGCACGAGTCACAGCGCGCTTTGTCGCTTGTCGGCGCCGCTGGTTTCCTGCTACCGGGCGGCGACGATGGCGCCCTGCGTATCAAGCCGCCCGGCACCTCGCCCGTCGAGGGTTCGTACGTCGCGGTCCAGCCGGGTGCGACGGTGCCGGCACGTGCCTGGTCCTCGCTGCGTTACCGTGAGCTGGTGCAAGAACTCTGCGCGCGTGGCGTTCGGGTCGTGGTGTTGGGAAGCGCCGACGAGACCGAGGTCGCGCGCTTCGTGACCGGTGAGAGCGACGCGCAAAACCTTGCCGGCCAAACGACGTTTGCCGAGTTTGCTGCCACCATCGCCGAAGCTCAGGCGCTCGTCGTGGGAAACTCGTCCGGAATTCATCTGGCGTCCGCAGTCGGTACCCCGGTCGTCACGGTCTTTCCGCCGACGATTCTGCCGCAACGTTTTGCGCCGTGGCGCGTCGCGCACGTGATGCTTGGCGACCACGCAATCTCGTGCGCCGGCTGCCGCGCGCGACTGTGCCCAATTCCAGGTCAGCCGTGCATCGGCAAGGTGACCGCCGGCGACGTTCTCGCCGCGCTGCAGCGGCTCGGCGTGCAGTTACCCGAGCGCGCGGCGGCGTGAACGTTTTCCTGTGGCACGTGCACGGCTCGTGGACGACGGCGTTGGTGCAAGGTACACATACCTATTACTTTCCGGTCGTCCCCGATCGTGGTCCGGACGGCCGGGGCCGGGCACAGACGTGGGACTGGCCGCAGAACGCCGTCGAGGTGGACGAAGGGACTGCCCGCGGGCTCGACATCGACGTCGTGCTCTTGCAACGGCCCGTCGAATTGGAGACGCTGGCGGGACGTTGGTTAGGGCGCACCGTCGGCGTGGACGTGCCGGCGGTCTACGTCGAGCACAACGCGCCGCAAGGCCGCGTCAACGAAATGCATCACCCGGTGCGCGATCGCACAGGAATGACCCTCGTCCACGTGACGCATTTCAACGCGCTCTTTTGGGAAGCCGGCTCGACCCCAACGCGCGTCATCGAGCATGGCATCGTGGACCCGGGATACCGCTACCGCGGCACGCTGCGGCGCACCGCTGCCGTCATCAACGAAGCAACGCGCCGGGGTCGTGTCACGGGAACCGATTTGCTCGGAACGTTCGCGATGTGCGCGCCGCTCGACGTCTTCGGCATGGACGCATCCCGCCTCGGAGGAGTCGAAAATTTGCGTCAGGACGAACTCTACGCCGCTCTCTCGGAACGGCGCGTGTATCTCCACCCGTATCGCTGGACGTCGCTCGGACTTTCGCTTGTCGAGGCGATGCATCTGGGCATGCCGATCGTCGCGTTGGCAACGACTGAGGCGCCCGATGCGATTCCGCGCGACGCCGGCGCGTGCTCGAACCGCTTGGACGTCCTCACGGAGGCTTTGCGCCATTTTCACGATGATCGCGCCGCGGCCAAACGGGCGGGTGAATGTGCGCGCGAACACGCCCGCTCACGCTATTCCCTCGAGCGTTTCTTGAGCGCTTGGGACGGTCTCTTGACGGAGGTAGCCGCATGAGAATCGCCATGGTTTCGGAACATGCAAGTCCGCTCGCGGCGCTCGGCGGTGTCGACGCAGGTGGTCAAAACGTGCATGTCGCGGAACTCGGCACCGAGTTGGCGCGCCAGGGTCACGATGTGACGGTGTACACGCGCCGTGACGACAAACGCCTTTCTCCCTCTGTGATGATGGAGAGCGGCGTGCGCGTCGCTCACGTTGATGCTGGGCCGCCCCGCGTCATGCCGAAAGATGAGCTGTTCCAGCATATGGACGCCTTTGCAGCGCAGCTTCACAACGCGTTCGTCGCCGATCCGCCCGACGTCGTTCACGCGCACTTTTGGATGTCGGGCTATGCGACTCTCAAGACGGCGCGCCCCCTCGGCATCGCGACGGTACAGACGTTCCATGCGCTCGGTTGTGAGAAGCGACGGCATCAGGGTCGCATGGACACGAGTCCGGAGGAACGGATCGACCACGAACGGACGATCGCGTGCAGCATGGATCGCGTGTTGGCGACCTCGAGCAGCGAGATCTTCGAGTTACGCCGCATGGGGGCGAACCCTCGCTGTCTCAAACTCGTTCCGTGCGGCGTAAATTTGGCGGCCTTCGATGCGACGACCGGGCACGTCAATGTTCCGCGCAAACAGAAATACCGGATCGTGAGCTTGAGCCGGCTCGTAGAACGAAAGGGAATTGCCGACGTGATCGTCGCGCTCGCGCAGCTGCCTGAGACGGAACTCATCGTCGCGGGCGGTGGCGAAGCCGCCGACTTAAGAAGCGATCCTGAAGCGATGCGTCTGCGGCGCATCGCCCGCGGCGCCGGAGTCGCGGACCGCGTCCGGTTTCTGGGGCGCATTGCGCATTGCGAGGTCCCCAAACTTTTGCGCGATGCCGACGTCGTCGTGTGTACTCCGTGGTACGAGCCATTCGGGATGGTGCCGCTCGAGGCGATGGCCTGCCGCGTGCCGGTCGTCGCCAGTGCGGTCGGCGGACTCAACGACACGATTCTCGATGGCGTGACGGGTTTTCACGTCTCTCCGCGCGATCCTGAAGCGATTGCGGAACGCGTCGCTCGCCTTCTCGCATCCGCGGACCTGCGCCGCAGTTTTGGCGAAGCGGGCCGCCAGCGCGTCGCAGCACGCTATACCTGGCAAAGGATCGCGAAGGATACGTTGCGTGCCTATCGTGGTCTCGGGCAAGTGACGCGCCATGTCGCTGGAGCGCACCTCGCATGACGGGGGCGCCCCTCGCCGTCATGCTTCGGCCACTTGGGCTCGGCGATTTCCTGTCGGGCGTGCCGGCGTATCGCGCCGTCGCGCGGGCGTTTCCGCGTCATCGCAAGGTGTTAGTCGCGCCGGAGCGTTTTGCGCAGCTCGCGCTACTTGTTGGCGGCGTCGACGAGGTCGTTGGTGCGCTCCCGCTCTGGCCTCTTCCGGAAGCGGTGCAAGGCGCCGACCTCGCCATCAACTTGCACGGGCGTGGTCCACAGAGTCACGAGATCCTGCTGGCATCGCAGCCGAAGAAAATCGTCGCCTTCGCGCATCCCGACATTCCGGAATCGAAAGGCGGTGCGGAATGGCGCAAAGACGAGCATGAGCTGCAGCGCTGGTGCCGGATGCTGACGCACGCCGGCATCCCTGCAGATCCGATGGACTTCCGGCTACACAAAACCGAGATGGCGGTTCCGCGCCGTTTTCGCGGAGTGACGATCGTGCATCCCGGCGCGGCGAGCGCATCTCGTCGCTGGCCGCTGGAACGCTGGACGAGCGTCGTGAACGCGCTAAGGGACCGTGACCACGACCTCATTGTCACAGGAAACCGTGAAGAGGTTCCACTCGCAGAGGAGTTGTCGGCACGCACGGGCCTGCTGCACCGGCGCTGCATCGCCGGTAAGACCTCGCTGCTCGGACTCGCGGCGATCGTTTCTGAAGCGCGCATGATCGTGTGCGGCGATACGGGAATCGCCCATCTCGCGAGCGCCTACGGTAGGCCGTCGGTCGTGCTGTTTGGACCAACGTCTCCGGCCGAATGGGGACCGCCCCCGGCACCGGTACATCGCGTCTTGTGGAGCGGCAAGCTTGGCGATCCTCACGCCGACAAACCAGATGCCGGCTTGCTCGAAATCGCGGTTGAACAGGTGCTCTCGGCTGTGGAAGACCTCGACCGGTATACAGCGCCGGCCGCCTGACGAGTGCGTTGGCACGTTTTGCGGCGCTCATGGAGCGGAACGCTGAGCGCATGGAACATAACGGAAAACGCAAGCGCGTCGCGATCCTCGCCACCGATGGCGTGGAACGCCTTGAACTAACAGAACCGCGCAAGGCCCTAGAGAACGCCGGTATGCGCCCGGAAGTCATCTCGCCGAAGGGCGGTGAGATCCAAAGCTACGATCACGAGAAGCCGTCCGAGCGCATTACGGTTGACCGTTTGCTCGAAGGCTCGTCGCCCAACGACTACGACGCCCTCGTGCTCCCCGGTGGCGTGCGCAATCCAGACGTCATGCGCACCATTCCGGCCGCCGTGCAGTTCGTCCGCGCGTTCTTCGATGCAGGCAAACCGATTGCCGCGATCTGCCACGGCCCGTGGATGCTCATCGAAGCCGATATCGTCGGGGGAATGAAGCTGACGTCGTGGTCTTCGCTGAAAAGAGATCTGGAAAATGCCGGCGCGCATTGGTCTGACCAGCAAGTCGTCGAGGACCGCTGGCTCCTCACCAGTCGAAAGCCCGACGATCTGCCGGTCTTCTGCGAACGCATGGTGACGCTTTTCGGCAGGCAGCGAGCGGAGCAAGAAGCGCGAACGGAAGCGGTTACGGTCTAACGGGCTTTGGCCGAGTATGACCGCCCAACGAAAGGGAGAGTCGCGATGATGCCGCCGATCGATCCGATGCCGCCAGCTCCACAACCACCAGAACCGGGAACCCCCGAGGTTCCCAAACCGGACATCCCCGTCTCGCCGGACACGCCGGTCGCGACGCAAGACCGCTGACGGTTCGGGAAGTCGCCCCGCCGAGCGCCCTCTTTGCGGCGCTCGGCGAGACCATTGTGGGTCAGCGCCATGTGCTCGAAGCATTAGTCTATGCGCTGATCGGCGACGGGCATGTGCTCTTGGAAGGGCCACCCGGTCTGGCCAAGACGCTCGCGTGCCGCGCACTCGCTGCGGCGGTGGCAGGAAACTTCAAGCGCGTCCAATTCACGCCGGATCTGCTTCCCAGCGATATCGTCGGCACGCGCGTCTTCGATCAGAAGACCGGAGAATTCACCACCGTTTTGGGCCCGATCTTCGCGCACGTCGTACTCGCCGACGAAATCAATCGCGCGCCCGCGAAGGTGCAGTCCGCATTACTGGAGTGCATGCAGGAGGGTCAGGTGACGATTGGTCCCGAGACGCATCGCTTGCCCGAGCCCTTCATCGTCATGGCAACGATGAACCCCCTCGATGCTGAGGGCACCTATGCGCTGCCGCTCGCACAGATGGATCGGTTTCTCCTCAAGGAGCTTGTCGGATATCCCGACATGGAAGAAGAGCTGCGCATTCTGGAACGATTCGGCGGTGAGCCTCGGACGTTGCAACGTGCCGTCATCTCGCTCGAACACGTCGTACAGTGGCGCCATGAAGCGCGACAGATCTACGTGGACGGACGCGTCGCGCGGTATGCCGCCCTGCTCGTGCGCGCTACGCGTGCCGGCAACCCGTATTTCGAGCGTGGCGCGAGTCCCCGCGCCACGTTGGCACTCATCGCGCTTGCCCGGGCGCGTGCCTTTTGCGAGGGCCGCTCGTACGTGTTGCCGGACGACGTAAAGGCCGTTGCTCCTGCGGCGCTGCGACATCGCATCGCTCTCAACTATCGCGTTAGCACGGAAGGACTGGATCCGGAGCGGCTTATCGCGGACGTGATCTCAGGAGTTCCGGTACCATAGCGGTGAGGTTCGGCGCGGCGCCGGTCTGTGGGTACGAGCCAGACAGATGCTCGCAGAGGCGCTCAACCACCGAACAGAAGTCGAGGATGCAAAGCAAGCGGCGCTTCGCTACGTGGACGACCGCTTCCCAGGGATTCGGCGCAAGCGTTTCGGCCGGGGCTTCGCCTACATCGATCCGCACGGGCGACCGATACATGACCCGGCGGAGTTACGGCGCATCAAAGCGCTGGCGATTCCCCCGGCATACGTCGACGTCTGGATCTGTCCGATTCCGAACGGGCATCTGCAGGCGACGGCGCGCGACGCACGCGGACGAAAGCAGTACCGCTACCATCGCCGCTGGCGCGAAGTGCGCGATGAAGCGAAGTATCGCCGGACGGTCGCGTTCGCGCGCTCGCTCGCGGCGCTCCGTGTTCGCGTCGCAGCAGACCTGGCTGAAACCTCACCGACGCGGCGTAGCGTCATCGCAACGGTCGTCCGTTTGTTGGACACCACGCTCGCCCGCGTGGGCAACGAAGAATACGCCCGCGACAACGCGTCGTATGGCCTCACCACCCTCCGCACAGAACACGTCCGAACTCGTGGCGGCTCCGTACAACTACGCTTTCGCGGTAAGAGCGGCGTGGAGCACGTCATTAGCATTCACGACCGCCGGCTTGCGGCGGTGATTCGGCGCTGCCGGGACCTTCCGGGACAAGAACTCTTTTCATACGTCGACGACGATGGCGCGACTGTTCCGGTGACATCCGACGATGTAAACGAGTACGTCCGTGAAGCGTTGGGGAATGACTTCACGGCCAAAGATTTTCGCACATGGCACGGGACGGTGCTGTGCGCGCTTGAGTTGAACGCGTGTACGCCTGCCGGGACGACGGCCGAACGGCGCCGGACGGTCTCGGCGGCGGTCAAAGCGGTCGCAGCACGGCTGCGGAACACAGCGGCGGTATGCCGGGCGTGCTACGTGCATCCCGCCGTCATCGACCGTTTTATGGAAGACGGCGCTCTTTCGTTGCCGGCCCCTTCAAAAAAAGTGCTTGCCCGCAGCGGGCTCAGCGCCGACGAGGTCCGCGTTTTACGTCTCTTGGAACGAGAAGCACGCCGCGACGAGCGCGCGGAGTTGCGTCGCAAACTGCGCCGGTCCGTCGTCGCTGCTCGGCGCACTGCAGCGTAGTCATAAGACCGCTTGTTCGCCGGCGCGGAATTGCCGTGGTGGGTATAAGTCCGCTGCTCATTCAGGAAAGCGTGGAGGTACACCATGAAGGCAGTCGTGTTCCGCGGCATCGGCGATATTCGGCTCGAGGATGTCCCTGATCCGAAAATCGAGCGACCGTCCGACGCCATCGTCCGTCTCACGGTAAGCGCCATTTGCGGCACCGATCTTCATTTCGTGCGCGGCACGATGCCAAGCATGATCCCCGGCACCATCCTCGGTCACGAAGGCGTGGGCGTCGTTGAAGAAGTCGGCAAAGACGTACGCAACCTCTTGCCGGGCGATCGCGTCGTCATCCCGTCGACGATCGGATGCGGTGCGTGTTCGTACTGCCGCGCTGGATACTACGCGCAGTGCGACGTGGCCAACCCCAACGGACCGCAAGCCGGTACCGCGTTTTTCGGTGGCCCGAAAGACAGCGGCCCGTTCAACGGCATGCAGGCGGAAGCGGTGTGCGTTCCGTTTGCGAACGTCGGCCCGGTCAAGCTCCCCGATGAGGTCAGCGACGATCAGGCCATTCTGCTCTCCGATATTTTCCCAACGGGCTATTTCGGTGCCGATTTGGCGGACATCAAGCCGGGTCACACCGTTGCCGTTTTCGGTTGTGGGCCGGTCGGCCAATTCGCGATCACCGCTGCCTTCATGATGGGCGCGGGCCGTGTGTTCGCGGTCGACACCGTTCCGGGACGTCTCGCCATGGCTGCGGCGCAAGGCGCCGAGATCGTTGACTTTAATAAGGAAGACCCCGTCCAGGCTCTGCGCGACATGACGAACGGTGTCGGACCGGATCGCGTCATCGAGCCGTCGGCGTCGACGCTGTCAGGCCGCAGAGCGGCCCCGCGGCGGCCCAAGCGAGGAAAGATGCGGCGGCCTTCGAGGAAGAGCTCGAGCGCGTCGCACCCGAGCGAAAGCCGCACGATGACCAGTGGACTCCTGGCGATGCACCCTCGCAAGCGCTGCGTTGGGCGACGCAAGCCGTCGCGAAAGGCGGCACCGTTGCGATCATCGGCGTTTATCCGCTCACGCACAGTGCCTTTCCGATCGGTGCGGCGATGAACCGTAATCTCACTCTGCGCATGGGCAACTGCAACCACCGCAAGTATCTGTGGAAGGCGGTGTCGTGGGTGAAGAACGGCACGCTCAGCCCTGAGCGAATCCTGACCGAACTCGAACCGATCGCTGGAGCAATCGAAGCGTACGAGGCATTCGACACACGTCAACCCGGTTGGATCAAAGTCGCATTGGATCCGACGAAGCAGCGCGACGGTCGCGAAGTCGCAACGGCCGCAACCCCAAACGGCCCCGGCCGCGTCCACACCCACTAAGTTTTATAAGGAGACGTAGCAGCGAGGCGGCGACCGACTTTGTGCCGAGGAATGCCTCCGTTCGAGCCGCGTAGACACGGATGTCGAGAGCGGCGAGCGGCCAAGTAGGAGCGAGCCGGGATGGCGAGCGACGAGCGGTTCCGAGGCGCAATGTCGGTCGCCGCCGAGCGTCGGTGACGCTCGCTTCGTTCAGTATGACACGATGGCGCAATGTCGGTCGCCGCCGGGCGTTAGAGCGGTTCCGAACCGGAATGTCACCCCGCCGAGCGTAACCTGGTCGTGATGCTTCGACGCTGGGCGCTCGCCGCCGGGGCCGTAATAGCGGTTTCGGCCGTTTTTCCGGCGTTGTCCGCCACCGCGCAAGATCCCGACGCGTTGATGAGCCGCGCGCGCGAGGTGTGGGCGAATCGTGCCGAGGCGGCATACGTGCAGTACGGCGTGCGTTGGCGCTTCGAAGAAGGTGCAAATCAGCTCGATCGTTGGTATGAACTGACGTTCCGCGCTTCCGATGGCGCACTCGCCATTGAGCGGATTCGTCTCGAAGGCGATGAAGCGCGCCAGCGAGGCTTTGCCCTTACCATCTTCGGCGTGCCGCTCTTCGATACGAACCCGGACGCTGCGGCGCTGGCGGCGATGCGTGAGCCCGCCATCGAACCGGCGTTCACGTTCGGCCTCATCCCGCGTGGTTATCGCACGAAACTGCTGGCGCCGGCCGATGATGCGACACCGAATCCGTTCGCTGAAGAGTTGCCCGAGATCGGTCGCGTCATCGCGACGAGCCGTGAGTATCGCGTCACGCTTCTCGGGATCGAACGGCTGCGGTACGGCGCCGCGTACCATCTTTCGCTCGTGCCGCTCCGTGATCCGCACTTCAACCGCTTGCGCGATTTGTGGATCTCAACGGACTCGTATCAGACCTTGCAGGAACGTGTCGCGGGGATCCTCGACACGAAACCGTACGACTCAGCGCTGTGGACCGTACGGTACGTTCCTCTCGAGGGACGCATGTATATCCAACAGATCAGCACCGATGAGAGCTTACGTTTCGGCGAGCGTCGCGTTTCGCACGCGCAACTCGATTTCGTCGACTATCGCTTTCCGCGTTCGGTACCGGCGCACACCTTCGAGCGGTGGTTCTAGCGTATGACGCAGCGGCAGGCGCCGTTCGCCTCCGCGTGCAACGGCATTCCTGTCTTGTTGGAGGAGCATGAATGGCCGTAGCCCCGCAGCGCATCGATTCATCGGTGTTCCGGTTCGCGGAGCGCATGCGGCGGCTTCACGCCAGCGCAATCCGAGAAATTCTAAAGACGACGCAAATGCCGGACGTCATCTCCTTCGCTGGGGGGCTACCGGCGCCGGAATTGTTTCCGCGGCGTGAATTTGCCGAGGCGTTGGCAGAGGTTCTTGAGAACGAAGGTCACCACGCGCTGCAGTACAGCGTGACGGAAGGGTTACCGAAGCTTCGCGAGTGGATCTGCCGCTATCTCGAATCAGCGAGCGGAATAAGCTGTAGTGCGGATGAGATTCTCATCGTGAGCGGTTCGCAGCAAGGCCTCGATCTCATCGGCAAGGTTTTGCTCGACCCCGGCGACGCGGTCGTCATCGAGAATCCAGCCTACCTCGGCGCCATTCAAGCGTTCGACGCGTATCAGGCTACCTATCTCAACGTTGAGACCGACGATGAGGGAATGCGCCCCGACGACTTGGTCCGCGTTTTGCGCAGTTCCGACCGTAAGCCGAAGTTCATCTACGTCGTCCCCAACTTCGCCAATCCCACCGGCGTGACGTTATCGCTCGAGCGCCGGCGAGCGCTGCTGGCGATCGCGCGCGAGTACGGCGTTCCGATTTTCGAAGACGATCCGTACGGAAGGCTCCGCTATTCCGGTGACCCCCTGCCGCCGCTCGCTGCACTCGCGCACGGACACCACGTCATCTACATGAGCACGGTCTCGAAGATCATTGCCCCCGGGATGCGCGTCGCCTGGCTCGTGATGCCCGATCACCAGCTCTACGACAAAGTTGTTCCCGCGAAGCAAGCGGCCGACTTGCATACCTCGTCGCTCACGCAACGCGCCGTGTATGCTTACGCGCGCCACCCCGGACGCGTTGAGGAGCACATTGCCCACATGCTGCCGGTCTATCGTGCGCGGCGCGACGCGATGCTCTCCGCGCTCGCGGAACATATGCCGGAAGGCACATCGTGGACAAGGCCGGACGGCGGTTTGTTTTTGTGGGTTCGTACCAGGCGTAGCGTCGATACCGGCGCCATCCTTCCGGAGGCGTTCACGCGCAAGGTCGCATTTGTGCCCGGGGCACCGTTTTGGGTCAACGCCGACGTCCGCAACACGATGCGCCTGAACTTCAGCAATGAGAACGAGGAAACGATCGCCGAGGGGATCCGCCGGCTCGGAGGCCTCCTGCGGGACGTGGCTTAAGCGCTAGCGCTTTGTGCGGGCGCGCTTTGTGCGGTGGCCTGCATGAGTACAGGCGAGCGCGCGAACCACGAATTCGGAAAACGGCCCACGTGTTCGCGTGCATACGGAATGTGACGGTGGTCGCCGAGCACGTCGGCGATTTCCAGCGCCGTGCGGGTCGCGCGCCACACGAATCCCAGCGACCGCCAAATGCTGAACGTCTCTTCGAGCATCGCGGCTGCCGTGCTGCGCCGGCCCGCATGCGCCGCGACGATTCCGTATGCGTGGCACTCTAGCGCGCGCAACATGCCATCCCGCTGGGAAAGCAGGGCGGACATGCGTGGCTTGATGGAACGGTAACGCCGCAAAACGGCTTCTGCACGGCCGATCTCGTGCGGCGCGATGAGTTCCGCAAGGAGAAGGAGCGCGCAACGTTCTCCGCCGGTCTCTTCGTCCCAGCGTACGTTCGCAGCGAGGTGTTCCGCTTGCTCCAATTCCGCCGCTGCGAACAATCGTTCACCCATTTCGCGTGCCAACAGCGAGCGGTCGAGGAAGCAGAAAATCTGCCACGCCTTCGACGGCGCCTGCAACGCGCTCTCGCGAAATAATCGGAACGCTTTGAGATGGTCGCCTTCGACGACCGCACACCAGCCGAGGTTGCGCAGCGTCTCGTAGTGGCAGGCAGACATCTCAGGCGTCCACGGAAGCGAGGTGACGCGGCGTTCGACACGTTCGGCGACGCCTCGCAACGTCAACTGATGCGTCAGAATCGCCAGCGTACGCAGGATCGCCCCTTCGACCCACACTTCACGCTGAGGAAGCTGCTCCAGAAGGTCGAGGGCCTCTTCGGCGCAGGCGACTTGCGTGTGAAAGTGCCCGCGGCTGCCTTCCACGGCGCCGAGCAGTTCCAGCGCGAGAGCCTTATTGAGGAGCGAACGACCGGAGAGCGCTAGGCGCGCATGTCGCTCGGCGGCCTCGAGGTCGCCTTGCGACCAGTGCATCGTCGCAAGGTGCCGTGCCAATTCTGCGTGCAGGTTGGAGTCGTTCGTTGACCAGATGTGCGCTCGCGCGACACTGAAATGTTCCTCCGCCTGACCGGCGTGGCCCATGCGGTGATGGATCGCGCCAAGCAGCATTGCGACCTCGCCACGCTCGCCGCTGGAGCCTTCCTCGCGCACCAAGGTCTCGGCGTCTTCCAGCCAGGAGAGGGCCTGCGGGAAGCGGGCCAAGCGCATGAGCGCGCGCACTCGCAACAGATGCGCCGCGAACGCGAAGTTGCCATGGAGCGCAGCGATGCAACGCTCCAGCGCAGCCGCGTGATACAGCGTCGCCGCGTCCTCGAATGAAGCGGGCGTGCGAAGCAGTCGTACAACGGGGCCTAGGGGGGACTCCATCGTCGGGCCAGAGCGTTCTTCTCCCGGTAAAGGCTTCCCCCGCCAGGGACCCGAGCGTTACGAAAGTGTGACGATGGTCAATGCGGCGCCCTGACCAAGCTGCCTAGAAGGCCGCTTGCTCGTAGGGCGATTGACCGACGACGCCTACCCCCCAGAGAGGTTCGTCAGCGACCCTTCATTCGGTTGCGGGTTCATGCGGCTCGCCGTAGAGGATGGGAGCCGTACGTGCATGCCGCCTGAAACGCCGGGGAGTGAGCCTTCCTGTTGCGGGACGCCGTGAAAGTGCAACAGCAAACTGAGCAAGAGAGAGAGTAGAGCCACGTGGATAGCCTCCTGAGGGCAAGGGTGGCCATCCGTGACCGGTCGTACCGTCCGTGGCATGCCGCAGAACAGCGCCTTTGTGGGCCCCTGCGTGACGTCAGTATACTCGATGAGGCCTCGGCTCTCCAGCGTTCTGCGTCGAATCGTGCGCGGATGACGCAGTTCAACGGCTTCGATCACGTCGACGTGCGCGTACGGTCCCTGCGGCTCTGCGAGCCGTTTTACGACCGGCTGCTCCCTGCACTCGGACTCGTGCACAAGCGCTTTGCCTTTGTCGACCGGAATGGCGAATGGTGCGACGTTCCCGATGGCGCGACGCCAAACGTCGTCGAGTTCCACGAAGATACGAACGGACATCGCGGACGCTTCGTCGGTATTATTGAAGATGCGATGATGCGTCCCACGCAAACGCGCCTCGCGCTGCGCTTGAGCTCACACGACGAGCTGGAGCGTTGGTACGCTCGGCTTCCGCAAATCGGTGCGCGCGCCGTGGAACGCTCCTCTGATATGACCGCATATCCGGCGATCTTTTTCGAAGATCCGTGCGGCACACGCTGGGAACTGTGCGCCCGCTAATGCCGCTACATCGCGTCGAGTCCGATGTCCAGTGCCGCCGCACTGTGCGTTAGGCGGCCGATCGAGATGACATCGACCCCGGTCGCTGCGATTTCGCGTACGTCCTCCAGCGAAACGGACCCCGATGCTTCGAGTAGCGCGCGGCCGGCATTCATCCTTACGGCGGTGCGCAACTCCTCGGGTGTCAAATTATCCAATAGCACCGCGTCTGCGCCTGCCTGCAGCGCTTCGTCCAATTGCGCGAGCGAATCGACTTCGATCTCGATCTTCACGAGATGACCGGCCCGGCCTTTCGCCGCCACGATGGCACGCTCTACGCCGCCCGCGACGGCGATGTGGTTGTCCTTGATGAGAACGGCATCGTACAAGCCGAAACGATGATTGCGGCCGCCGCCGGCGCGAACGGCGTATTTTTGGAGCGCTCGCAGCCCGGGCAGCGTTTTCCGCGTGTCAACGATGGCGGCGGCATATCCGGCGACTGCCCGCACGTACGCCGCGGTAAGAGTCGCCACGCCGGAGAGGTGACATAGGAAGTTCAGCGCCGTCCGCTCCGCTGCGAGCATGTGGCGCGCACTGCCCTCGAAAACCGCGATGCGCGTGTTCGCATCCAGCATCGTTCCATCGGCCACAACGTCTTGAAATTCGGTTTCGGGATCGACAGTGCGGAACGCGCAGACAGCGAGGTCCACTCCGACTAAAATGCCGGGGGCGCGAGCAACCAGAGCCCCGCGCATGCGGGCATCGGCGTCCACGACCGCGTCGCTCGTAATGTCTCCCGCGTCGCCGAGATCCTCTCGCAGCGCCTGAAGAACGATTCCTTCATACAGCGGGATAGGTAGCGTCGAAAGCGCTGCTTGGCGCGCGCCGATCACGCCGCAACCAACGATAACAGTGCGTCTGGTTGCGTGAAGGAGCGGCGTGCTACCGCACTGGTCTGTGGGTGGTCAGCGCGGAAATGGCTCCCGCGGCTTTCATGCCGAAGCGACGCAGCCTGCGCGACGAGTGCGGCGACGAGCGCCATATCACGAAGGCGAGCGGATGGTGCGCGCCTCGCGAGTTCGGAGAACGCTGCGCGCGCTGCCTCCAGCGCGGTCCCTGTTCGCACGATGCCGACGTCGCGGAACATGCGTTCGCGAACGCTGCCGATCTCGTGTGCGTCTTCCCACGTTGTGTACGGAAGCTCGTCCTTCAGAGAGGGAGCAACATGACGCGCTGCTCGGGCGTGCGACGCCGCAAGGTCGCGTGCGACCCACCGTGCGAAGACGAGCGCCTCCAGTAGCGAGTTGCTCGCGAGACGATTGGCACCGTGCACACCGGTCGCGCTCACTTCGCCGCAAGCCCACAGTC
>JAFAXE010000073.1 GCA_019241305.1 Vulcanimicrobiota bacterium
ACGGCACGCATAACCGCTGGCACGTTCTTCGACTCCGCTCGATCAGCAGAGCTGATCTCGCTTCGCTGAGAATGACACGGTGGGGTACGCTGCTTCGGCGAGCGTACCCCGTAGCGTTACCGGCTTGTGAGCATCGGGACGTGGGCGAATTCCCGGTCTCCGTCCTGCCATAAGAGGAAACTATACTGATCTGCCAGCAGGCGGTCCGACTGCTCGCGCGAGGCTGCTAAGAATCCGTGACCGGCGTCGTAGTCGACGCGAAGCAAAATCGGCCGGCCGCTCCTCGTCGCCTGCTGAAGCCGCGCCGCGAACTTTGCAAGTTCCCACGGAGAGACGCGCGGATCGTTGATGCCCGTAATCAGCATGACGGCGGGATAGCGGACCCCGTTGCGGACGTGTTGGTACGCGTCCATCGCGAGCAACGCGCGGAAGCCCACCGGGTCCTTCACGGTACCGAACTCGGGAATGTTCGGTGGTCCGTTCGGCGAAAATTCCGAGCGTAGCGCGTCGCTCACGCCGACGACGTCGAGGGCAGCGGCGAACAATTCGGGATGCTGGGTAATCGCGCCGCCGATCGTGATTCCGCCGGCGCTCGTTCCTTCGCCATTGAGGTGTGCTGGTGACGTGTAGCGTTGCGCAATCAGGTAGCGTGCGCAGCCGACGAAGTCGTCGATGGTATGCTGTTTCGTCGTGATCATGCCCGCTTGATGCCATGCCTCGCCGTATTCACCGCCGCCGCGCGTGTGGCAAACCGCATAGACACCGCCTCGTTCGAGCCATGCGATGCGCGTCGTCGAGAAATAGGGATCGAGTGTGATGCCGTAGGCACCATACCCCTCGAGATAGGCTGGATGCGTTCCATCGAGCGGAAGCCCGCGACGAAACACGATCGACAAAGGAACCATCGTGCCGTCTGCGCTGCGGGCTTTGGTTTCAATCGAGGTATACGCCGACGCATCGATCGGAGCGAGCGGCTTCAGCCGCGTGTCAGTGAGCGTCCCGTTCGGTGAGACGGCGTACCACAACAGCGATTTCGTCCACGACGTTAATCCTATCGCCGCGCCGTCATCGCGAGGATCCGTTACCGGGCCCTGCAGCGCCCCATCGTACGGAAGCGCGATTTGCGTCGGTGCACCTTCGTGACCCGACGACTCGAACGGCAGACGAACGAGCCGGCCGAGGCCTGCATCGAGCAGCCGCACGTACACAGCGTCGCGGGCGACGCTGAACGCCGAAAGGACTGCTGTTCCTTCCGGCACGACCGTCCGCGCAGTGCCGACGTTCGGATTGCTCAAGCTCGTCGCGATCAGTTTGAAGCGCGGGGAGTTCTTGTGCGTGAGGAGGTACAGCGTATCGCCGTGAACGTCGAATCCGGTCACCTCATCGTTCACGTCGACGATCTTCCGCCATGGCGTCGAAGGGCCGCTCACCGCGCTGAGGGGCGCCTCGTACATCGTGACTTCATTCTTGACGCCATGAGCGATCAGTCCGATCGCGTAGCTCGTGGCCGGCGAATAGCTGACGATCGAGAAATCGTTGGGGTCGAGCGCGATCGCTGGGTTGATGCCAAAACCGAGTACCGGCACGTCCTTGTCCGGATCGTTGCCGAGGACGTGGAGATAGTTGACGGCGCGCTGCTCGGCCTCGGTTTGCGGTGCGCCGGGCAGCAGCTTCGGGTACCGCATATAGTAGAACGAACGTCCATCGGGACGCCACGCGGTCGCTCCGACGAATTTCGCGCGGTCGATGCTATCCGGCAGCACGCTTGCGGTGGCCGTCTCGACAACGTGAATCACGCTGTTCTCCGAACCGCCTTCGGAGATGCCATACGCGACATACTTTCCATCGAGCGATGGCAGAAAGTAATTGATGGTGAAGTGTTGATTCGGCCGCGTCGCCAGCCGATCGGGATCGACCAAGACGCGTTCCGCTCCGTCCGCGACGTCGCGGACGGCGAGTTTCTCGTTGTTGTCGGTCGGTTGCCGCCGGAGGTAAAAGTACTGCGAGCCAACGAGCTGGACGGAACTCACGCTCGTTCCCGTCGCGTCCAGCTGCTTAATTCGCTGGAATAGCCGTTCGCGCGCCGGATCGAGCATCGCCAAAATCGACCGCGTGTAGGTGTTCTGTTGGCGGAAGAACGCCTGCACTTGCGCGTTTTGCATGTTCTCGAAGTAGCGATACGGGTCGACGACGCGGGTCCCGAAGTCCGTCTCAACGACGGGGCGCTGCGGAGGCGCCGGGGGCGGCGGCGGGATCGTCGCGGCGAGGGTCGCCGTCGCGCTCATGACGAGCGCCAGAGGAAGCATGCGAACGACGGTACGTAAAGACATAGCGGTTACGACGGACCTCCAAGGGCCAGGCGGCATGGATTGCAACTAAGGTCGCAGGGAAAGGGTATCATTTCGGTATGAGCCGCGCCTTCGTCAAGGAGATGGACGACGTGCTGACTGAGCCCGCCTTGCAGCGGCCACAGTCGCGTCCCATGACGCGTGCCGGCCTCGAGCGCCTCCGCGAACGGCTCGCATCGGCTACCGATGAGAACGAACGCCGGGCGCTGGATGACGCCATCGCGGCAGCAATCGTGGTGGCGCCGCCGGCTGAGCGAGGCGTGGCCGCCTTCGGCGCGACGGTCACCGTTTCAGGCGCCGGTCCGAAGGCACGGTCGTTCACGATCGTCGGAGAAGACGAGATCGATGTCGAGTCGGGCCGGATTGGGGCATCGTCTCCTCTGGCGACGGCTCTACTGGGTTCGCATGTCGGCGACGTGGTGGTCTGGCGCCGGCCGGCCGGCCCGGCTCAGCTGACCATTACGCACATCTCGTACGACCAGTAACAGCGCGCGAACGATCTCTGTTACCGGGCACAAGAGAACGCTCGCCGTGCGGCTAATAGCGGCGCATGCCCATCCCATTGTCGGTCTCGCACGAACGCGTCTTTTCGGGGACGCGGCGGCGGATTTATCAGCTCCTGTCCGACATGGGTACCTCCGCGGACGCGATTTGGCCATTCGCCTCGCAGCCGTTCATGCGGACGCCGGGCCCGCTCGATCCCGGACGCACCGAAGAATGGCACATGGGGCTTCACGCCTTTCTGAGCGAGGCCGTCCCCGAAGAACGAATCGTGTGGCGTATCGATAACGAGGGCGTCGATGGAACGCACGGCTTCTACCTCAACTCCATCGATCGTAAGACGCGGCTCGTGCATCGGATCACTGCGACGCTCTCCGACACCGAAGGCCGGTTGCTGTGGCGGCGCATCGAGGACGCGCACGAGCGGACGATCGAGGCGCTTTTCGATAAGTTAGGACGCGTTCTGCGGCGTTAGCCGAGCGACGAGCGATATCGACGCTCCGACGCCTTGACGTCGTCGCGGAAAGCGTGATCGACATGCTCGAATGGCGCGATTCCTCTATCCCTTGCAAGCGCTTCTGAACGCGCTTCGAGCGCACGAGCGGCAAGCGCAAGTCGAAGCAGCGGCGA
>JAFAXE010000056.1 GCA_019241305.1 Vulcanimicrobiota bacterium
GGGAGAGGCGTGGCAACCCGGCGCCGGCGGCATGTGTCTGCACACGATCATCTCGGATCCGGCCAATCCGCAACGGATGTATATCGCGATTTCGGCCGCCGGTGCGTTTCGAAGCGACGATGCTGGTGCGACGTGGCGGCCGATCAACCGCGGGCTGAAGTCCGGGCAGATTCCGGATCCGAATGCCGAGGTCGGCCACTGCGTTCATCGCATCGCGATGCACCCATCTCGTCCGGATGTTCTCTTCATGCAGAAACATTGGGATGTCATGCGCAGCAACGATGGCGGCAACTCGTGGCATGAGGTGAGCGGTAACCTTCCCTCCGATTTCGGCTTCCCCATCGACGTGCACGCCCATGAGCCGGAGACGATCTACGTCGTTCCGATCAAGAGCGACTCCGAACACTTTCCGCCGGACGGGAAACTGCGCGTATACCGCAGTCGCACCGGAGGCAACGAGTGGGAGCCGCTCACGAACGGGCTTCCCCAGCGCGACTGTTACGTCAACGTCTTGCGCGACGCCATGGCGATCGACAGCCTCGATGCGTGTGGTATCTACTTCGGGACGACCGGAGGCCAGGTCTATGCGTCTCGCGACGGCGGCGACTCGTGGACGGCAATCGCGCGGGACCTTCCGGCGGTGCTTTCGGTCGAAGTTCAAACGCTCGAATGATTCGCGTCGTCATGCCGGCGCATTTACGTTCGCTGGCCCGCGTCAACGGTGAGGTGACGTTAGAAATCGAACAGCCTCCGACGCAGCGCCACGTGATCGACGCCATCGAATCGCGCTTTCCGATGTTGCGCGGTACGATCCGCGATCACGTCACGAAGAAACGGCGTCCCTACATCCGTTTTTACGGGTGCCAGCGCGACCTTTCGCACGACGCGCTCGACGACGTCTTGCCCGAGCCGGTCGCCTCAGGCAAGGAGCCATTTCTCATCGTCGGAGCGATGTCCGGCGGCTAACTTATTCCATGACCGGTATCGGTCGACGTGGTAGACGCGCCACGGGACGTTCGCCGAATGTGCTCAGTTGAATGCGGTCGCGGAGGGGCGGCAAGCCCATCGCGGTGGTGTAGGTGGCTTGGCGGAACTTGCCGTTTTTCGGCGCCAGGGCGATTGGGATCGACGAGCGTCCCAGACCATTCACGAACGACGTGGAGAGATAGTCGCCGAGCATGTGGCCGAGATCAGACTGCGGCATCCAAGCCGGCTGCATCGGTCCTGCCAACTGCAGCGGATGATTCCAGGTCGTTCCGCCGTTGGTCGAGGAGATATAGCCTGCGTACACCTTGCAGGTGGTCGAAGAATTGCAACCGGCGTTCGAGACGTAGTAATACGTAACGCCCACGTGCGCACTCGAACCGGCTGTCGCATGGTCTATGCCGAACCCGGGCATCCAATCGGTCTGCGTGCTCGAGCGACTACTCGTGGGAACCCGGCTGGGCGCGCTCCAGTGCGTGCCATCGCTCGAGCTGCTGAACACCACGTCGTTCTCCAGACAGCCGCTCCGAAAGCTGCAGTCGGCCCATGCGACGTAGGCGTTGCCACCCGCATCGACGTCGGCTGAAGGCAGCGGACCCGGGTCGCGCAAGCCGCCCGGCATCGGCTGTTCGTTGGCACTCGCTACCAAGACGCTCGCCTGCCACGTTTTGCCGCCGTCTTTCGAATTGACCGTTTCGATGCCAGAAAAGCCTAAGAAAGGCACGAGGACCGTTCCGTTCGGCTGTACGATCGGCTGACCGCCGTTGCCGCCGGCGGAGTCTGCAGATCGGGATGGCGTTGACCAGGTCACACCGCCGTCGGTCGACGTGCTCATCATCAACACTTCGCCCAGGTTGACGTCGATGTACTCGACGTAGCAGTGACCGTAGAACTTGCTCATTGTCGCGTCATCGCACGCGATCCACGGCTTGTCCATGAAGTCACCGTTGTCGGGAGCAACGTGTACCGGGTTCTGCCAAGTAAGGCCGTCGCTCGAGCGGCTGACGATCGGCACCAGATACGTGGTCACGCTGCGGAATGTACCATAGGGCAACGATACGATCATCCAAACGCCATGCTTCGCATCGTAGGCGATAGCCGGATCCGTCACGCGCTGATACTGGGGGGCAGCGAGCGGTGACAGCGTGGTGATACCTGGCAGATATCCGTGCATCCAGGTCTTGCCACCATCGCTGGTGGTGGACCACCCGATATCGGTGGAGCCGGCGTTCGAATCCGGAAAGCGGCCGACCTGAAACGTCGCAACCATGGTGTTGCCGAACGAGAAGTTATCCGACTCGACTTCGGTTTTGTGCTGTGCCGCCGCGTTATGAAATGGGTCGGTGCTGATCTGCAGCAACTTCGCATGCGCTGCCGTGATCGCGTCGGCGTACGCGGGCGAGAAGGGTGCCCCGCGTACAACGACCGGTCGTGCCTGCGCGGCCATGCTGGAGAAAGCAATGCAGGCGATCGCCAGTGCGGAAACTGCGGCGATCGACCGGCCAGTGAAACGAAACGGCGGCTTCTGAGACGTCATGGCCGACCAGTTAAGAGTGCCGCCTCACCTTCCTGCGCACTCGGCCCGGCCGCTATGCCGGGGTACGACAAGGCACCACCGGCAGCGCGGCGTAGAGCGATGACCATGAAGCTCTTTTTTCTGCGCCACGGCCTGGCCGGTGATCCCGCAGAATGGCGGGGCGACGACTTCGACCGTCCGCTTACCAAAGAGGGAAGAAAGCGGCTAAAGCATCAAGGCAAAGTCTTCGCGAAGCTTCCGCTCGAGCTCGACACGATCGTGACGAGTCCCCTCGTGCGCGCGAGAGAAACCGCCGACATCGTCGCCGATGCCCTCGACGGCAAGAACCGTGTTGTGAGCGACCCGCGGCTGGGCCCCGGCTTCGACCGGCAGCGCCTTTCAGCCATCCTCGACGAACACCGCGACGCCGAAACGGTCATGCTCGTCGGCCACGAGCCGAGCATGAGTCAAACGATCGTCGACATCGTGGGAGGCGGCCGCATCGATCTCAAAAAGGGCGGACTCGCCTATGTCGACGTGCCGGAACGCACCGCGCTACGCGGCACGCTGGTATGGCTCGTGGCCCCAAAGGTTTTGCTGCTGTAAGCGGACCGCTACATCGAGCTCTTCATCATTGAGCTCTTCATCATCTTGGCGCCCATGGCGTCCGCTTTCGACTTGCACATGAGCTTGACGTGATTCTTTTTCATCATGGCTTCTTTTTGTGCCATCGTCATCCCGGATGACTTTGCCTTCATTTGATCGTGAGTCATATACGTCTTGGTCATCATGTTAACGCCGACGACGGGGTCGCTGGGCGGACATGACGGCATCATCGAAGACATGGAATCCATCCCATAAGCCGGCGTACCGAGCGCGAGTGCGAAGGCAAATAGGGGCGCCAGCGTGAGGTTTCGCATGAAAGGGCCTCCTCAAGAGTTGTAGCTTGTCGCGACTAGGCTACGCCGTTCGGCGCGAAGCGGCCGTAAGCCACCTTACGTCGGCTACTCTGAGTCGAGCCGAAGTTGCTGAACGAAGTCGCCCTTTGGCTCGGCCCACACGATCCACACGCGTCCGGTGTTCTGATCGAACGCGAGCGTGTGAACGTCACTCGGTACCGGGAGGCTCGCGGAGACGGTAAGTTTTCCGTCGGCCGCCTCATCGACGACCGTCACTTGTCCATCCCCGGCACAGGCGAGCCGGTGGTGTGCCCGATCGAGGTCGCACTGGTCCATCCGCTTGCCGACTTTCGCCGTCCCGAGGACCTTGCCAGAGCGATCGTAGGAAGCAAGAACGCCATTGAGGCCGCCGGCGATAATATGCCGGTACGTGGCGTCGTACACCAGGGGATGGTTGAAGCGCAGCTCGGGTGTGGGCAGGATGCGTTTCACCTTCAGCGTAGCGCCATCGACGACGGCGACCTCGTGCAGGCGGTCGATATTCTGATACACATCGTGTGTTTCCGGATCGATCGCCAAATATTCCGGTTTGTGACCCGGAATCGCAACCGTTGCGACATGTTTCATCGTCTTGGCATCGATCACAAAAATTCGCGTGCCGTCGTCTTCGTCCGCATAGATACGTCCGTTCGCAGGATCGTAAGCAACGGCATCGACGTTGCCCGGCACGGCGACGGAGCGCAAGACCTTTTTCGTGGTGGGGTCCACCTCCGAGACGGTGCGTTGAATCCCGTCGCCGGTGAAGACGCGGCCGCTCGCCGGATCCACGGCGACCCCTTGCATGGGCCCTACCGACACCTGCCCGAGAACCTTACCGCTATCGCTATCGACAATCAGCAAATCGTCGCTTCCCGTGTGGGCTGCGTAGACACGCCGGCGTGGGCTATCCGCCGCCACGTAATCGAAACCGCTGTCGATGGGGACCGCTTGCGGAGGAGCCGCCGGCACGATGTGAATCATACCGGGATCGCTACGCCAAATTCAATGATGCGGGTCGGCGGTATCCCGAGCGAGTCGGTGAGCGGTGTGGCGTTACGTAACATGATGGTGTAAAGCGTTCGCCGCCACCCACGCATAGCCTCGGGACTGCGGTCGATGACGAGCCGTGGACGCGCCAAGAAAAAGTAGATCGGTTCGCCGAAAACGCCCGGCGCAACGTTCTTGGCGACGGCAAAGATTTCGTTGACGTCCGGCTGTTGCGTGAAGCCATAGTGTGCCGTGACGCGAACGAGATTATCGGTCAAGTTCTCGAGCCGCACCCGCTCCGAAGGTGGGACGAAGGGGCGTCGCTCCTGCACGATCGTTAGCAGCACGATTTGCTCGTGAAGGATTTCGTGGCGCAGCCACTCGTGCCGCAGCGCGAACGGTACGCCCTCTCTCGATGGCGTGAGCACGATCGCGGTCCCGGCGGCGCGGTCAGGTTGGCGATTGCCGACCTCGCGGCAAAACTCATCCATCGATGTGGATAACGCATCGAGTGCCGCTGCGAACCTGCGCCGTCCATCCACCCACGTCGTAAACAGGGTGAAGATGACCAGGGCAATCAGCGCCGGAATCCAGCCACCGGCCACAAGTTTCGGCAGATTTCCGGTCAAGAATGACAGATCGAACATCAAGAAAAAGGCAAGCAGCGGCGCAAGTCTCCACCACGGCCAGCGCCATTTCTTGCGTGCCACGGTGCCGTACGTAAGCGAGGTACAAAGCATCGTTACCGTAACCGCTAAGCCGTAGGCAGCTCCAAGCCGGTCGGAGCTCCGAAACGTCACGACGATGAGAATGCAGAGTATCGCCAAAAACGCGGTTATCGCAGGCATGTAAATTCGCCCCGCGTGCCGTCGGGAAGTGTAGATCACGTTCACGCGTGGCGAGTAGCCGAGTTGAACGGCCTGTTGCGTGAGCGAGTAGACGCCCGAGATGAGTGCCTGCGATGCGATCACCGTCGCAAGCGTCGCCAGAAAGACCATCGGGTACAGCGCCCAGTTGGCAACAAGACTATAAAACGGGGCTTCAATGGCGGCAGGCCGTTGCAACACGAGCGCGCCCTGTCCGAAATAGTTCAGCAGCAGCGCGGGATAGACGAGGCTGAACCACGATGCCTGAATCGGTTTCAAGCCGAAGTGCCCCAGATCGGCGTAGAGCGCTTCCACGCCGGACACGCACAGCACCACCGCGCCGAGCACGAGGATGCCGGCCCAGCGGTTGGCGATCAAGAACGCGAAGGCGTGCCGCGGATCGAGCGCTTCGAGCACGAGCGGGTGACGAATGATGGCGAGCGCGCCCGCAAGGCCGATGGCGACGAACCACAGCACCATGACGGGCCCGAACACGTTTCCAATCCGTCCCGTTCCGTACCGCTGCACGTAAAACAACGCCGCGAGAATCGCGACGGTGAGCGGAACGATGAACGGCTGGGCGGCCTTCGTCGCTACGCCGAGTCCTTCGACCGCCGATAACACGGAAATCGCGGGCGTGATGATGCCGTCGCCGTACAGCATGCCGGCACCGAGCAGCACGAGCAGCGCGATCGCCGGGAGGCGCCCTGGATTACCTGCTCGCGTGGTTGGTTTCAACAGTGCCAGCAGCGCCAAGATGCCGCCTTCGCCTTCGTAGTTGGCGCGAAGGATGATGCTGGTGTAGTTGATGCAGACGACGCCGGTCAGTGCCCAAAAGATCAGCGACAGGATTCCAAGTACGTGCTCGTGCGTGGGAGCGAAGCCGCGACCCACGATGAAGCACTGCCGGAACGCGTATAACGGGCTCGTTCCGATATCGCCAAAGACCACGCCGAGTGCGGCGAGCGCCAGCGCAGGCAACGCAACGCGATGCGCCTCCGGCTCGCTCTCCGGTGGGGCCTTGGGCTGGGCTTTGACCGCGACGTCGCTCACGATTCTTGCTCGACATGTTCCCGAGCGCCGCCGGGTCTATGCGGCCCAGGCCGATGCGGCGTCCCCCCGCCGTGGGGAAGACGCCGCGACGGCGATTCGCTTTACTTCTCGAGGACCTTGAGCGTGTTGTCGTTGTCGTCGTTGAAGAAAATCTGCGTCGTGGCTTTCGACGTACCGACCGCCACGATCCCGAACAGCGCGCCGATCGCGCCCTTGTCGAGGTTGATGCTGCCCAAGAACTTGCCGGCTTTCGGGTCGATTTCGATGAGGAGGTTGTTCGCCGTGTTGCCGACGACGAGGTGACCGTCGAAAAGCAGCGCAGAACTGAGCGGCGCGGCGAGCGGCATTCCGCTCACGACCACCCGCGCGTCGGAGGCCGAAGGGCCGCCGAACTCATCGCCTTCCACCTCGATCCCATGGGGCGGAATCGAGGTCACGTTCTTGAAGGCGACGACGCGATTGTTTTTGGAATCGACGATGTAGAGGGTATCGACCTTCGCATCGTAGTTCAGGCCCGCCGGAGCGAGCACGTTGCCGGCGACCCCATGATTCACGCCGAAACCGGTCGCGATGATTTGGGGCTTGAAGTTGCCGTTCTTCGTGATGTTGATGCGATTGATGCTACCGTTGTTGGCGTTGCTCTCGTAAAATGCCGCGACGCCATAGGGACCTTTCGTCCCACTAAACGCTTGACCCCAGGGCCGAATGTAGA
Organism: Vulcanimicrobiota bacterium; assembly: GCA_019241305.1. Classification (GTDB taxonomy): domain Bacteria; phylum Vulcanimicrobiota; class Vulcanimicrobiia; order Vulcanimicrobiales; family Vulcanimicrobiaceae; genus JAFAXE01. The sequence goes on from JAFAXE010000056.1 coordinate 7,057, forward strand.
AGGGCGCGCCCGCGAGCGCTACCAGGATGTTTCCGCTCGTATCGAGCACCGGTTCGTCGTTCGCCGTGAACGAAGCGACCCACGGGTTGTCTCCCGGGCTCAGTGCGATCGAAGCCGTTCCGGTGAGACGCGTGTCCTGCGCGAGGCGCTGGGGTTTCGAGCCGGGCGTCGGGTGCAGCACTTCGAGCGTCGTTCCGAGCCCTTGTATGTTGTTGGCGCCGTCGTTGAAATTGGAGATCACGAGATCCCCGGCGGTGATCTTGCCTGAAGTCGATTTCGCCACGTCGAGTCCGTACGGATTCTGGTCGCCGTTGATGGGATCGACGGTTGACCCGATGGTGACGATGTGGTGCAGGCCGAGGATGTCCGGAGTAACGTTACGTTGCACGAACCCGGCCGCGGCGGACGGCCGGCTAACTCGAGCCGTACCGGTTGGCATCGCTGTTACGGCGATCGCCGTCAGAAGACACACGGCGCCGCCTACCCCGGCAATGAGCGCTTGGCGGTAGTTGATGGAAGTCACGGATGAACCACTCCCTTCGCGAAGATAGAGGGGCCCGGACGGTCCGAACCGCTCCGTGCGACAAGCATACGTGCCGGAATCTGAAGAAATTCTGAAAGCTGGCATGCGACACTTATGGAAATAGTTGACGGCGACCCTGCGGGGTGCTATGGTCGACCCCATGAGCCACCCGGCAACATCCTCCCTAAGCCGGCCCAAGGAGCAGCGCCTTTTCTTTTTGCGCTTGGCTCTTATTTCCATAGTTGTTGCCACGGCGGCGCTGTGCCCTTCCCTCAGGGCGAGCGCGGAGGAAGCCGCGCCATTCAGCGTCGCCGTGGCGGCCCTCGCGACCCCGCCTGCGGACGGGATCAGCCCGTGGACGGGGGTCGCCGGGATTACGATCGGCTGGGACTACACGAACGGGCGGCCCGCCTCAGAGGCCGCGAACGTTCAGGTCGCCGTCGTGAACCAGGACCTGTACCTGCGCTTCGCGGTCCCGCAGAAGACGGCGGTCGTCGCGACGCAGCACGTCAACGACGTGGGCGATGGTACGGATGACGAGGTCACCGTGTACTTGTGGCCGGCCGGACGCAGCGGTTTTCGCTATCAGTTCAGCGCGACGCCGAACGGAACGCATTATCAATATTCGACGGAAAACAACGTCTATGCGCCGACGTGGACCTCAGTCGGTCGAGTCCGCGAAGGCGGCTACGACGTGACGATGCGCATCCCGCTCTCGGCGCTTCGCGGCGACGGTCGCGCAACATGGAACGCTCAGTTCTCACGTGTCATCCATCAAAACGGGGAGACCGACGAGTGGGCGCACGCTTCCGGACAATCGGCCGTGTACTCAGCGGCGTATTCAGGGGACCTCGGTGGAATGGGCTCCGCAGCAAAAGCGGCCCGCACCAAGCCGCGCGTCGGCGTTTACACGCTCGGCGCCGTGGCCGGTCCCAGCGCCGGCGGATCGACGTCGCGAATGGGCGCAGATATCGCCTATCCGATCACCCCAACCGCGTCCTTCGTCGCCGCCATTCATCCGGACTTTTCCAACGTCGAGCAAGACCAGCAAACGATTTCCCCAACGACGTTTCAGCGACGGTTCAACGAGGTGCGGCCGTTCTTCAGTCAGGCCGCCGCCAATATTTATAGTGGCAACTGCGACGGATGCCCGAACATCTTCGAGCTCTACACTCCCTCCATCCCAACACCGCGCAACGGCTACGCGCTCGAGGGAACGCAAGGCCAGCTGACCTTCGGCGCCTTCGATGCGGTTGGACAAAATAGGAGCGATCTTGCCGAAAGCGTCAACTACATTTCGACCAATCGAAAACTGCAACTGTGGGAGACACGCGTGGTCGCCAACGTCCCGGGCTTGCACGACGACACGCAGTTGATCACGGCCTCGTACGACACGCTCAAGCACTGGAACGCCTACTTCGATTATGGCACCGATTCCGGGACTCGGGTGCTCGACGGATCTCAGGCGCAGCGCTATGACGGTGGGATTGCGTACTACACCAAGGACGACTTCGACTCGTTCACGTTGCGCAAGATCGGACAGTACTACAACCCGTACGATGGACTGATCTCACTCACCGATATCGCAGGCTACAGCGCGCAGCTGAGCCATACGTGGCAGTTCGGCCCGAAAGCGCGCTTTCAGTCGCTCAACGCATATCTCTACAATGACCGCTATTTTGGGCGCA
>JAFAXE010000106.1 GCA_019241305.1 Vulcanimicrobiota bacterium
TCATCGAACTTGCAACGCACGCGGGCGACCGCGTGGAGCTTGCGCACGGGCATAGCCACGCAGGGGCGGCCGGCATTGAGCTCTACGATGTGGACGCTGCACAGGAACACCTCAGAGTCGCCCAAGCGCTCTACGAGGAACTTGGCATGGCGCGTTGGACGGTTGGACATCTCGCGGGGATGGTGGGCATGGCCGCCCTGTTCCAATCGCTCGACGACGCGGTGGACCTCGGTTGGCACTTCGAAGCGCTGGCCGAGAGTGTCGACTACGATCTCGGCGCCGCCGTCGGCGCCGTCAATCTCGGTACGGCGCTCTCGTTAAGCGGGCGCTTTGCGGAGGCGAAGGCGGCCGGCGAACGCGCTGTAGAGCGCGCGCTGCGTCTCGACATGCCGCATGTCGTTGGCCCCGCCTATGGGGTCCTGGGCGTTGCAGAACGCGGCCTCGGCGACCTGCAGAGTGCCCTCGCGCACCAGCAGCGTGCCGTCGAGGTACAGCGAAGCGTCGTCGCGATCGAAACGCTCGGCGACGACCTCGCGGAGCTGGTGCGGACGTACGCGATGCTCGGCAGAACCGAGCCGCTGCCTGCGCTTGCCGATGAAGCCATGGCGTTGTACGAAGAGCACGCCTCCCGCGTCTCGCGGCCTCAAGCTCTGCTTTGGGCCGCGGCACAGGCGGCGCACGCCGCGGGTGACGAGGTACGTGCGACGGCTCTCGCGGCCCAAGCACGCCGTGACGTCGAGGAGAGGGCGGCGAGGATCACGCAGCCGGCGGCCCGCGACGCGTACGTGCGCTTCCCGCCCAACGCGCTGATCCTGGCAGCCGCGACCGAGGATCGCTGGCCGACTCCGTAGACGCTGCATAGACGATCCGCGCGTACGGTATCACCATGCCGATACGCAAGAGACTCGTCCGATTCGCGGCGTGCGCCGTCCTGACTCCAGCGGCGCTTGCAATTGCTCTGGGCCACCCAGGCTCTTCAATCGCAGCATCGTCCTCGGTACCGGGGGCGTCCATTGCCTTCGATCAGATCGATCGTATTCTGATTGGAGGCGCGACGCCGCCGCCGGTCGGTGCCTTCCGGGCGGACGCAGCGACGATTGCGTCGCTTCCACCTCTCGACGCCGGCGTCAGAAACATCGAAGACGCGCAAAAGGCCGCCAGCGCTACGGCCTCCGGCTCGATGCTCGTCTCCGGAGTCCTCGGTATGATTCCGTTCGTCGGCGGGTTCCTCGGCGGAGCGGCGGCACACGCCGCAAACAGCGCCGCACAGGCGAACCTCCAGCGCGAAATCATAAACAACAATGCCGCCGTTATGCACTTCATAACTGCCGGCAAACTCTCACGGTTCGCGTTCTACCATGGAGGCGCAAGGGCGGAACACGTCGGGAGAGACGTGACGATCGTTAGCCCGGACGGGCGCTTCACGACCGTACTCGACGTCGCAAAGAAGACGGCGCACACGAGCGATGCGAGCGTTGAGGAAACCTACGTCGTGTCGAGTGAGGGTGACGAGGCAGCGCCGGCACTCGACGGTCCCGCGTCGATCCAGTCTCTCCCCGATGCCAACATCGAAGGCATGCGTGCACGCGGGTATCGCACGACGGCAACACTCGTGCTGCCACACGCGGCGGCGTGGTGTGCCGCGGGACGTCATCCCATAACGCAAATCGAGTACGTCGTCGACCGCCCGGACCCGCAGCCGGCGGCGCGTATTTCGCCGCTGCAACAGCTTTCGGACGGCTGCACTCCAAACAGTACCGCTTCCTATCGAGAGCCGGGGCGTCTCGTCGTGTACCGCGCGACGAGCGTCGACCCCGGCACGCCTCTCGCGGTCAGCATCATGTTCGAGCGCGCCAACATTCGCACGCTCGACGCCACGAACTTGTCACTCTTTACCATCCCACCCGGCTACATGAAGGAACCATAAACCATGCGCACTATGTCCCTCGCTTTCGTAACATTCTTCTCTGTGGTCACGTGCACAGGGATCGCTTCGGCGGCGTCACTGAAGGCCGGTGACACGCTCACGTATACGATGACCAGCCACACCAGCATCAGCGGCGGTAATTTGCCGGCGCAGGCGTATAAGGCGCAGCCCACTGTCGTGACGACGTTCACGATGGAGATCAAGGCGGTCGACGCCGATGGCACGGGGCACGTTCACGTCAAGCGGCACCGCGAGCCGCCGCCCGGCATGGTCGCGTGGCAGGTGGCGGCGCTCGAAAAGCAAGCAAATGCGGAATGCGATGTCACGCTCACCAAATACGGCGGCGTGTTAGCGGCCGTCGATGACAGCTATCAAACGAGCCAAGCCTCCGCCAAACCGGACGGTATGTCGCTCGCGCAGTATCGGGATCAAATCGTGGCGCAGGCAAACGATCCCGGGTATCGCGCCAATGAAGCGGCGCGTGAGCTGAAGGGCGACTTCGCCGCGGGCAACGCCGTCGCGCTCAGCGTCGCCAGACGAAAGTCGTTGGGTCCGGGCGACGGTTGGAAGGCGGTCGTGGATGGGGCGGCCTACGACGTGAGGGTAACCGGCAAAGCGCCGTTTGAGGGTCATAGTACGACGGTCTTCGATGTGAAGAGCGGCACGGAATTCCAGAGCGGTTCGACGACGGCCGATGCGACGGTCTACTACGACGTGACGATGCAACGGGTTGTCGGGATCTATTCGGCGACGCACACGAAAATACAAATCACTGGAATGGAAAACAGCACCACGTCGGATTTTGTCCTGCAACAATAGCGCGACCAGAAGCGCCTCCAACCATCACGCGGAGCTGCAGCCAGCGGCTCCGTTTTTTTTCGCGTTCTGTAGACGATGCGTAGACGGTAACATCATACACTGTTGCTGGAACGACGGCACAAAGAGGTGCCGATTCACCACACTCTACGCAATCGAAAGGAAACAGCGACGTGAATCACATTCAGCAACGCGTTACCGCGTCACTTGCAGCACTCGGCGTGACGGCTGCTAGCCTTGTCGCCCTCGGTCACACGCCGGTCGGCGCGGAGGTCATCGCCAACGCCGTGAAGTCGTGCAACAACTCGACCGTCTGCCTGCAATGGACCAACAGCGGATCTGGTATGGCCATCGCCGGCATCAGCGCCACGAACAACGGACTCACCGGCAAGACGTCGGGCTCCGGCGCCAGCGGCGTGTACGGCGAAAACGACGCATCCAGCGGGGGCTTTGCGATCTATGGAAGCTCGCCGCACAGCGGCACCGGCGTATACGGCACGTCTTCGAGCGGCAGCGGCGTTACCGGCAGTTCGTCGAGCGGGTATGGCGTGTTCGGTACGAGCAATTCCAGTGACGGCATCCACGGCGTCGCGAGCAGTTCGAACTATTCCGCCGTTGCGGGGTTCGCAACGGGGAGCGCCTATGGCGTCTTAGGTACGGGTGTCATCGGTGCCTGGGGAAGCGCGGCCGACGGAACGGGGACGGCCGGCGTCTACGGCACTGCATATAAAAACGGCTCTGGTGTAGCGGCATATTCGAACGATGCGAGCGGCGCATATGCCGCCTTGGCGGCTTCGTCCTCGAATGCAGCGACGCCGATTTTTCTTGGATCAAACTTCGCCCACAACGTCCGGTGTTTGATCGATCCTTACGCGAATTTGACGTGCTCTGGAAGCATCACCGGCGGCCAAAATATGCACGTGCGCCACATCACGCGGGAGAACCGCCAGATCCTGACGTACGCATCGGAGTCGAGCACGCCGACCGTGGAGGATCTGGGAGTCGCGCGCATGCACGACGGCATTGCGAATGTTGCGATTCCTGGCGATTTTCGCTCGGTCATCGACGGGAGCAACGCCTATTATGTGTTCTTGACTCCCCTGGGCGATACGCGTGGCCTGTATATTGCCTCACAAAACGCGTCGAATTTCTTGGTGCGCGAAAATACGCAGGGTCGTTCCAACGTCGCTTTCGAGTATCGAATCGTCGCCGTCCCGCTCGGGGCGAGGAACGTTCGCCTTCCGCTGGCGCCGCCCGAAAAGGCGATGATGATGCCAAGGCTGCCGCACCGGCGTCTGCGCTAGTTTTTTTGGTCAGTCCGATCGGCGTGCAGGTCCCCCTGCACGCCGAACCGCTGCCAGAATCGAACAGGAGTTCGAGTGAGCGTGAGGAAGGGGCTTGTCAATGTGCGGCTGGGCGTGATACCTCGTCGCGGGCGAAGAGCTGAACTGCTGTGCCAGACTGTCGGCACTCCGCCGCGCTATGATCGCCGTGAACCGCTGTTCGATGGAGGATGAATCCCTGTGGCGTTAGACGAGCGGACCGCCGCCCTCAATAATGCGCTCGCGCAAATCGAGCGTCAGTTCGGCAAGGGCTCCATCATGAAGATGGGCGACTTCACCGACAAAATGGCGATCGACGTGGTCCCGACCGGCTCGATCGCCCTTGACCTCGCGCTGGGCGTTGGCGGCCTTCCGCGGGGGCGCGTCGTCGAAATCTACGGCCCCGAATCGAGCGGAAAGACAACCCTGGCGCTGCACGTCATCGCCGAAGCACAAAAGGGCGGTGGCACGGCCGCTTTCGTCGACGTCGAGCATGCCCTCGACCCGGCCTATGCCGGCGCGCTCGGGGTCGATCTCGAGAACCTCTTGGTCTCGCAGCCCGATACCGGCGAGCAGGCTCTCGACATCGCGGAGATGCTCGTGCGTTCGAATGCCGTGGATGTCGTCGTGATCGACTCGGTCGCAGCGCTCGTGACGAAGGCGGAGCTCGAGGGCGATATGGGTGACACGCATGTCGGCCTTCAGGCGCGGCTCATGTCGCAAGCCTTGCGTAAGTTGACCTCGGCAATTTCGCGCTCCAAATGCGTCATGGTGTTTATCAACCAACTGCGCGAGAAGGTCGGCGTCATGTTCGGCAGTCCCGAAACGACCTCGGGGGGGCGTGCGCTCAAGTTTTATGCATCGGTTCGTCTCGACGTCCGCAAGCTCGAGCAGATCAAGGTGGGTCAGGATGTCGTCGGGTCCCGAACGCGCGTCAAGGTCGTCAAGAACAAGGTGGCGCCGCCGTTCCGGCAGGCCGAATTCGATATCACGTACGGGAAGGGCATCTCCAAGATGGGTTCCATTCTCGACGTGGCACTCGAGCGGAACATTGTCGGCAAGAGCGGTTCGTGGTATACGTACGGCGACATACGCATCGGTCAGGGCCGCGAAAACGCGAAGGCGTATCTCGAGGAGCATACCGACCTCGCCGACGAGATCAACGAGCGTCTCCGGGAGTCCCTGAAGACCGCGGTTTCCTCGAATGGCAGCCCCTTTGCAGCCGCCGTAAGCCGTTCACCCTCGGACAACGCTTAAACGGTCGACCCATCGGGCCGAAATCCATCGGGTGGAAACCCCTCGGGTGGAGGGCCGAAAGGCGTCGGTCCGTGTTGCGGCACTCCGTCTGCTTGCGTCGCGCCGCCTCACCGAGGCGCAACTGTGGTCGCGTTTAGCCCGTAAGGACTATTCTTCAGAAGAAATTCATCGCGCCGTCGCATGGTGCAAGTCTGAGGGATATCTCGACGATGCGCTATTTGCCCGGCTGTACATCGAAGCTCGCACGAAAGCGATCGGCGACCGCCGCCTTGTGGGAGAACTCGTCCGGCGCGGAGTCGACCGCGACGTCGCCGGCGAAACGGTGGCATGCTGCGACCTCAGCGAAGATGAGCGGCTTCGCGCTGCACTGGACGCGGTGCTGCACCGACGTCCGCAAGCAAGCTATGCGAGCCTGGCGCGGGCTCTGGAACGTCTCGGCTTCCCGGCGCCGTCGATTTATCGCCGGCTCCGCGCGCTCGCGTCACAGAATGGCTTCGCCGGTGCTCTCGCCGAGGACTCTCCGAACGGTTGCGAGTAGATGGCGCGCGATGCGCTGTCTTCTCGCGCTTTTCGTGGCGTCGACCATTTGTATTGCCCGGCCGGCGGCTGCGGTTGAATTGCAATCCATTGTCAGCGCGGCCTCACGGTACCACAGCGCGAACGGGCGGTTGGAACGTATGTACCGCGCGGCGCTGTTGGACACCAGCCACCAGGCGACGATGGCGGCGGACGGCACGGCATACGTTCGCACGGGCGATATTCCGGCGGAATGGCTACGCGACGCAAGCGCGCAAGTGCGGCCGTATCTGTTTTTTGCACGCAGCGATCCCACGGTCGCAAGTTTGCTGCGTGCGATCATCGCACGCGAGGCGAAATACGTGCAGATCGATCCCTACGCGAATGCCTTCACCCTTGACTATCGCGTGTGGGAAGAGAAGTTTGAGCTCGATTCGCTCGATTATCCCATCATGCTGGCCTGGACGTACTGGAAGGTGACGGGGGACGGCTCACTCTTCAATGGCGACTTGTCGCTCGCGTTCGACCGCGCACTGCAGACGATGGAGCGCGAGCAAGACCACACGCACAGCTCCCACTATACGCACAAAGAATTGCACGATGGGAAGCGTGGCGAGGCAACTCCAACCGGCTATACCGGCATGATTTGGAGCGGATTTCGACCGAGCGACGACGCGTGCAAATACCACTATCTCATCCCCGCGGAGATGATGACGGTTGTCGCCTTGGGAGAACTGGAGGAGATCGAGCGGGTCATCTATCGCAACTTGCTCAAGGCCAATCGTGCAGAAACGTTGCGCGAAGAGGTGCAGACGGGGATCCAGACCTACGGCGTCATCTTCACGCCCAACTACGGATACGTCTATGCCTACGAAGTCGACGGCTTGGGGAACTCCGTGATCATGGACGATGCCAACATCCCCAGTCTTCTGTCGGCACCGTATTTGGGGTACACTAAGCCTGACAGTTTCATCTATCAGAACACGCGCAAGTTCTTGCTGTCGCGCGATGATCCGTACTACTACGTGGGCAAGGTAGCGCGCGGCATCGGGAGCGCGCATACGAACGACGGATACGTGTGGCCGCTCGCCATCATCATGCAAGGCCTCACTGCGGGGAACGACGGGGAACGGCGCGACGTCTTGGGTGAGCTGCTCGCCAGTGATCCGGGCGATCACCTCTTACACGAGTCCTTCGATCCCAGCGACCCGCAGCGGTATTCGCGCAAGGACTTCGGGTGGCCGAATGCCCTCTTCAGCGAATACGTCCTGACGAATTTCAACGGAACGCCGGCGCTACCGTCGGCGAGTACGAACGACCTCGAATTCCGCGGCGGCTAACGCAGGCTTAGTCGTCCGGCGAGATTTTCGATTGCCGGTAAAGATCCGGGTGATAGCGTAGTCCACTTGGCACCGTGCTGAACGCGGTTGGCGTTTGCGTGAAATCGAAGCAGTCGGATAGGTCGTCAGATCGAGCGTCCCGCTGCCCCAGCGTCCCTAAGCCAAAGCGCGTTTCAATCAGTTTCATGATGCTGCCGAACTCGTGCTGCACGTGTGAGACGTAGCCGCGCCGCGCGTAGGGCGAAACGACGATAAGGGGCACACGAAAGCCCAGGCCCATGCTATCGACGGACGGGGGTGGGACGTGGTCGTACCAACCACCCCAGTCATCCCAGCTGATCAGGATCGCCGTGTTCTTCCAGTACTGGCTGTTCCCGATCGCGTTGACGACCGATGCCACCCAAGCCGGCCCGGTGTTTTCACTGGTGTAGGGGTGATCCGAGTCCAGCGCATCGGGCACCACCCAAGAAACCTGGCGCAGCCGCCCCGCCGCCACGTCATCCAAAATCCGCGTTTGTGGAGAGAGGACGTTCAAATTCCAATCTTTGCCAAAGCGAATGTGCTTGACGGCATCGTACGCGGACCAGATGTACCCTCCCGACTTCTGGCCGGCCGTCGGCGCGTAGTACGCCCACGTGATGCCGTGCGCGTCCAGCAAATCTCCGATCGTCTCATAGTCGAAGCACGGGAAAACGTCGACCTTAGAATTGAGCACCGGTACCAATGTGCCCGCAGGATCGTCGCAGCCCCAGCCGGAGGTCGGTGGTGCGTTCCGCGGCACTGAGGGATTGCCGTCGACCAGCGCCGACTGTCCCGCGATGAGGTATTGATGCGCTGGATAGCTGGGACCCGTATTCGATTGGAACATGCGATCGGCGAGCGTGTATTGCTTCGCCAGCGTCCAATACGGAAGAATCTGTTGGGTGGGTACGTACCCGTACGCCAAGTAGTACAGCGGATGTGGCCAGCCTTTCGGTCCGTAGGATTCGAGATCGAAACCGTCCATCGCACCATGTCGGTATTCGGTTTCGAAATCGCCGTGCCCGTGACCGAGGTCGAACGTCGTCTCGAGATTGACCGCGTGAAGCGGCAAGGTGAGACCTCTGCTGGTGCGACCGCTCGACGCCGAATCGGCGCCGGGAAAGCCCATGAAGAAGTTATCGAATGAGCGGTTTTCCTGCATGATCACGACGATGTGCTGTAGTGCCTGCGTCGGCGGTGGCGGACCGACAACGCTTGTCGAGGTCGAGCTGGTGCCGCCGCTACAACCGCTCACAAGAACGGTCGCGGTCACCCATAAACCATGGCGAAGTGGCCCAAAAACCTTCATCGATGGCCTCCGTGGCGGCAAATCCTATTCCCCGCGTCTCATGACCCGTAACGAACCAGCCGGTGCAAAGTTCGTCGCCGCCGAAGGCTTGTATGGTGCTCAAAGCAAACGCTGACCGCAGCCCAACGTGCGGTTTAGCCGACGTCATTGTCGGAATACAGTGGGGCGACGAAGGCAAAGGGCGCGTCGTCGACTATCACGCCGATTCCTATGACCTCATCGCCCGGTTCGGCGGCGGCGACAATGCAGGGCACACGATCGTGTGCGGCAAGCGCAAAGTGGCGCTGCGCATCGTGCCGAGCGGTGTCCTGCAAAACCGTCCTCTCCTCTTCATCGGCGGAGGAACCGTCGTCAGCCTCGCGACCCTCGTCAGCGAATTCGAGATGCTCGCCAATCTCGGCATCGATATCGAGCGCATACGCGTCTCCGATCGTGCCCACATCGTCCTTCCGTATCATGCGGCCCAGGAACGCGCGACGGAAAAGCGACGGGGAGCTCACGCGATCGGAACGACCGGGCGTGGTATTGGCCCAGCGTACGTCGATAAGGCCGGGCGCGTTGGCATAACGTTCGGCGATTTGCATCGTCCCACAGCGCTGGCCGAGAAGATCGCCCAACGCTACCGCCTACATGGAGACGATGCCGGCGCCGGCGTGGAATCGCCGCCAGTGGAAGCGGTCATCGAGGAGACGCTGACGCTGGGGCGGCGTGTCCTGCCCCATGTCGTCGACGGCGTGCGCTTCATCCAAGAGATGCTCCAACGCGATTGCCGCGTACTGATCGAGGGCGCTCAAGGGACGATGCTCGATGTTGGCTATGGAACCTACCCCTTCGTCACGAGTTCGCACACGATCGCTGGTGCGGCCTGTACCGGGCTCGGCATTGGGCCACGAAGCATTGGCTCGGTGGTAGGCGTGGCCAAAGCCTACTGCACGCGTGTTGGTGCCGGACCGTTTCCTTCAGAGTTGCACGGCGCCACGGCAGAGTGGCTCCGCGAGCGCGGTGCCGAGTTTGGTACGGTAACCGGACGGCCGCGACGGTGTGGCTGGTTCGATGCGGTCGCGGCCCGATACGCGACGCAGGTGAACGGCCTGACCTCGGTCATCTTAACGAAGCTCGACGTGCTATCGGGTTTGGAACGCGTTGGCGTTGTCGTTTCCTATGCCCGCGATGGAGCGCCGATCAGCATGCAAAGTCTCGCAGATGAGCCGCTGCAAACCGAGGTCGAGTGGCATGAGGGATGGGGAGAACTCCCACGGGACGCGCGCCGTCTTCGCGATCTGCCAGGCAACGCCGGCCGGTACGTTGAGGCCTTGCAGCGCGCGCTCCAGGTTCCAATTCAGGCGGTCTCATTCGGAGCAGAGCGTTCGGAAATGGCGCTGTCCTAAATGATCGCGCTGAAGCGCCAGAACGGCCACGAAGTGTTTCTCAACGCCGATCTCATTGAAACCGCCGAGCGCGAAGAAGATCCAGCCGTTACGGTGGTGGTGCTGACGACGGGCAATACCCTCGTGGTCGTCGATGAACCGCGTGAAATTGCCGAAAAAATCGTTGCCTTTCGCAAACGTTGGGCTCGCGAACCGTAACACGCCTGCCGGTTCGGCGAAGATGGAGCACCGTAGGGCCGGTGCGGCCGCAACGGCGCTGGGCGAGAGAAGAACCTGCATCGCTGTCCGCGAACCGGGAAAGCATGGAAGAAAGGCTCGAAAACGGAGCGCAACCGGCCGATGTGATCAAGGAAGACGGCGTGGTTCGGCCAGATTCGGGCGCATCCGCTGCGTGGCGTGCCGTCCTCGTCTTAGGGCTCGCTGCGGCGTCGCTTGGTGTAGCGGCTATCGTCCTGCGATCAGCGCTGCGCCATACACCGTCGGATCCGACGACCGAGCGTATTCAGGCGCTCATCGATGAGGCGAACCGCCTCCTGAAACAGCTCGACGACCAAAAGAACACATAACTCTGCCGCCGTGACACCGCTCAGCGTCGGCGCCGTCGTCGAAGTGGCGGTCACCGATCTGCTGACAAGCGGACAAGGCATTGGCAGGGCGGTGGGGATGGTAGTTTTCGTATGGGGCCCGCTGCCCGGGGAACGCGCGCGCGTTCGCATTGCGCAGCGCAAGCCAAAGTACGCGATCGCGGAGCTCGTCGAATTGCTGACGTTTTCGTCGCAACGTGCGGTTCCGTTCTGCCCGGTGTTCGGACGTTGCGGCGGCTGCCAGCTGCAGCACCTCACGTACGAAGGGCAACTCGCTTGGAAACGCTCGATGGTCGAAAGCGCGTTGCGCCGTATCGGTCACGTGAAGCCGCTCACGGTATGCAAGACCGTCGGAATGGAGTTCCCACAAGCGTACCGTAACAAAATGGCTCTCGTGGTCGCACGCGGCCAAGACGGAGTTGGTTTTGGCTTCTACCGCGCGCGCTCGCACGATGTCGTGACGATCGAGGCGTGCCCCGTTGTGCGACCGCAGTTGGATCGCACGATCGCAGCACTGTGGGAGGTGGCGCGCAGACCACAGACGGCGCCGGCCTTTCGGGCGGTGAAGCACGTGGTCGCACGGGCCGGCGGTGCAAACGATCTGGTGGCGTCATTCACGACGCAGCATCCGTCGCCGGAACTTCGTGAGCGCGGTTCTGCTGTCTCCGCAGCGTTGCCCGGCGCGTCGGGACTGACGAACTCGTACGGACTCGCCGGCGCGAACGCGGTGTTGGGTCGCAAGAGTGTGACCGTCGCTGGCCGTCCACAGACAACGGAAGAGATTGAAGGGTTGTCGTTTCGTGTTTCGCCCTCTTCCTTTTTTCAAGTCAACAGCGAGATGGTCGCGTCGATCTTTCGCTTTCTCGCGCCCCGCGTGCCGCCAGGCTCGCGCATTCTCGATCTCTATTGCGGTGTCGGCACGTTTGGCTTGTTCTTTGCACGGCTCGGGGCGCGTGTCACAGGCATTGAGGAGAGTGCCGAGGCCGTTCGCGAGGCGAAGAGGAATGCCGATTCCAACGGTTTGGGGGCGGCAATAACGTTCTTGAGGGGTCGCGTCGAACAGGTTGTCCACGAAGACCGAGTCGTCGCCGCGTTGGGTGAGAGCGATATTGCATTCCTCGATCCTCCGCGTAAGGGCAGCGATGAAGCCGTGCTGCGCGCGCTCTGCAGCGCCGGGATTCCCCATGTGTGGTATCTCTCGTGCAATCCCGCGACGCTGGCGCGCGACGTGGCTGTCCTCGTCCAAGGCGCTTATGAAATCGACGTCGTCCAACCCTTCGACATGTTTCCTCACACCGGCCACGTGGAGGCGTTCGTGGCGCTGCGAAAACCGACCGCGCCGCCACTCGGCTTCGCCGATGAGGCGCGCGGGGCGCACTGAAGGCGGCAGAGAAGCATCACCATCCCATGTCGGCTCCAAGCATCGATATCCGCTATGTCGCCAAGCTTGCACGCATCGCGTTAACGCCGGACGAGATTGCGACGTACGGCGCTCAACTCGACAACCTGCTGAGTCACGTCGCTGCGCTGGAACGCCTGCCAACGGGCGAGGTACCTCCAACGGCGCAGGTGATTCCGGCAAGCAACGCGGAGCGCGACGACGTCGTGCGCCCGTCGCTGTCGCGTGAGGCGGTCCTTGCTGAAGCGCCCAATCGGCAAGGACCATACTTCCGCGTCCCTCGTATCATCGCGATCTCGGACGACGGCCTGCGTGCTCGCCACGACGAGGAACGCTGATGCTGGGCCAAACCGCAGCTTCCATCGCCGCCGCGGTACGTTCGCGCAAACGATCCGCTGTCGAGGTCGCTTCCGAAACGCTGACGCGTGCCCACCAGCTCGACGGCAAAGTCGGTGCATACCTGACGATCACGGACGAGTTAGCGCTCGCACAGGCTCGCCACGTCGACGAACGGATTGCATCTGGCGAGATTCTTCCGCTCGCGGGCGTTCCGCTTGCCGTGAAAGACAACATGTGTCTCGCCGGGACGCGAACGACGTGTGGTTCGCGGATCCTCGAACAGTGGACTGCGCCGTATACGGCCACGGCGGTTCAGCGGGCGCTCGATGCCGGCGCAGTCGCTGTCGGCAAGACGAACTGTGACGAGTTTGCCATGGGAAGTTCGTGCGAGAATAGCGCTCTCGGCGTCACGCGCAATCCGTGGGACCTCGCACGCGTCCCCGGCGGATCTTCGGGAGGCAGCGTTGCGGCGGTTGCAGCGGACATCGCGACGCTCGGCCTCGGAAGCGACACCGGCGGTTCCATCCGCGAACCCGCGGCCTTTTGCGGCGTCGTTGGCTTCAAGCCGACGTACGGGCGCGTCTCGCGCTATGGCCTCGTGGCCTTCGCGTCGAGCCTCGATCAGATCGGCCCCATCGCGAAGACCGTGAACGATGCGTCCCTGCTCTACGCCGCGATCGGCGGAAAGGATCCGCTCGACGCGACGAGTGTCGAGCGCCCGCTGGAAGCGCTTCCCTCTCGCTGGCGTGAGGATTTGCACGGAATCCGGGTCGGAATCGTCCGGGAGTTTCCGCTCGATGTCTTAGAGCCGGAACTGCGGACCGTCTACGAAGCGGCGTACGCGGACCTTGAACGGCTCGGGGCCGAGCTCGTCGATGTCTCACTGCCAACGGCCGACTACGGCGTGGCGACGTACTACCTCATCGCGCCGGCAGAGTGTTCCTCGAACTTGGCGCGTTTTGACGGAGTGCGTTACGGGTTACGCGTCGATGAACCGAATGTCGGCTCCATGTACGAGGCAACGCGAGCAGCGGGGTTCGGCCCTGAAGTGAAGCGGCGCATTCTCATCGGCACGCACGCGTTGTCGAGCGGCTACTACGACGCGTATTACGTGCGTGCACAGAAAGCCCGCACGCTCATCGCTCGGGACTTCGCTCGGGCCTTCGAGTCCTGCGACGTCATCGCATGCCCTGCGGCCTCGTGCGTCGCGTTTCGTTTCAACGCAAAGTCCGATCCCTATAGCATGTATTTGATGGACTATTACACCATCCCGATGTCGCTCGCCGGTTTACCGTCGCTCTCGCTTCCATGCGGATACGTGGCCTCGGATGGAGCGGCGTTGCCGGTGGGCCTCGAGCTCACGACGCCGCTCTTTACGGAGACGCGGCTGCTGGACGTCGCACGCGCGTACGAACGTGCCACCTTTCACGCAGAGCGGCGTTCGCCGGCGCTGACAGCGTCGGAAGCGGCGGTCTCGGCATGACGCAGCTCACTTCACACGCCCAGACCGGTGTGGAGTATGAAGCGGTCATCGGCATCGAGTGCCACGTCGAGTTGCGGACCGAGAGCAAGATGTTTTGCGGTTGCCGCAACGTTTTCGGCGCGGAGCCGAACACGAACGTCTGCCCGGTCTGCCTCGGGCTCCCGGGAGCATTGCCGGTCCCAAACCGGAGCGCGATCGAGCATATCATTCGAGCCGGGCTCGCGTTCGGCGCGGAGGTGCCGGCATTTTCCAAGTTCGATCGCAAGAACTATTTTTACCCGGACATGCCGAAGGACTATCAAATTTCGCAGTACGACATGCCGCTCGTACGGGGCGGTTCCGTAACGTTTTGGCTCGCCGACGGCGAAAAGCACACCTGTCGCCTTACCCGCATTCACCTCGAGGAGGACACCGGAAAATCGCTGCACGGCGGGACCGCCGACGGCCGGATCGCGGGAAGCGCATACTCTCTCGTCGACTTCAATCGCGCCGGTGTGCCTCTCATGGAGTGCGTCTCGGAACCGGATCTTCACTCGCCCGCGGAAGCCGTCGCCTACCTCGAGGCGCTCAAGCGAACGTTCGTCGCGCTGGGCGTGAGCGACGTGAAGATGGAGGAAGGCTCGCTGCGCTGCGATGCCAACGTTTCGCTTCGTCCTTCTGGTAGCACACAACTCGGAACGAAGACGGAAATCAAGAACATGAATTCGTTTCGTTCGGTTCAGCGGGCCATCGCCGCGGAAATCGGACGGCAGCGCGACGTCCTCCAGCGTGGCGGTAGGATCGTGCAAGAAACGCTGGGCTGGGACGAGCTCACGGGGGCGACGCATTCCATGCGCAGCAAAGAAGAGGCGCACGACTATCGCTACTTTCCGGACCCGGACCTCGTCCCGATGCAATTTTCGTCCGACGAGATCGAGCGGCTG
>JAFAXE010000188.1 GCA_019241305.1 Vulcanimicrobiota bacterium
TGCCGAACACGGCGGCGCCGAAGGCAACGATCTCGAGGCCCTTGCGCAGTGCACTGCGCTGAGCGATGCGCGCCGCGATCACGCCCACCACGAAGAGGCCGCACACCGCGAGGACGAGGCTCACTAATAGTGCGACGAGGTGTGACAACGGAAAAAGATACGGCAACACCGGGATGATCCCACCCGCGGCAAACGAGCCCGCCATGGCAAAGGTCGAGGAAAGGCCGGCGAATTGCGAGTCGCGCGGATCGATGCCGAACTCGTCGCGCACCATTTCGTGCAACCAGATATCCGGATGTTTCGTCAGCCGGTCGACGATCATGCGCGCCTCGTCCGGCGGAAAGCCCTTCTGCCGGTAATAGCCGATCTGCTCCGCGATCTCTTCGTCCGTGTTTTCGAGCATTTCGCGCTGCTCGACGTCGACCCAGTGCTCGACGACCTCGCGTTCGGCTTTCCCGCCGAGGTATTCGCCGACGCCCATCGAGAGCGCACCGACAAGCGTCGAAATGCCACCGGCTAACAGGATCGTCGCGCGCGCGTCGGTCGCTCCGCCGACGCCCGTCACGATCCCGAGTGTGGTCAACAGGCCATCCTGCGCACCGAATACGATCTCACGGATACGCCGGGAGCGCTCGAGGCTCGCACGCTGCGGCGTGTCGGGGATCCGCGGCCTTCGCCCCTGAGCCGCGGCGAGCGGCGGCGCGTGCTCATGCATATGAAAACGATTCCCGCGTGGGCAGGTGTGAAGCCTGCACTACGCTCTCCGGCGTGGCTGCGCGCGTTGAAGGCGGAGTGCGCGTTGCACGATAGGGACGCTCGGACAGAGTTGATTCTCAGGACAGCGCGCACAGAGCGGGACGGGAGCCTTGCAGATCGCGCGCCCGTGCAAGATCAACCAGTGATGTGCGAAGCGCGTCTTCTCGCGCGGCACGAGTTTACGCACGTCCTCCTCCACGCCACGCGGCGTGGAGGCCGTTGTGAGTCCCAGGCGGTGGGCGACGCGAAAAACGTGCGTGTCGACGGCGAGTTCGGCTTCGCCAAAGGCCACCGAGAGAACGACGCTTGCGGTTTTCCGTCCGACGCCGGGAACCGTTTCGAGGGACTCACGGTCGGAGGGCACCATACCGCCGAAGCGCTCCGCCACAGCTTGCGCAGCCCGCACGATGTTGCGTGATTTGACGCGAAAGAAGCCGGTAGGTTTGATGATACGCTCGACCTCGGCGAGGTCTGCTCCCGCTAAGGCCTGTGCTGTCGGATAGCGCTGGAACAGGACAGGAGTCACGCGGTTGACGCCGGCGTCGGTCGTCTGCGCAGAAAGAATCACCGCAATCAGCAGTGTGAACGGATCCTGGTATTCGAGCGCCGTCGCAGCTTGCGGGTACGTGGCTTCAAGGATTGCGAGTTCTCGTGCGGCGACGGTGCGCGTGACCTTACGCTTTGGAAACGGAATGCGCATCGCGGTGGGCGGCACCCGTTAGCGCTGACGGTGACGCTTCCTTCTCGCGATGAAAAACGAAGGCCGGCGGTCTGCCGGCCTTCCCAGCACGGAAAGCCGGCGGCCCGCCGGCCTTCCATGCAGCAAAGGTACTGCTTTTAGTGGTTCGGGTCGAAGACGCCGACGAGGACTGGCTTGCCGGTGCTGGCGGGGCCGTCGATCAGATAGATGGAGAGGTTCTGATCGCTGTTCACCGAGGTCCCACCGGTGAACGGCATCACGTTACCCGTATTGCTCGCATCGACGTCAAACGGCCGAAGCGTCAGGATCAATGTCGGGTCCGCTTGCGACTGAGCGCAGAACTGGATGCCGGTCGATGCCACGCTCTGCGGCAACCCCTCTTGGAACGCGATGGGCGGTCCGAAGAGAATCGGCGGGGGGATGATGGCGAAGCCGCTCGCGCACGACGTCGAATCGTTCGGGCCAGCCTTTTGGTCGCCGACGTTAAATTTCGTCGTGATGAATTGGACCGAGGCGTGATGGAACGATACCGACGCTGAATTTGCCACCGTCTGGAACAGGTGTTCGTTGAAGGTGACCAGCCGCGCAGTCTTGTTGGTAACGGATCCGGTCAGCACGACGGTCGTTCGTCCATTCGGCGTGATCGTGATGCTCGTTTGCGGCACGCTGATCTGCCCGTGAGTCGCGTTGTTGTAGATGAAAATCGATTGCGTCGGCGCGTTGAACTGAATGTAACTCGTGATTCCCGGGTTCGGGACACCCGCCGCCTGGGCACCTCCCGCGTACGGGACGCCGGTCCAGTTCGGTGACGTCGAGTTCGGTCCGCCGATCGCCACGTCGACTGGGCCCGCATCGGGTGAACCGTTGATAAACCGCAGCGTTCCGCGGCTGGGCGTGAACGGATTGATACCGCCACCGCCGCCGTTGCACGCGGAGAGCGACACGATCGAGATCGCACCGAGCACCGCCGCCAGCACTCGCTTGCGCAGTTTCATGGGACGTATTCCTTTCCTAGCCTGGTTGCTCACCGAGCACAAAACGGTGGGACACCTGCGCCTTGTTCCCATGCCCGGCGCGGCTATGCGCCCTTGCTTGCCACTGATTGAATTAAAGCTTGGTGAGATGCTCAGTCTGCGAGCGACAGCCGGCTGCGTCGCCGAACGATAATACCGTCCCGGACCAGGGCGGTCGCGGCGGCCGCAACGTCGCTGCGAGTTTTGGAAGGGAGGCAGCGAGCGAGCGCCTTGTGTACTGAGGCCAATGTCGTCGACGTCCCTGGCGGGAGTGCACGCAACACATCGACGATACGCCCGCGAAGGTAGCGCGACGTCTCGCGAAACGGCACGCGTTCACTCACCGCAGTTTGCGAGAATCGCGTACGCTCGTGAGAGGTCGACGTGCCGGCCGCCGCACACGTGAATGAAAGCGGGCACAGCACACACTTTGGGCGGCGAGCCGTACACAGCGTCGCGCCGAGATCCATCAGCGCAGAATTGAGCGAAAACGGGGGCGCATATTCGAGCAGAGCGCCACCCGCAGTCTCAAGCGCACGTGACGCTTTGCCGTCTTGCAAGCTACCGTAAAACACCCGCTCCAACACACGCTTCACATTGGTATCGAGCGCGATGTCGGGTATGCCATACGCAAATGCGCGAATGGCGCCGGCGGTATAGCGCCCCACCCCGGGGAGTTCGCGCAGCGCTTGGGCGTCTTCCGGTGGCACCCCGCGGTACCGGCTGCACACGGTGCGTGCGAGCGCGTGGAGACGGACCGCCCGCCCGTTATAGCCGAGCCCATGCCAGGCGCGGACCACGGCGCCGGCCGGCGCCGCGGCCAGCGCTTCAAATGAAGGAAAGCGAGCGACGAACGCCTCGAAGATCGGAACGACGCGGTCCACCTGCGTCTGCTGGAGCATACATTCGCTCACGACCACGTAGTACGGTGTCGGGACGCGACGCCACGGGAGGCTTCGCCCCGTCGCTTCATACCACGCGTCAAGCGGACCGACGATCCGCTTCGCACGCGTGCGCAGCGGCCCTCGTTGCGACGGTGAACGATTGCCCCGCATGGATGAGCAGCCTTCGACACAGCGTTCGTTTCACTCATCCCTTAGCGGGAAGCCGCAATCGGCACTCCCAGCCGGCAGCGCGTGGAAGGCACTCCGCTGTTCCTTCAAGCAAGTCCCTAGGGGATTTTCACTGGAGCACAGCATGATCGATACCTCGCCGGCAACGGCACGGCGCAATGGTGCGGGAGCGGTCGCGTCGCCGCAGCCGGACCCTGAAGAACTGAACGAATGGCTCGATGCCCTCGAGGGCGTCATCGAGACCGAGGGCGCGGAGCGCACCCGCAGCTTGATCGCGGCGCTGACGGAACGGGCGCAATCGCGGGGCGTGCAGTTCGCGCATCCGTTAACGACGCCGTACATCAATACGATTCCGCCCGACCGGCAGCCGGTCTTCCCCGGCAATGCCGCGCTCGAGGAACGGCTGCGCCATTTCGTTCGCTGGAACGCGATGGCGATGGTCGTGCGCGCAAATCGCGAAGCGAGCGAGTTGGGCGGCCACGTCGCGACGTTCTCTTCCGCCGCGACGCTGTTCGACGTCGGCTTCAATCATTTTTGGCATGCACCGTCGGAAAAGCACGGTGGTGACCTCGTCTATTTCCAAGGACATTCGGCGCCCGGCGTGTACGCACGCGCCTTCATCGAAGGACGCATTTCGGAAAGCCGGCTCGAACACTTTCGCCAAGACGTTTCGGAAAACGGTCTCTCGTCGTACCCTCATCCATGGCTGATGCCGGATTTTTGGCAATTCGCAACCGTTTCGATGGGTCTTGGTCCGCTACAAGCCGTGTATCAAGCGCGCTTCATGAAATATTTGCACGATCGCGGCATTGCCGACACGAGCGCGCGCAAAGTGTGGTCGTTTCTGGGCGACGGTGAAGTCGATGAGCCGGAGTCGCTTGCCGGGCTCGCCCTTGCGGCTCGCGAGCGCCTCGATAACCTGATCTTTGTGGTGAACTGCAACTTGCAGCGGCTCGACGGTCCGGTACGTGGCAACGGCAAGATCATTCAAGAGCTCGAGGGCGTCTTTCGGGGCGCCGGCTGGAACGTCATCAAGGTGATCTGGGGACGCCGCTGGGACGGACTTTTGGCGAACGACGAGAGCGGCATGCTCGTCCGCTTGATGAATGAGACGGTCGACGGCGATTATCAGACCTATAAGTCGCGCGACGGCGCTTTCGTGCGCGAGCACTTTTTCGGCCGCTTTCCCCAGACGCGCGATTTGGTGAAAGACTGGACCGACGAAGACGTCTGGCACCTCAATCGCGGTGGGCACGATCCCTACAAGGTCTACGCCGCATACAAGGCCGCCGCCGAGCACACCGGACAACCGACCGTCATCCTCGCGAAGACGATTAAAGGGTACGGCCTCGGTACCGCAGGCGAGGGAATGAACGTCGCGCACCAGCAAAAGAAGATGGTCGTCGAACAGTTGCGCGCGTTCCGGGACCGGTTCGCGATACCGGTTTCGGATGAGCAACTCGAGGATGTTCCGTTCATTCGGCCGCGTGACGACGGTCCGGAGATGCAGTACTTACGCGAACGGATATCGGCGCTCGGCGGCTCTGTTCCAACGCGACGGCGCAACGTTGAATCGCCGCTCACCGTTCCGGAACGCTCCGCGTTCTCCGCGCTGATGAGCGACAGCGGCGAACGCGAGTTTTCGACGACGATGGCCTTCGTTCGCATTCTTTCCACGCTCGCTCGCGATAAGACCATTGGAGCGCGCATCGTTCCCATCGTTGCCGATGAGGCACGGACCTTCGGCATGGAGGGCATGTTCCGTCAGCTTGGGATCTACTCGTCCCTCGGCCAACTGTACCGGCCGCAAGACGCGGAGCAGCTGATGTGGTACCGCGAGGACAAGTCGGGACAAATTTTGCAGGAAGGCATCACCGAAGCCGGTTCGATGTGCTCGTGGATCGCGGCCGGTACCGCGTACTCGACGCACGCCGTGCAGATGCTTCCCTTCTTCATCTTCTATTCGATGTTTGGATTTCAGCGCGTCGGTGACTTCGCGTGGGCGTCGGGAGACATGCGTTCCCGCGGATTCTTGATCGGCGGTACCTCCGGACGGACGACGCTCAACGGTGAAGGGCTGCAGCACGAGGACGGGCATAGCCACCTCTTTGCCTCAGCAATCCCGAACTGTGTCCCGTATGACCCGACGTTCGCCTACGAACTCGCGACCATCATCGCGGACGGCGTTCGGCGAATGGTACACGCCCAGGAGGACATTTTTTATTACATTACCGTGATGAACGAAAACTATCATCATCCGGCAATCCCTTCCGGCGTGGAAGAAGGCATTTTGAAGGGCCTCTACCCTTTGCGGTCCGCCGAGGCGAAGGGCTCAAAGCGCCCACGCGTTCAACTCATGGGTTCAGGCGCCATCTTGCGCGAGGTGATTGCGGCGTCCGAACTGCTGCGCGATGACTTCGGTGTTTCCTCGGACGTCTGGAGCGCGACCAGTTTCACCCTGCTCGCGCGCGATGGGTTGGACGTCGAGCGCCGCAATATGCTCCATCCGGGCGAGCAGTCGCAGCAACCCTACGTGCAGGCGATGCTCCAGGGCCACGAAGGTCCCGTGGTAGCAGCGAGCGACTACGTCAAGACATTCGTGGATCAAATTCGACCGTTCGTGGATCGACCGTTCCGGGCGCTGGGAACCGACGGCTTCGGCCGCAGCGACACGCGCAAGCGCCTGCGCGCGTTCTTCGAAGTCGACCGCTATTGGATCGCGTTGGCGGCGCTCGACATGCTGGCGCGAGATGGATCGCTCGAGCAACGGCGCGTCGGTGAAGCGATCGAGAAGTACGGCATCGATCCCGCCAAGCCGAATCCCGTAACGGTGTAGTCTAATGAGCGCCGTGATCGACTTAGTCGTTCCAGACATCGGCGACTTTCACGATGTCCCGGTCATCGAGGTTCTCGTCAAACCGGGAGACCGCATCGACAAAGATGCACCGCTCGTGACGCTGGAATCCGAAAAGGCGACGATGGAAGTCCCCGCTTCGTCGGGCGGAACGGTGCACGACATCGCGGTCAATGTCGGCGACAAAGTTTCGGCAGGTTCAATCATCGCGCACGTTACGGGCTCCGAGTCTCAAGCCGAAGGAAAGGCGTCTACTGCACCGGCCGCGACAACGCCCCGGGAGCCCGAGCCACCACCTGCGAGCAAGGCGGCTACGTCGACGGCCGCTCCGCCGGCTACGGTCGCCCCAAGTCCACCGCCGTCGCGCGACGGCGAAGGACAACCGGCGACGCCATCCCGGACGGTCCACGGCAGTCCGGCGATCCGCCGCTTTGCGCGTGAGTTAGGCGTCGATCTCGGCGCCGTCTCTGGTTCAGGGCCGAATGGCCGCATCACCCGCAACGACGTCCAACGCTTCGTGAAAGGGGTCCTCGCTGCTCCGGGCGGTGTTGCCGCAGCGTCGTCGCTTCCGGGCTTGCCGGCGTGGCCGAAACTCGACTTCGAACAGTTCGGGCAAACGGAACGCGTGCGGTTGTCTCGCATCAAACGGATCGCGGGACCCAACCTCCATCGTAATTGGGTCATGATTCCGCACGTCACGCAGCACGACGACGCGGACATTACCGAACTGGAGGCGTTTCGCCAGCACATCAACGCCGAACAGCGCGACGTGAAGGTCACGTTGCTCGCCTTCTTGATGAAAGCGGCGGTCGCGGCGCTGCGCCACTACCCACAATTTAACGCATCGCTCGATGGCGACGAGCTGATCCTGAAGCAGTATTATCATCTGGGATTCGCAGCCGACACGCCGGAGGGCCTCGTCGTTCCGGTGATCCGCGACGTCGATCGTAAGGGCATCTTCGAGATTGCTCGAGAAACTGCCGAACTCGCGAACCGCGCGCGCGACGGCAAGCTGGGACTCGCCGACATGCAGGGTGGCACGTTTACGATCTCGAGTCTCGGCGGCATCGGGGGAACATACTTTTCGCCGATCATCAACGCACCCGAAGTCGCGATTCTTGGGGTCTGCCGCGCCGCGACGCGACCGGTTTGGGAAGGCACGGCGTTCGTGCCGCGATTGCTGTTGCCGCTCTCGCTTTCCTACGATCATCGCGTCGTCGACGGCGCCGCCGCAGCCCGCTTCACCGTCTTCCTCGCCGGCGTCCTCGCCGACATGCGTCGCACCCTGCTGTAGCGGGAAACCGTTTCCGTCCCCGAAGCGGTCTTACGTCACGCCGCTTGCCGCGGCAGTCTCTCGTTGGAAAGCAGGTTTTGTGGCAGATCACACCGTCGACGCGGTCGTCATCGGGGCTGGCCCGGGTGGGTACCATGCGGCGATCCGTTTGGCTCAGCTCGGCAAACGCGTGGCGTGTTTCGACCGCGACGAGGTGGGAGGGGTGTGTCTCAATTGGGGCTGTATTCCGACCAAGGCGTTGTTGCACGTCGGTGAAGTTACGCGTCACATTCGCGAGGCCGATCAGATCGGTTTAATCGTTGCACCTCCCCAGATCAACCGCGATCGCGTCGCAAAATTCAAGGATGACGTCGTTCGAGCCAACGTCGGCGGCGTGAACCAGTTGTTCAAAGCCAATGGGGTCACGTTTGCGTACGGCCAAGCGTCGTTCGTCGATCCCCATACTGTGACGCTGAGCAAGCGCGATGGCGGCAAAGAAACCTATGCATTCGAGACCGCCGTCATCGCGACGGGTTCGGCCCCGGTCGATGTCAAGGCGTGGGGCCGGGATGGCGATACGATCATCAATTCCGACGATGCGGTGAAACTCCAGCGGATTCCCGAGAAGGTTTTGGTCGTGGGCGGCGGCGTGATTGGCCTCGAGTTTGCGACCGTGTTTGCCCGC
>JAFAXE010000071.1 GCA_019241305.1 Vulcanimicrobiota bacterium
GAACGTGTCTCCAAGTTTGTTGCGTGCGATGGTCTACTCCGAATGGGTGACGGATCTGCCACAGCCCGCGTGGGCGTACAATCCGCCACTGCGCCACGACGTTCCGATCGCGACTGCCGTGGAGGCTTTACAGCAGCGAGTCCTCGAGCGCTTGTTGAACCCGCCGCTGCTGGAGCGCCTCGATGACATGTCGCTGAAGTACGCGGCGAACAGCACGATGACGTTGGGAGATCTCTTCGGCTGGACGCAAGCCTCCGTGTTCGGCGACGTCAGAAACGGGCACTTCAGCACCGCCGGGGCTGTTCATCGCAGCCTGCAACAGTGGTACGCGCGACGGCTCGCAGAGTTGCTGCTGGCCCCGAAACCGGGAACGCCATACGACGCCCAATCGCTGGCACGCGCGGAGTTGCTTTCGCTTCGCAGCGACGTCCGCAAAGCGCAGATGAAACCGCGTCTTGAAGCGCTTACGCGTGCGCACTTGCAGTCGCTCGAGGCGGTCGCGAATCAGGCGCTCTCCGCTCGCATGGTCGCACCGGTGACGCAACCAACAGCCGGCGGCACCGGTATGTAGCGACGCTACTCTTCGTGGATCGCCTCGACGTCGATGGTGATCTCGATCTCTTCGCTCACGACGATGCCGTTGCGCGGCACCACGTCGTTCCAGTTGACACCGAAATCGTAACGGTTGATGCGGGCTCTGGCGGCGAATCCAGCGCGCCGCTTCGGACCTTTGTCGACTCCATCTTCCCACCACGGCGTGTCCCATTGGCCAAGATACGTTACGTGCAGGGGCACGTTCTTCGTTGTATCACGGATCGTAAGGTCGCCATCCACCACATACTCCGTTTCGCCAACGGGGCGCACCGCCGTGCTCTTGTACGTAATGTACGGATGATGCTCGACATCGAGGAAATCGGCACTTCGCAGGTGATCGTCGCGCTGCTGAACGCCCGTCCACAGCGTGCGCGCTTCGATCTGCGTCTGGAATGACATGAGTTCCGGCCGCGCGGGATCGAAGTCCAGCGTGCCCTCGATATTCTTAAAGAGACCGCGTACCCACGTGACCATCATGTGCCGCGCTTTGAATTCCGCTTCGGTGTGTCCGGGCTCGAAAAACCACTTTGCCATGCGCCGTGCGTCCTACGCTATCCCGACGATGTCTCCTTGCTCTCCGCAGGATCTGCACAAGTTTAGAGATCGGTGAAAAGCGAGTCGACATCGATCGTGAGCCCTTGAAAGCCGTCGACCGAAACGAGGCCGCTCGAAGCTTCGCCGCGGCGACCTTCCGAATACCGCAGTTCAACCGCGTGGCGCTCGGGCCAGACGATGACCACTGCGCCGCAGCCATGAGACAGATATATCGCAACCTTCTCCTCGAGCGATCGAAGGCAGTCGCGAGGGGACACGATCTCAACCGCAATGTCCGGCGCGATGCGCGGCCGTTCGCGCGCATCTTCGGGAAAATCGCGTGGTAAGCGCTCGTGTGAAACGTACGCCACGTCCGGAACGAGCGACGACGGCTTGGCTCTGTCCGTGAGAAGATAGAACCGCCACTCCGTGCCTATTGAACCGCGACTGGCCCCCCAAGAATTCAGCACGCCCCAGAGCCGGCCTTGCAGAATGCTGTGCCGCGTTTTCGGGCTCACCTTGCGTTCGAGGCGACCGCGAATCGACTCGACGTACGGCTTCTCTGTGTCGGGGAAGTCCAATGACCTCGGAATGCGGCGAACTGTCTGCATGGCTTCACTCATACGCTATCACGTCGGCGTTGCGATGTGTCAAGCCACTACGGCTTCGACCCTCCACTCGCGAGGTTGCCTGCAACGCCCATCGAAGGATGCTTCACTCGGGCTGCTGTTTTCGAAGGAGCGATCTATGAAGAAGCTGTCCGCAGCCCTCCGTCTCACCGTCTTCCTGCCCATTATCGCCATCGCCGTCGCGCCTAGCGCGAGTGCGATGAGTGCGGCAGTGGGGACGATACCGGTTTCTCCCCGCGCCTTGACAGCGGTTGCGCCAGTTGCCGCTGGGTGGCGCAAGCCTGCCCTCATCGCAGTGGACCCCGCCACTCAGGGCCTTGAGTATTGGCACGTGCAGCCCGGCGGCAGTAACACGCCGCAAACCCTGTCCGGTTTACACAGCCCGCTGTTGGGCATGTGTGCCTACTCCTCGCTGGTGGGCCACGGCGACGTCGTGATCGCCGCCAGCGGAAATCCGTGCACCGGTGTCAGCAGTCTCGTGCTCTTCTACAACGTTGTGACGAAGCGCGAGAGGACGCTGTCAGATCCTTACGGCACGGCGAGCGACATCGCCATCGGCAAAGACTCCTCCCTCTACGTCCTCAATGCGATCAATCGTTTCAGCAACGTCGCTTGGTATCCACAGGGCTCGCCGCAGCCCAGAGAGCTCTTCTGCAAGAAGATACAGTACGGTTTTTTCATCGCCGTGGATAATGAAGGCGATATCTTCGTCCAAGGCACCGACACACAAAACCGCAACGCCGTCGTCGAGTTTCCCGCCGGTCCGAACGGCCCGCAGTCGGATCACTGCACGAGATTGCCGCTTCTCAATGAAGGTTATGCGAATCCGAACGGTGTGGCCATCGACCCGAAGACGGACGACCTCATCACGGTGGACGATACCAGTCAGTGCGCGCCCAGCATTCTCGTGATGAGTATTTACCCGAAGCCCTACAGCCGCAAGAACGTCAAAACAACGTCACTCGAAAATAAAGCCTTTTGCACGAACGGCCCCATTCGCCTCAACGCCGATTCAACGATCATTTTTTTCCACGACCAAGACTTGAGCTCGAACGGCGAGATCGACTCGTCTTCGTATCCAAGCGGCAAGCTTCTCGGCATATACACGGATCCGAAGGACACCTCGCCCGGAGGGTTTACGACGATCCCGAACACCCTTCCGAACTGACGCATCGGACGGCCGCAGGAACCCACGAGGTTCCGGCGTGCCACAGGTTGCTACGCCTTGAGTTCGATGTCCACGCCGGCTGGCAGATCGAGATGCATGAGCGCGTCCATCGTCTTCGGGGAGGCCTGAAGAATGTCGATGAGACGCTTGTGCGTGCGCATCTCGAAATGCTCCCGGCTTTTCTTGTCGACGTGCGGTGAGCGGTTTACGCAGAAGCGGTTGATCTCCGTCGGCAGCGGCACGGGACCGCTGACGAACGCGCCGGTGCGCTTCGCCGTGTCGACGATGCGCTCGGCCGACTGATCGAGCACCTTATGATCGTAGGCCTTGAGCCGAATCCGGATTTTTTGCTTGGCCATGTACTACAGTTATTTTCTTTCTATTCTGCGCGACGCGACCGCGAGAGTGGAGTGGCATTTCGATTCGCCGAGCGTTCTCTCCGCGAACGACCAACCCGCGAGCATGTTGAGGCGGAGCGACGTTACGGTCGACAACATGCCAATCTTACTCTGTAATCGCCGTGACGACGCCGGCGCCGACGGTGCGCCCACCCTCGCGGATGGCAAAGCGCAGACCTTCTTCGCAGGCGATCGGCGTGATCAGCTCGACGTTCATCTGCACGTTATCGCCGGGCATCACCATCTCGACACCTTCCGGCAGCTGAATCGTGCCCGTCACGTCCGTCGTGCGGAAATAGAATTGCGGCCGGTAATTCGCAAAGAAGGGCGTATGGCGGCCGCCCTCTTCCTTCGAGAGGACGTACACCTCGGCGCGGAACTTCTTGTGCGGTTTGATGGAGCCGGGCTTCGCTAACACTTGGCCGCGCTCGATCTCGTTGCGCTCGATTCCGCGCAACAGCACGCCGATGTTGTCGCCGGCGATCCCCACGTCGAGCAGTTTACGGAACATCTCGATGCCCGTCACGACAGACTTGCGCGAACGGTCCTGCAGGCCGACGATCTCGACCTCTTCGCCCACCTTGATCTGACCACGCTCCACACGCCCCGTGCCGACCGTGCCGCGGCCCGTGATCGTGAAGACGTCCTCGATCGGCATCAAGAACGGCTTGTCGACGGCACGTTCCGGTGTTGGGATATAGACGTCGACGGCATCCATCAACGCGAAAATTGGATCCGCGTCTGGGTCGCCGCGCTTCAAGCTCGAGTTCAGCGCCTTGAGTGCCGAACCGCGAATGACCGGACAATCATCGCCGGCGAAGTCGTTCTTGCTCAGCAGCTCGCGAACTTCCATCTCCACGAGATCCAGCAGCTCAGCGTCGTCGACCATGTCGACCTTGTTCAGAAACACGACGACGTACGGCACGCCGACCTGGCGCATCAATAGGATGTGCTCGCGCGTTTGCGGCATCGGGCCGTCGCTCGCCGACACGACGAGAATCGCCCCGTCCATCCGGGCCGCGCCGGTGATCATGTTCTTGATGTAGTCGGCGTGACCGGGGCAGTCGACGTGCGCGTAATGGCGCTTCGCCGTCTCGTACTCCTGGTGCGAAATGGCGATCGTGATGCCGCGCTCCTTCTCTTCAGGAGCGTTGTCGATATCGTCGACGGTCCGCTTCGCGATCGTCGTGTTTTCGGTGGCGAGACAGTTGATGATCGCCGCGGTCAGCGTTGTCTTGCCGTGGTCGACGTGTCCCACCGTCCCGATGTTCACGTGCGGCTTACTACGATCGAACTTTGCCTTCGCCATCTTTAAACGTTCACTTCCTTACTTGATGCTGGTATGGGGTTACGCTGCGGGTTTCTTGCCTTGGGCTTTGGCGACGATCTCGTCCTCGACGGATTTCGGCGCCTTCTCGTAGTGACTGAACTCCATCGTGTAGGTCGCGCGGCCTTGCGTCTTCGAACGCATATCGGTCGCGTACCCAAACATCTCCGAGAGCGGGACCATCGCCTTGATGACCTGGGCGCCGCCCGGTGCATCTTCGCTGCCCTGAATCATGCCACGCCGGCTGTTGAGGTCACCGATCACTTCGCCGATGTAGTCGCGTGGCGTCGTGACTTCGACGGCCATGATCGGCTCTTTGATGATCGGCCCGGCGGCGCGGTTGGCCTCCTGAAACGCGATCGAGCCCGCGATCTTAAATGCCATCTCGGAGGAGTCGACGTCGTGGTACGAACCGTCGAAGAGCGTCGCCTTGAAGTCGAGCACCGGATAGCCGGCGAGTGCACCGCTTTGCGATGCCTCCCGGATCCCTTCGTTGACCGGCTTGACGTACTCCCTCGGCACGACGCCGCCGACGATCGCCGATTCGAATACATATCCGCTTCCGGCCTCGCCAGGCTCGAGACGAATCCACACGTCGCCGTACTGCCCACGGCCACCGCTCTGCCGAATGAAGCGTCCTTCCTTTTCGACGCGCTTCGTGATGGCTTCCTTATAGGCAACTTGCGGTTTGCCGACGTTCGCCTCGACCTTGAATTCACGGCGCAGCCGGTCCAGGATGATCTCGAGGTGTAGCTCACCCATCCCGGCAATGATGGTCTGTTGCGTCTCTTCGTCGGTGCGCATGCGAAACGTCGGATCTTCCTGCGAGAGCCGGCCCAGCGCGGTACCCAACTTGTCTTGATCGGCTTTGGTTTTGGGCTCGATCGCCTGGTGGATTACCGGCTCAGGAAACGTGATCGTCTCGAGGATGATCGGCTGCTTCTCGTCGCACAGCGTGTCGCCGGTGCGCGTATCGGAAAGACCGACCGCCGCCGCGATATCGCCAGCGCCGATGGAGTCGATGTCCTCGCGATGGTTTGCGTGCATCCGTAGGATTCGGCCGATGCGCTCCTTGCGGCGCGTACGGGCGTTGTAAACGTACGTTCCCTTCTGCAGCGTGCCGGAATACACGCGGAAGTAGGTCAGATTCCCATACGGATCGGTCGCGATCTTGAACGCCAGTGCTGCAAACGGCTCGTTGTCATCCGGCTTGCGCGTAATCTCGGCGCCGCTCTTCGGATCGGTGCCGACGATTGGCTTTGCTTCCAGCGGTGATGGCAGAAAATCGACGACCGCATCCAGCAGCGGTTGAACGCCTTTATTCTTGAACGCGGAGCCGCACAGCATGGGGAGCACGGTGCCGGCAATCGTAGCTTTGCGCAGCGCCGTCTTCAGCCGATCGACCGGCAGCTCTTCGCCGGCAAAGAACATCTCCAGCAGCGCATCGTCCTGTTCGGCGATCGCCTCGATGAGTTCCTGACGCCATTTCATCGCGGTGTCGCGCAGGGGGCCGGGTTCCACGTCCTCGAGCGCCATCGTCGAACCGAGATCGTCGGTGTACACGATTGTCTTCAGCGTGAAGAGGTCGACGACGCCCTTGAATTGATCTTCGGCGCCGATCGGCACTTGAATGGGAACGGCATTCGCCCCGAGACGTTCTCGGATGCGGTCGACGCAGTTAAAGAAGTCGGCGCCGACGCGGTCCATCTTGTTGACGAAGATGATCCGCGGAACGCGATACTTGTTGGCTTGGCGCCAGACAGTCTCGGACTGCGGCTGCACTGCCGCGACGGAGTCGAACAGTGCGACCAGTCCGTCCAAAACGCGGAGCGAGCGCTCGACTTCGACCGTGAAGTCCACGTGGCCAGGCGTATCAATAATGTTGATCCGCGTGTCGCGCCACGTGCATGCAGTTGCGGCCGACGTGATGGTGATGCCGCGCTCCTGCTCTTGCGGCATCCAGTCCATCGTCGCGGCGCCGTCGTGCACCTCACCGAGTTTGTGCGTGCGGCCGGTGTAAAAGAGGATACGTTCGGTCGCGGTCGTCTTGCCCGCGTCGATGTGCGCTGCGATCCCGATATTGCGGGTCCGCTCAAGCGGAAACTCTCGTGCCATGGCTTACCAGCGGTAATGCGCGAAGGCTTTGTTGGCCTCAGCCATCTTGTGCGTGTCTTCCCGCTTCTTGATGGTCGCACCGACGTTGTTCGCCGCGTCCATCAGTTCGTTCGCGAGCTTCTCCTCCATGGAGTGGCCCGGGCGTTTGCGGGCAAACTGAATCAGCCAGCGCATCGCCATGGCCTGCCGCCGGTCCGGACGGACCTCCATGGGCACCTGATACGTCGCACCGCCGACGCGCCGCGGCCGCACTTCAACCAGCGGCATGGCATTTCCAAGCGCCTGACTGAAGACGTCCATGGGATCGCGTCCCATCTTCTCTTGCACCATCGTCAGCGCGTCATAGGTGATCCGCTCGGCGACCGATTTCTTGCCCACGAGCATGATCTTATTAATGAAGCGCGCAAGCACTTTGGAGTTAAAGCGCGGGTCGGGCAGGATTTGCCGTTTGGGAACGGCTCCTTTGCGTGGCATCGCCGTCCCTTACTTCTTGGCGCCGCGCTTGGCGCCGTATTTGGAACGGCCTTGTTTGCGATTAGCGACACCCGAAGTATCCAGCGTCCCACGAATGATGTGGTAGCGAATTCCGGGGAGATCCTTCACGCGGCCGCCGCGGATCAGCACGACGCTGTGCTCCTGCAGGTTGTGGCCAATTCCGGGGATGTACGCCGTCACTTCCTCGTCGTTGGTCAAGCGAACGCGCGCAACTTTGCGCAACGCCGAATTCGGCTTTTTGGGCGTGATCGTCTTGACTTGCGTACAGACACCCCGCGCCTGTGGATTGCCTTTGATGTGACGGTAGCGCGTGGGCAGGTCGGGGTGGCCCGGTTTCGGGCTCGATTTGAGCACGCGAAACGCAGGGGCTTTCACCTTTTTTTCGAGCTTCTCACGGCCCTTACGGACCAACTGGCTAATGGTCGGCACGAACTCCTCGGGGAATGCGTCAACCTGCTCTAGGGACGCGCACACAAATCCGGCTCCACGCGGGTGGGCCGGAACCATCGGAGTATAGCAGGAGCACTAATCAGCGTCAAACCTCATTCTGGGAACACTCCCAGGGGAAGGGGCCGTTTCCCGAGTGCGGTCTTTCGACCACTCGCCATCTTCTTAAATAGGAGTGAACATGAACCGACCAAGCTTCCTCGGAACCGCCGCCAGCGCCGCAGCGCTCTTGGCAGCCTCAGGCACCAAGCTAGCGGTCGCTCAGCCTGGGCAGCGCATGAGCGACCAGAACGTTCGCGAGGCGCGCGCCGCCGTTGCCGGTTTTATCGCCGAACTACAGACCGAGCAGGCCGACTACGGCGGCCACCGCGTCGACGCCATCTCCCGTTTGCAAGCAGCTGAAAACGAACTCACGTCTGGGCTACAGGCACGGGATGCAAACATGCCGGGTCAGCGCATGAGCGACATCGTTCTGCGGCAGGTCCGCGACCGGGCGCGCAATATCGTGGCCCAACTCACGAATGATCAGGCCGACTACGGCGGCCATCGCGTCAACGCCATCAACGAGTTGAACGCAGCAGTGAACGCCCTCAACGCGGCGCTCGCCACCCGCTAAAGGCAATGAGATCGCCCGGGCGGGTATACCCCGCCCGGGGCTTCCTTCTAATACGTCAGCGTCGCCGAGGCCGTAACGCCTAGCGGCTCGTGCAAGACGATACGCTCGGGGCGGTTGGCATCGCTAACGAAAAGCGTCGAAACTCCGCCCGACGGTTGAAGTGCTCCAGCGTCGCGCGCCGTCGCGCCGCGCCACAGGACGGCACGAACGCCGGCGACGGGACGATCGACCACGATGTACACCCACGCGCCATCGCGGGCATAGAGCACTTTTGCTGCTGGGCCCACCGACGACGACGTCATCGTGACGTGGCGAAAGTGACTGTGGACGATCGTCGCGAGCGCAACGGTCGTGCGCGCTCGCTCTTGGTACAACGCCGCGTCCTGCCAACCGAGGACACCTGCGAACGCGACCGCAGTTGCCGCCACCACCGCCCACAGCGAGAAGCGGCGGCGCGGTGCGACCTGTGCGCCATCGGCTTGCGCCAACCGACGCCCTAAACGATGCGGCGGTTCATACGCGGGAAGCGACATCGCCAGCGCCGTGGCGACCTGCGAAGCGTCGGCGACACGTTTTGCGCAGTCGGTGCATCCCTTGAGGTGCGCTTCGAACTCGGCACGCTCCGCCGGTTCTAACGCACCGATAACGTAGAGTTCGGCGTCGTCGCCGACGTGTGAGCGGTTCACGCCGGGGTCCCTTCCACGCGAAGCTCCGCGCCGAGCCTGCGGATCGCCGCAGAGAGCCGGCTCTTCACGGTACCGAGCGGAACGCCCAACTCACTCGCGACTTCGCGCTGCGTGCGGTTCCCAAAGTACGCGAGTTCGAGTGCGGCACGTTCCTGGTGCGGCAGTCGCTGCATCGCATCGCGTAGCCGACGCGCCTCGACGTGGTCAGGCACCTCGATCCCTTCTTGCGTGTCCGGCTCGAGGCGCTCAAAGCGCTCTTCCCGCACCGCGCGGCGTTGAGCGCTGCGCAGCATCGTCATCGCTTCGTTGCGAACGCACGTCACCAAGAAGGCCCGTAAGTTTCCGCGTTCCGGACGGTAAGCACCCGGTGTCCGCCAGACGCGCAGAAGCGCATCGTGGACGCAATCTTCCGCCGCAGCCTCGTCGTGGAGGGCGTTGCGCGCGACGGTATAGAGCAGACGGCCGAACCTGGTGTACGCCTCGGCCAGCGCGCCTTGGCGTCCCGCCGCGAAGTCGCGAGCCAGGCCGTCGACCAGCTCGCCGTCCGTCTGCTCCACAAATACCTGTTACGACGCGAAGCCCCTCGCTTACCCCAGCGCATGCTGGGCGAGCGTCGCCATGCCCTGGCGCAGGTCGACCGTGCGGTACCCGATGGCCGCGAGAAGTTTATCGTGCGGCAAAGTGACCGGACCCGGCTTCGGCGCGGTCCCGGGAACGGGCTGGGGATACGCCGTCGCGGCGGCCGTCGCGAAGCGAATGTGGCCGTCGGCGTGCTCGATCACCTGATGAATGTGTCCGTTCAGCACCGTAACCCGCGAGAAGCGCCGAAGCATGGTCAGCGCCTTGCCGCCATCCTCCGTGGTCCAGCCCCACTCCGGATAGAGCGCGTAGAGGGGGACGTGTCCGAATACGACGATCGGCGTGTCGGTCTTCTGTCCGGCAAGGTCCTTTTGCAACCAATCGAGTTGTGGCTGACCGAGCAGCCCCATCGTTTCGAAATTGAAGACGTTCACCAGCGCGACGAAGTGCACTCCGCCCTGATCGAACGAAAACCATCCATCCGGCGCGTCGCGGCGTCCGAACATTCCGAGGAATCCCTTGCCGTTGTCACCGATGACGTCGTGTTCGCCCGGTACGGCGATGAGCGGCGCGCGAAGCGTCGAAAGGATTTGCTTCGCCTGATCGAACTGCGCCGGTTTCGCAAGGTGCGTTACGTCGCCGGTGTGCATGACGAACGCCGGCTGAACGTCGAGCGCGTTGATCCCATCGATCGTTTGTTTGAGCGTACCTGCGACGTCAGGGTTCGCCGCAGCGCTGAAGCCGATGTGACTGTCGCTAATTTGGACGAAGGACAGCGTCGCGGCATTCGGCGCGGCCCCCGCGGCGACGGCGCGCGATTCCAACAATCCGCTACTTCCTAGTGTGAACAAAATCCCCGCGCCTGTCCAGCCGACATGTTCCAGAAAATCGCTACGTCTCATCGAACCCGTCTCCCTCACTTGGAATGGTCGTCCTCAACGATGACGACCGCTTTCATGAACGGATGGAGGGCACAGAAGTACCGGTAGGTTCCGGGCTTCGTAAAGGTGTGACGCCATGACTCATGCGTGTCGAGCCCCCCGGAATCGAAAGACTTGTCGCTCGCTGTAACGGTGTGCGCTTCATCGTCGTCGTTCACAAAGAGCACGGTCTGGCCGGTGTGAATGTGCAACGTCGCCGGCTTGTACGCGAAGTCGGCGACGTGGACCACCGTCTCGGCGGACGGGTTCGCCCCTGCGGAGGCGCCGTTCGACATCAGTATCCCAAGGCTCGCCATGGCGAAGACGGCGGCGGAGCATCGTGCGATCCATCTCATGCCATGCTTACGCCGCCGAGGCCGGGTACGGTTTTACAGCGCCTATGCTCCGAGGAGCGAGTCGATCGACGGTATCTCGCTCGATTGGGGTGGCTGGTACGACCCCAACGGTTGGTACGGCTGGTACGGTTGATATTGGGGCGTAGGTTGCGCCATCGGCGTGGGGAGTGAGAACGGCGCAGGCTGCGGGAGTGACCCAAATTGCTGCCACGGTGGTGGCTCGGGGACCGGCTCCGTCATCTTCTCGCTGTGCCGCACGAGGTAGCCGCCCAAGTCGATGTTTTGGGCGTTCGCCTGCACGTTGACCCCACCGTTTTTCGCGGTCAGGGTCGCGGTGACTTGACCACCCCACGCATTTCGGTCCACGACGCTCAGCGAGCCATCGTTATTGAGCGTGACGCTTTCACCGTTCCCCAAGTCTTGCGCCTTACCGGGCTCGAGCTCGATCGACTTTCCGTTCTCTGTGACGCTGAACTGTCCACCCGCGGTCATCGTCACCGAGGTACGGCCATAGTTCGTCTCGATTGTGGCGGTGTTATTGCGCGTGACGCCGTGTTCATTGGGTTGTCCAACGTCCGTCGAGATGCGGAAACCGCCGGCGAACGAGTTCGAGTGCAAGAGGTCCGGATGGTTGAGCATATTGTTCCAGCGCCCACCAACCGTTTCACCGTTGCCCATCGTTCCGGAGAACCCGTCATGCGGATCTCCCGTCGAACTGAACTGCGCTGAGCTGAAGTATTGCTGTCCTCCGCGGACGGGTGTGTACGGCTGGGGCGTGGGTCCCGGTCCGGGCTGGCCACCGAATGGTGAAGGATAAGGATTCGGACCCCACGGTGGAGTCCCAAACATCGACGTCAGATACTGCGCCATCTGCGTGAACGCCGCAAAAATCGTCGACATGAATTGATTGATGAAGCCGCCGGGATTGTTGCCGCCCCACCACGACGATCCAGGGGCCGCTGCTCCCGGAGGCTGTGCTCCCGCCGTGATGCCATCCCCAAGCGTCGCGGCTAAAGGCGAACCGTAGCCTGCCGCTGAGGCCGAACCCGGCAACGCGCCCGGCATGACGCCCGAAAGCGGCGGGGACAGGAGGTTGTTACCGACGTTGAACATGCAATGCTCCTCGAAGCGAGTGTGTCGCTCCGGGAATCACGCGCTTGGAGCATGTTCGCTAGGTTTTGCGGCGCAAATCGTGCGGCAACGCAAAGAACGCCAACCCACCGGCCGCCCACGCAAGGACGGCTGAGCTCAGCATCACCGCACTGAACGCGCCGGCGTATGCGGCGCCGAGCGCTCGCCGCACCGCGTCACGGTCCGCGGCGCCTTTGATGTCGCGCGGCACATCACCGGACACGACGCTCGCGCGATGCGCCTGTACCGTCGCGACCGCCGCCGGACTGGCATGCGCTCTTTGCAAATCGCCGGGAAGGCGCCGGTCAAAGTTGGCGGCCAGGACGATTCCGAGCAGCGCGATCGCGATGAGGCCGGCAGCGCGCGAGACCGCGTTGTTGATTCCCGACGCGATCCCGGCGTGCGCGGTTTCGACCGCTCCCATCACGGTGGTCGTGAGCGGCGCTACGAACATCGCACCGCCGAAGCCGAGGATGACGGTCGCAGGAAAGAACGACACCCAATACGATCGTCCAACGCCGCACAGCGCGTAGGCGACAAAGCCGAAACCGGCGAGAATTGCCCCCACCGTTAGGGGCAGCCGCGCGCCGACGCGATTGACCAGCCCACCGGAGACGCGCGACAACGTGAACATGATGATGATGAAGGGCAGCAACGACGCGCCCGCTGCCGAGGGCGTATAGTGCTGCACGAAGATCAGGTTGAACGGAACGAAGAATAGGCTGCCCCCGAGCGCCGCGTAGAGCAACAGCGTGTAGAGGTTCGTAACGCTGAAGGTGCGGTTCGCAAACAAATCGAGGCGCACCATGGGATCGCGCTCGCGGCGTTCGACCATAACGAAGAGGCCAAGCAGGACGACTCCCGCTACGATGGTCGCGAGGCCGGCAGCATCCGCTGCAGCACCCTGAACGCGAATGAGGCCATACACCAGCAAGCCGAGCGCGACGGTCGCGAGCGACGCTCCCGCGACATCGACGCGCCGCGCAGACGGATCGCGCGATTCGGGGGCGCGCGTGAGCACGAACAGCGTTACGGCGGCCAGCGGCACGTTGATGTAGAACACGGCACGCCACGACAGGTGCTGAGCGAGAAATCCGCCGAGCACGGGACCGATCGCTGCCGTCATGGCGGAGAAGCCGGACCAGGTTCCAATGGCGCGGCCGCGCTCCGCGTCCGAATAACTGGCGCTGATGAGGGCCAGGCTTCCCGGCACCGCCAGGGCAGCGCCGACTCCTTGAACACACCGTGCGGCGACGAGCGTCACGACGTTGGGCGCGAGTCCGCACGCAACCGACGACAGGGCGAAGAGACCAATACCTATACCGAAGACGCGACGGCGACCGTAGAGATCCCCAAGCGAACCACCGACGAGCAGCAGCGCCGAGAGAAACAACGAGTATCCCTCGATAACCCACTGCGCATCGGCGAGCGATGCGCCCAATTCGCGCTGTAACACCGGTAGCGCCACGTTGACCGCGGTACCATCGATGAAAGACATGCTCGAGCCGATGACTGCGGCCACGAGCGCCCAGGTCGCGGTGTTGATCCGATGAGCGGGCGCAGGCGCGACCGCGACCGCCGATTCCTCGCAGGGACGGCGCGCAAACATCAGACGGTCACGTTCAAATCTGCCACTCCCAAGAATTCCAGAAATCGGTGACCGCGTGCGCCGGCCGGAAGTTGCGTAAGTCAGGATTCCAGACGTCGATGCGGCGCACGAACCACAACAAAATGAACGGCTCGTCCTCAGCGAGACGCCGCTGGATCGTGTCGTACGCGCGCTTGCGCGTGGCCGGATCGTTGTTCGTCACGGCAACCCGTTCCGCCGCATCGAGCGACGGATCGCAGAGGTGGTAGAGATTTTGGCCGTTCGGCGGCGTCTGGTCGCACATGAATTGGGTTGAGTCGTCCGGATCGACGCCGTTATACCAGGCAAAAAAGCCGGCGTCGAACTTTCCGGTTTGGGCGATGCCGCCCGCGCCGTAGGATGCGAAGAAGAGCGACGTCACGTAGTTCTTGATGGCGAGGTCGACGCCAACGTCGCGCCAGTCGCGCTGCAACGCGACTTCGACCGCGTTTGCGGTAGCAGACCCGGTTTGGCTGGACGCCACGAGTGAAAGCCGCGCACCGTTCTTGATGCGAATGCCGTCGGGTCCAGCGCGCCACCCAGCCGCCTCGAGGAGCGCACGTGCCCGTGCCGGATCGTAGTCGTAGCGCGGCAAGCCGTTCGCATGCGCCCAGGAAAACGCCGGCTGGTCGGAATCGCCGCGGATGTGGACGCCGTGCGTCACGGTGGCGAGCAGACGATCCGCGTTGGTGGCGTAGCCCAACGCATGACGGATGCGCACGTCGCCCAGCGGCGGATGCGCGAGGTTCAACGCGATCTGGGAGAACGCGGTAAATGGGGTCAGGCGAATCTCCAGATCCCGGATGCGTTGCAAGGTAGGATAGTCCGGCGACGGCGCGTTGAACCACAAATCCGCTTCGTGGGACTGCATCTGCGTCAACAACGTGCTCTCGTCGGCGATCGCCGTGTACTCGATTCTGTCGAGCCTGGGCCGGCCGCGCCAGTAGCGAGGATTGGCGCGGAAGATGATTTTCTGCCCGCGCTGCCAGCGTTCCACGATGAACGGGCCCGTCCCGAGGGGCTGGGCGTTATATGAGGCTTGATTAAGACTCGGTAGTCCCGCGAGCAGGTGCGCCGGCAGCACGGGATACGGGTCACCCGACATCGCGAAGAACGTGCCGACGAACGGCGCGTATGGACGGCGCAGGTGCACGGCGATCGTATAGGGATCGCGCACGTCGATCGCGCCGATCAGATCGTAACCGACGCGGCTGGGGATGTTGTTTTGCGGGCTCATGATGGCGTGCCACGTAAACACGACATCGGCCGCCGTAAATGGTTTGCCGTCCTGCCACAGGACGCCACGGCGCAGATGGTAGACGACCGTTCGTCCGTCCCTTGAGATGCCGCCGTTCGCCAGCGTCGGAACGAATGCCGCGAGTTCCGGCACAAACGCATTGCGATCGTCCACGTTGAAGAAATAGCCGCCCCATAGCATCGAGAGGTCGTTGTCGATTTGCTGATTGCCGATCAGCGGGTTCAGCGTATCGGGTTCGCCGAGGTTCACGATGCGCAAGACGCCGTGGCGCGTCCATGCATGTTCGCCGCCGCTGCTCGGGCCGGTGCCGACGCGCGTGCACGCAGACGCGATGCAGAGCAGTGCTGCGAAAGCCGCGCTCAACGCGCCCCGCCCGTTCATCGGTTTCCTGAAACGATTTCGAGCAGTGCGGGGTACACCTGAGGCGCAAGGGCGCGATGCCTGCGCGGTTCCATGATGTCGTGCGAGCGAGGAAGACCGCGGAGACGATGCAGGATGACGCGCGTGTCACGATGTTGCCGCCAACTGCGAGCCAGCCGCGTGACCGTACGGTTGTTGACGGTCGTCTCGCTTTCGTTCACAACGAGCGCGATATCGTGCGTCGCCGGTGCCTCGCGGCCTGCCGCATCGACCACATCGAGGCCCAAGCGCCACGCGCGTGCGACGGCGTGCGTCGCGTAGCGTGGGTATCCGTGCAATGGCGCATGCCGCTCGCGCTCCAACGGATGCCACCACAGAAACAGGTTGGGACTGCGCAGCATCGCGCGAGCAAAAGGACGTCCGACACGCGTTGGAACCCAACCGAGTCCAAGAAACGGTGCAATCGCGACGACACGGTCGACGGCGAGGTTCTGCGCAATCCAGGCGGCGACGGTGCCGCCGAGAGAAAAGCCCACGATGTTGAGGCGCATTCCAAGACCTCGCGCGGCCTCCACGATCTCCCGCGCCGCCGCGGTCAACTCCAAATCCGTCAGCTCGGCGAGGCTCGCCGTCATGCGATCGAGGAGCCCGTGCCGCGGCAAGAGCGGTGCAAACACGTTTGCGCCCCGTTCGTGCAAGGCTTGCGCGAACTGCACGAACTGCGCGGGCGTCGTCGTCAGACCGTGCAATAAGACGTATGCCTCCGGCGTCGCACGGTCGCCCGCGAGTAAGAGCGAACGGCCTTCATCGTGCACCAATCCACCTTCGCGTGCGAGCATGTTTCGGCACGTCCCGAGCGCACCGGAAAATGTATCGCGATCGCCGCGCTGCGGCTCGGTGCCCCGCGGTGTATCCGATGCTACGCTGCGCTCAGCTTTCACCAAAGCGCCTCTTCGGAATGAGTCGCGTGCCGCTCCTCGAAAACCGCGCGAGCCTCCCCTGGAGAGCGTCCCCCCAAAAGGACTCGCGGTATCTTGCCGCGAGTCCTTGTCGTCGTGGCGATTCCCCGCCAAATCGAGCCCCAATCACTCGCAGACTATCTCGCCGTCATTTCGCGCGCCATCTTTCAGGCGGGCCTTTCTTGGGCGCTGATCGAGTCGAAATGGCCCGCGTACGAGCGGCTTTTTTGTGGCTTCGATCCGAAGATCGTCGCCACGTTCGACGACCACGACATCGACGTCATCGCGACCGATCCCGGTATCGTTCGTACCCGCAAGAAGATTGCGGCCACGGTCGAGAACGCCCGCACGTTGCTCGCCTTAGAACGCGAGCACGGCGCGTTTGCGGATTACCTTCGTTCCTTCGACTCGTACGAAGCGCTGAGCGCCGATTTGCGCCGCCGCTTCAAG
The DNA here is from genome assembly GCA_019241305.1 of Vulcanimicrobiota bacterium. Taxonomy (GTDB): domain Bacteria; phylum Vulcanimicrobiota; class Vulcanimicrobiia; order Vulcanimicrobiales; family Vulcanimicrobiaceae; genus JAFAXE01. The sequence continues at coordinate 16,650 of JAFAXE010000071.1, forward strand.
TTCCTCGGCGAACTCGGCGCGTACTATTTCCTGTTCCGCGTGAAGGAGCCGGTCCCACCGTTCGAAGAGTGGGAAAAGACGATACCCGGCGAGCATCCGCGTATGCGGGAAATGGTTGCCGTGGCGCGTGGTGAGCCGCTCCCGTCACCGCCTCCGCGCGGCTTCAGCCGCCGTCGCAAACGTAGCGCAGAACGTCCTTCGACTGCGGAGTGACCACGGTGTGCTCACTCCTCCGCTCAGGATGACAAACTTTTGCATCCGCCCACTGCTCCGGCCATCGTGACAAAAAGGTCCCAGAGCGACGCAATGCATGTCATCCTGAACTTGCCCCGGTTTCGTGGACCCCAAGATACC
>JAFAXE010000153.1 GCA_019241305.1 Vulcanimicrobiota bacterium
CATCCTTGCCAAAGATTGCTGGGTCCACAACAGCGAACCCAGTTATCCACCGAATCCGGGGAACATTACTGGCTTGACTGTCGGAGAGGGGTACTTGGAGGACGCGTGCTTTGGTACGACACCGGCAACGGTTTACGTGTACCGCGCCGATGTCTATCGTCGTCAGCATGTCGTTGAAACGCTTGCTGGAACGAAGTACCCTTCGGACGTAAAGTTGGGGCCGTAAGTCCGAGTTTGCGGAAGTCCGGCTACGCGCTCGCCACTGGAAGGGCGTCGCGACCAATGGTGCTCTGATATTCCTGCAACGACCGCGGTGGGCCAGCCAGCGACTCGAAGGCGTCGGCGAGCGCGCGGGCGGTGTCGAGGCTCGTGATGCATGCAATGCTGGCTTCGGCAGCGGCGCGGCGAATCAGGTAGCCGTCGTTGAGCTCGCGTGCGGCCGCGGTCGCGTTGTTGATGACGAGATCAACGCCTCGCGTCGTGATGAGGTCCACGACGTGCGGGGAACCGTCCGCGATCTTGTTGATGCGGTCCGCACGAATTCCGGCGTTTTCGAGAAGGCGGTGCGTTCCATCGGTAGCAACCAATCCGAAGTTGGCGGCCACAAAGCGGCGGAGCGTTGGAATCGCCTCAACCTTTTCTTCGTCCGAGATCGAGACCAGAACGCGTGCGCCAAGCGGTGCGCCGGGCTCAGGAACGCGCAGTCCCGCTGCGACGAACCCCTTCCGCAGCGCTCCCGCAAACGTCACGTCGATGCCGAGCACTTCGCCCGTCGATTTCATTTCCGGGCCCAGCATCGTTTCCACGCCGCGCATCTTGGCGAACGAAAAGACCGGCACTTTGACCACGACGAACGGCGCCGGCGGCAACAAACCCGTCCCGAACGGCAACTCGCGTAATCGCTCGCCGAGCGCAACGCGGGTCGCCGCGGCGACGAGGTTGACACCGGTTGCCTTCGAGATGATCGGCACGGTCCGACTCGCGCGCGGGTTTGCTTCTAAAATGTAGAGTTCGCCGTCGTGGATGACGAACTGCACATTGATGAGGCCACGCGTGTTGAGTTCGTGCGCGATCGACTGCGTGATTTCGACCATCCGCCGCTGCAGCGCGGCGTCGACAGTTTGCGGCGGGTAGACCGTGATGGAATCGCCGGAATGGATTCCAGCGCGCTCGATGTGCTCGAAAATACCGGGAACGAGCACATCCTGTCCATCGTAGACCGCGTCGACCTCGACTTCGAGTCCCTGGAGGTACTTGTCGACAAGGAGTGGCCGCGACGGATGAATCGGCGGAGACGACTCGGCGTACGAGACGAGCTGGGCCTCGTTGTAGACGATCTCCATCCCTCTTCCGCCGAGAACGTACGAGGGACGTACCAAAACCGGAAACCCGAGTTCGCGAGCGATGGCGCGAGCTTCACGAAAGGTGCGCGCGGCTTTCCCACGAGGACGCGCGACACCAAGACGTGCTAGCGCCGCTTCAAATTTGTCGCGATCTTCCGCCATGTCCACGCTTTGGCGGTCGCTTCCGATGATGCGCACGCCACGCGCCGCCAACTCACCGGCAAGATTAATTGCGGTCTGTCCCCCGAACGACAGCATGACGCCGCTCGCTTTGGTCGCATCGTACGCGGCTTGCACTTCGTCTGAGCCGGGCGGTTCGAACACCAGCACGTCGGAGATGTCGAAATCCGTGGAAACCGTCTCCGGGTTATTATTCACGACGACCGCCGCGCGGCCGGCGTCTTGAAGCGCCCAGGCGGCATGGACGCACGAGTAATCGAACTCGATGCCCTGCCCGATGCGAATCGGTCCGCTCCCCACGACGACGACCGCCTCGCGGTCGGGGATGCGCATCTCTGTCGCCTCGTTGCGAGACAGATAAAAGTACGGCGAACGCGCGGGAAACTCGCCGGCTGCCGTATCGACCATCCGAAAACTCGCCCCGCGCCGCGACGGGACGCCATCGAATACCTGCGACTGGTTCCACAGTGAAACCGTTTCGTCGCGATCGGTGAGCCCCGCAATGCTCCGCTGCGAATAGCCGCACTCTAGAGCCTGTCGGAAATCGGCGGGGGCCGGATGCGTACGCAGCCGTCGCTCCAGCGCGACGAGATCCGCAATTTCGTAGAGCCAGAATGGATCGATGCTCGTCGTGTGCGCGATCTCGCTGAGAGCTCTACCACGGAAGAGGGACTCCGCGATAGCAAAGAGCCGTTCATGTGTCGGCGTCGCGAGCACACGCTCCAGCTCGTCGTCGTTCCAACTTTCGAGTGGGGACGCAGTGAGCGTTTCACGGCCGAGATCTAAACCGCGCAGTGCCTTTACGAGCGCCGCGGCGAAGGTACGGCCGATCCCCATCGCCTCGCCAGTCGACTTCATCTGTGTCCCGATGCGCGTGTCGGCGCGCGGGAATTTGTCGAACGGCCAGCGCGGAATTTTGACGACGCAGTAGTCAAGCGTCGGCTCGTAGGCGGCTTTGGTGACGCCGGTAACCGGGTTCTCGATCTCGTCAAGCGTTCTACCGAGGGCAGCCTTCGTCGCGATCTTCGCGATCGGGTATCCCGTCGCTTTCGAGGCCAACGCCGAGGACCGGCTGACGCGCGGGTTCACCTCGATGATCTGGTATTCAAGACGCTCTGGGTGCAGTGCGAACTGGATGTTGCAGCCGCCCTCGACCTTGAGCGCGCGGATGACTTGCAGACTCGCGCTTCGCAGCGTGTGGTACTCCACATCGGAAAGCGTCTGCGATGGAGCGACGACGATCGAATCGCCGGTGTGCACGCCGACCGGGTCGACGTTTTCCATGTTGCAGACGACGATGCAGTTGTCGGCCCGGTCGCGAAGGATTTCGTATTCGATCTCCTTCCAGCCGAGCAGCGACGTCTCGACGAGCGCCTGATGAATCAACGATGCATCGAGGCCGCGCGCGAGCGTCTCGCGGAGCTCGCTTTCGTCGTGTACCAGTCCGCCACCAGTCCCTCCGAGCGTGTACGCGGGTCGCACGACCAGTGGGTAGCCCGACTCGCGCGCAAATGCGACGCCGGCCTCGACGTCGGTAACGATGACGCTTAGTGGGACCGGTTGTCCGATCGCCTGCATTGCGGCTTTGAAGCGCGCACGATCTTCTGCGATCTTGATGGTTTCGACGGGCGTTCCGAGCAACGCGATGCCGTGGCGCTCGATGATGCCACGATCCGACAGTTCGACGGCTAAATTCAAGCCCGTCTGACCGCCGAGCGTCGGTAAGAGTGCATCGGGATGCTCGCGTTCGATAATCGCTTCGACCGACTCCGCGGTCAGCGGCTCGAGATACACCGCATCGGCGATCTCGGGGTCGGTCATGATCGTCGCGGGGTTCGAGTTCACGAGCACGACGCGGTGCCCGTCTTCGCGCAGCGCGCGACACGCCTGCACACCCGCGTAATCGAATT
>JAFAXE010000201.1 GCA_019241305.1 Vulcanimicrobiota bacterium
TAGCGCTTCAGGTGAATTCGTAGTAGAGAACGTAACGCCCGTCTTCCAGCACGATCTCCCGGCGGCTCATCACGGGCTCCGTTTCGTCCCGGACGTCCTCTACATCGTCGACCGGCATCGCGTTACGGGATGAATTTCCAGGCGACGCCGCCGCCGCCCGGGCCCCCTGCGGCAGAGACGCCGTAGAGCGCACCGTTTGACAACAGCAGATCTCCCAGCGGCGACGCACCGTCGGAAGAGTTCTTAAACGAATACATGACAGCGTATCCGTTTCCGCTCGTTTGAACCTGGAAAATCGTTCCAGACGCCATCGAGCCGCCGCCGGTCGTCGTACCATACAGCGTATTGCCAACGAGAACGAGCGTCCCACGCGGGTACTCGCCGTCACCGTTCGCTCCGGTAAACGTATGCAGGATCTGCTCGGTATAGCCGCTCTTTCCCGCACTCAGCTTGTAGAGCACACCGAGCCCGGTGGATCCGCCTTGCTGCGTCGTCCCGAAGAGATCACCGTTCTTGGCAGGGACCACGCCATTCGGAATTTGCCCTTGACTCGCCGTCGCGAAAGTAAAGAGTGTCGAAACCGGTGGAGTCTGCGACGGCGTGAATTTGAATACCGTACCAGATCCGCTAGCCGGCGCGCTTGCCGTCGTTCCGAAGTAGGTGCCACGGCTGCCTGGAGCGAGGCGCCAATCCGGGAAGAATCCGCTGCCATTTTTCCCGAACGAGTAGAGCACCGTCGGTTTCAGGTGTGCGCCTTTGATGGAGACGATCGTCCCTGCGTTCGAGGCGCCGCCGAAGTACGTGGTTGCGTAGAACACGGAACCGGCGCGAATGATGCCCTCCGGCGTTGCACCGTCCGTCACGTCAAACGCGTGAAACGCCGCCTTTCGGTACTTGCCCTTCCCTGTGGGCTGGAGCTTTACCACCGTGCCCCAATCCGATTTACCACCGGTCGGCGCGATGCTGAAGATGTCGCCTGCGCTGTCCATCGCCGGGGTCGCAACCGGTTGATCCCCGTCGCTGACGCTGTAGCTCAGAATGACCTGTTCGGTGTAGGTACTTCCACTTGGCTGCAGCTCGTAGACGCTGCCATCATTCGTACTTCCGCCGGACTGCGTGGTTCCAAAGATGTTACCCGCAGCGTCGATCACCACTCCGCCCTGCGGTGAAGAACCATCGGGCTGGCCCTTGAAGGCATACAGGGACACGAGTTGACCGGCATTCGGCCGTACGGACGGATGACCCGGCGGAGCTGCGGAGTTTCGGTGACGCGCCGGAGGCGCGGGTATCGCGAATGTCGAGGAACCGCTCATGAGAACCGCAACGCCAAACAATGCCACGCGCAAGCGCATAGCCTATCCTCCATCCATGAGCTTACGGATCAGATACGTCATCTCGAGCGCACTCGTAAAGGCGCGTTCGCGTAAGTTGGCGCCGGCGCCATGCCCCCCTTCCGTAACCTCGTAAAACAGATACGGAATCCCCATCGAGGACAGCTTGGCGGCGAACTTCCGCGCGTGCTGAGGGCCGACGCGGTCGTCTTTGGTCGTCGTCCAGATCAGCGGCTCGGGATAGTGCACTCCTGGTTTCAGATTCTGATACGGAGAGATCGATGCGAGAAACGCACGCTGTTCAGGGTTACTAACGCTGCCGTATTCGCCCGTCCACGATGCGCCGGCTTGAATCTGCTCGAAGCGCAGCATGTCGAGCAGTGGCACTTGAATATCGACGGCGTTCCAAAGCTCAGGATGCTGCGTGAACTCCACACCCATCAACAGACCGCCGTTGGAACCACCCTGAATGCCGAGACGCCTGGGGCTCGTGACCTTCGTGGCGATCAGGTCGCGTGCCACCGCCGCAAAGTCGTCGAACGCGCGTTGTCGCTGAGTCGTGAGGGCGGCGTCGTGCCAGTCGGGACCAAACTCACCGCCCCCGCGAATGTTGGCTAAAACAAACACGCCGCCGCGCTCCAGCCATAACTTGCCAAGCACGCCGCTATAGTACGGCGTTTCGGAGATGTCGAAACCACCGTACGCATAGAGCAGTGTCGGATTCGTTCCGTCCATTTTCATGTTCTTGGGATGAACGATGAAGTACGGAATGCGCGTGCCGTCGCTCGAGGTGGCTTCGCGCTGGTCGACGACGTCGCGGGCGGCGTCGAAGCGTGGCGGTGACGCTTTCACGACCCGTAAGGCGTTGGTGCCGGCATCCAATTGCCACACCGTAGGAGGCGTCAAGAAAGTGGTGACCGATACGTAGGCCGTGTTACCCTGTGCGTCGGCATCTTCGATCGAGACCGAGGAATCGTCGGGAAGCGCGAGCCGCACTTTGGACCAGCCGCCGTTTTGCTCGGGGGAATAGGTCCACGCGCGGCCACGCACGTTCTCGTACGTCGTGAGGATGAGACGTGAGCGCGTTTGCGCGACGTTGTCCAGCGTTTCGCGCGGCCCGGGCGCGTAGACGATCGACGGGCGGAGATCTGCGGTATCCGTCTCGGCCCGGGCCAAGTCGAACGAGACGAGCGCCCCGCGCGGTAGTGCAGCGCCGGACGTCTTCCAATCTTCCTGCAGCGTGAAAAGGAGGCGGCCGCCGAGCAGACCCGACGAGAATGACTTCAGCGGAACAGCAAGTTTTTGCGCGCCGCGCTTCGTTAACAGATAGTATTCCGACTCGAACGTCGAGATGGGCCGAGCGATGATCATGGCGTCGTGGCCCGAGGCATCGTGGAGTGCCATGGGCGTGACGCCGTACCCGCCGTCGGACTTTGCGCCACGAAACACCTCGACGGCGGACGTGAGCGGCTGCCCGCGCTTGAGCAGCTTGACGACATACGGATATCCCGACGTCGTCAACTCGCCTTTCGACCACTCGCGTGAGACCAGCAACGCATCGCGACTCTGCCAAGCGATGCGCTGCTTGCCGCGCGGTAATAGGAAACCGCGACGCGCGAAACTCCTTGTGCTGAGGTCGAATTCTCGAACCGTGCTGGCGTCCTCACCGCCGTCGGAGAGACTGACCAAACAGCGGTCTTGCCGTGGCCACGCGCAGTCGGCCCCTTCCCACACCCAGTTGGCTTGCTCTGTTCTCGCCAGCGCATCCAGATCGAGCACGGTCGTCCAATAGGTGCGCGGCTGCGCGTAATCGGCAATGCTCGTGTGACGCCAGATACCCCGCACGTGGTTATCATCTTGCCAGAAGTTGTAGACGCGGTGCTGCACGAGCGAAGGCGCCGGGATGCGGTCCTTTGCTTCGTCGATCTTCAGCGCTTGCTCATACAGGGTGCCGAAACGTGGGTCGCGCTGCAGGACGCTCAAGGTCTTCGCGTTTTCACTCTTCACCCACGTCAGGGCACGCGCACCGTGGACGTCTTCCAACCACAGGAATGGATCACTGCCTTCGACCGTGCTCGAATTCGCAGTCGGGACCGCGCTCGGCGCTGCCGCCGACGCGGGCGTGCTTTCCGCTCGAGGCACTGTGACGAAAACTGCGGCCGCTATCGCCGTGGCGGTCAACCAGCGCAACACGCTCATCGGTCGACGGCCACGCCGGTAGGGTGCAAGAGATTCCAATTCCTATACCTTCGCGTCACGGTGCCGGAAGGAAACTTCACGGAAACGACCTGCTGATAGTTGGAATCCGCACCGTAGACGTTCCCTGCGTTCTCATCGAAGACGATCGCGGACCACACGTCGGCACCGGTCGTGATGTACCGGCCCGTTGGTTTGCCCGCTTCCGTGTACTCTATGACCGACGGAACCGAGCCCTGGAGCGTTGAGATCAGCAGCGTGTTGCTGCGAGTCGCCTTGATTCCCGCCACGGTCTGACCTCCGCCTGGCAAAAGGTAGTAGCCTGCCTGTTTACCGCCACGCCAGCCGGTTGTGGCATAAAACGGAGTCGGTCCAACAAGTCCCGTTGCAAACACATTCCCAGAGGTGTCGCAGGTAACGAAATATTCAAGCCCGCCAGCGCCGTTTTGCTGGGCCTCTAGGCGTCGTGCGCGCCTCGTTCGTCCAGGCGGGAAAACGCTGATCCCACCGCGGCCGCCCGAATCCGCCACGTAGGCGGTGCCATCGGGGCACAACGCCACGTCGTTCGGCTCATCCTCATCGACGAGCGTGTGAGTCGGCCGCGCCGCCCCGCGCCGGAAGACGAGCACGTCGTTGCCGCGCGGGTTCGCAACCCACAGATTGTGATCGCGATCGACCAGCAATCCCATCGGCGAGTCAATACCGACGATCTGGCGAACCTTTCGCGCCTTTGAATTGAACACGTCGATCACCCCCGACGTGTCGTCCGAAACGTAGACGAGCGGACCTTGCGGACGGCCGCTCGCTGCGGCCGAGACCGGACCAAACGCAACGAGCATGCCCGCCGCGAGGAACCAAAGCGGACGGCTCATTTAACCGTGCGTGTACATGGGAGCAAATTGCGCCTCCATCTTCCGGACAACGGGATGGGTCTCGAGCGACTCGAGCGCACGGCAGACGTCGTCCAGCAGTGCATCGGCGAGGTCGCGACTGAATCCGTGACGGACGAGGACCCTCATCACCACCGTATCTTGAAGGTTCGGCACCATCGTGTACGCCGCTACTTGCCAGCCGCGCGCCCGCAAACGTTCGGAGAGATCAAAGAGCGAATATCCTGCAGCATCAGGAGCGCGAAGCGTCCAGGAAACCGCCGGTATGCCGTTACGGCTATCGCCATCGAACAACAGCCGGAACGGCCCGATCTTCTCCAGCTCCTTCGCCAGGTGCCGGGCAACGGCGTACGAGCCTTCGTGCAGATTCCGATACCCTTCGTGGCCGAGGCGAAGCATAAGGTAATATTGGCACGCGATCTGACCACCCGGTCGCGAGAAATTCAGCGCAAACGTCGGCATATTACCGCCGAGATAGTTCACGCGAAAAACGAGATCTTCGGGAAGGTCCTCGCTGCGGCGCCACACAACCCACCCGACGCCAAGGGGGGCGAGCCCGAATTTATGACCAGAAGCATTGATGGACCGCACGCGCGGTAAACGGAAATCCCACACGAGCTCGGGATGTAGAAAGGGTGCAAGGAAGCCACCCGAGGCAGCGTCGACGTGGAGCGGTACGTCGAGTCCGGTCTTTTGCTCTGTTTCATCGAGCGCCGCAGCGATTGCCGCGACGGGTTCGTACTGGCAGGTGAACGTGACGCCCATCGTCGCGACGACACCGATCGTGTTTTCGTCGATTGCGGCCAGCACGGTTTGCGGCGTCAATCCGAGATGATCGGCGTCTACCGGAAGCTCGCGCAATTCGACGTCGAAATAGCGCGCGAACTTGTGCCAGCAAACCTGCACCGGGCCGGTGACGAGATTCGGCTTCTCTGCGACTCCGTTTTTCAGCTGTTTGCGGCGGCGCCAATTCCATTTCAGCGCCAGGCCGGCGAGCATTGCGGCCTCGCTCGAACCGGTCGTCGAGCATCCGACGGTGCTGCCGGCGGCCGGCGAGCTCCAAAGGTCCGCGATCATATGGACGCAGCGGTCTTCCAACGACGCGGTGGCAGGATACTCGTCCTTGTCAATCATGTTCTTGTCGATGCTCACGTCCATCAGTTTATGGATGTGATCGTCGAACCACGTTTGGCAGAATGTCGCGAGGTTCTGCCGCGCGTTTCCATCGAGCATCAGTTCGTCGTTTACGATTTGGAAGGCGACATCGGACGGCATCCCACTCGCCGGTATGCGACGCTTTGGCACGGTGACGCGCATTGCATGCCCGCTGAAGATGTCGCTTTCGCCGGCGGAGGGATGTTTCGTGCGATGAAGCGGCATCCCGCTAGTCAGTTCCCAGCGCGGATTTCACACCGCTTGATTGCGCGGTAGCCACGAAACGCTCCTTCGGTGGTGTGCGGCGTGAGGTTTGTTTCCGAGCCGATTGAGCCCGGCAAAGAGCTGGCCGTCGCCGCGCTCGACTCGGGCGAACCGCCGCTGCCCAGGCGTTTTCGCTGGCGTGAACGCGAAATCGTCATCGCCACCGTGAAGCGCACGTGGCGTTCCAACAAGGTCGATCGGGGCGACGCATACCTGGCGCGCCACTGGTTCGAAATCGCCACAACCGACGGAGAGACCGCGGTGATTTACTTCGATCGAAAGGCGCGACGCGGGGCGCCGCGCTGGTGGCTCTACACGATTTCTTCAGGCTGAAACGATGAGGGCCTCGGCACAGTGCCGAGGCCCCACGTTTTGCGACTGGTTTTGGTTACGTGCAGAGAGGTTGGGTGCTCGTAAACGTTCCTTCGAACGAGTACTTGCCGCCCGTACCCCAGTCGGTTGAGGTGCGATAGAACCAGGAGATGAAGGCGAGCTCCTGCGGGTGATACGTGAAGCCCTTATAGTTGACGATGAAGGGAGTGCCGGTCAGCGGGTCGCCGACCTCGAAGTTGTTCTGGCAGCCTGAGACTTGTCCAACGTGACCCCATGCCGGCGTCGCGTTGTTGACGAACGGATCGTTCGCCCACTCGCCGATTTCATGCGTCCAGGCGTGAATATCTTGAACGCCGGGGCTGAAGATGCCAGGATCGGTGTATGCGCCGACGGCATAGGTTTGCGTCCCGCCGCTGCGCGAGTATCCGCTGTGGTAGCCGATGATGCAGCACTGGCTGGAGCTATAGCCGAGCACCACGTTGTAGGCCATCGCGAGCGGCAACTGCGTGGTCTTCGCATACTTGTTGGCGAGCCCGATGACGATGCTGTCCCACGCATTCGGATTGATAATCCCGAGGTCGTGGTTGTTCCCAGAGCAGCCACCGGCTACCAACAAGGACCCCGAAGGAGCAGTGATATCAACGACGATCGGCTTCTTCACTGACGGCGACAGCAACAGATGGTAGTTGCTGCCCTTGGTATACTTCCAGTATTCGGCGCGCTGAAAACCATCGATGACTTGCGTCGTTCCAACATTGACGCCGTTTGAAGTCAGAGGGACATTGTTGAACAATGGGCTATTATAAAACCGTTTCACGACGGATTGCGTATCATTGCAGCCCGGCTTCGTGGGGTCGAGCACGGTGCCGTCGGAAAAGTGGACGCGCAAGGCCAACGGGACGTACTGAACCGTCGTGCTGCCCTTTTTGTGGGGGTCCGATCCGACGGAGTTTACGATGTAGGTGGTTTTGGTAAGAGCGGACTTCACTTTAATCGTGAAGTTTGGAACGGTACCGCCGGTCGCTCCCTGCAACTGCATCATGAGCGGATCGACATGACGGGTGGGGGGAACATAGAACACAGGCTTCCAGCCGTAGCGGTCTGCGAGCGTTGCAGCAGTTGCCGGGGCAAGCATAGATGCTCCAGCAAGAGCAGCGCACGCAATAAGCGCGAGCTTCTTCAAGACGTTTTTCTCCTCAGGGGTGCTGAATTTTCTCGGTAACCGAAAGCTCGGTGAATCCGAAACGAACCACAATGCGCGAAAGTCGCAGTTTTTCCCTGCAGAAGCGGGGTGAGGCTGCGGGGGACGGCGACCAGTTACGCACCGGACCTCTGGGGTACGACTAATATCGCTATGCCGAACCTTCTTGCTGGGGATATCGCGGTCATTACCGGAGCA
>JAFAXE010000208.1 GCA_019241305.1 Vulcanimicrobiota bacterium
TTTGTCGCCTGTGTCGCTCGGGTAGGAAAAAGCAACGGACCGCGTTGGCGGATGCAACCGGTTCGCGGCCGTCAACATGAAGGGAACACGTGCAGAGCCGAACGTCGCAGAACCCACTCGCCTATTCGCCTCCGCCACGCACCTTGTTCATGGGTTCGTTTCCGCCGCGGGAATGCGGCATCGCGACGTTCACCAAAGATGTCGTCGACAGTTTCGACGCGGCGTTCGGAACGCGTAGTCAAGTCATCGCAATTGACGAACCTGGCGGTGAGACGCGTTCGTATCCCTCGAACGTTGTCGGACGGCTTCGTCAATTTGATCGCGACTCATATACGCGCATCGCCGCGCTGATCGACGCGCATCCCGCGCGCTTGTTGAACGTTCAGCACGAGTACGGTCTCTTCGGCGGTGCAGGCGGCGCGTCGTTCGTTGGGCTCCTCGAGAAAATTTCGAAACCGACCGTCGTTTCGTTGCATACGGTCCTTCCGGAGCCAAGCCCAGAACACCGTGCGCTGGCCAACCGGATTTGCGAGCGAGCCGACGCAGTGGTCGTCCTTTCGCAGACCGGCAAAGACATTCTGATCAACGAGTACCACGTCGCTCCACAAAAGATCTTCGTGATTCATCACGGCGTTCCCGATGTACCGTTCACCTTCACCGATGGTCCGAAGTCGAGTTTCGGCGTCGGTCAGCGGCTCGTGATCTCAACGTTCGGCTTGATCAGTCGCGGAAAAGGGCTCGAGTACGCGATCGAGGCGATGCGCAGCATCGTACGCTCGCATCCCGAAGCGCTCTATCTCATCCTCGGGCAAACGCATCCCGAGGTGCGCCGCCAGGAAGGCGAATCGTATCGCCGCTCCCTGCTCGAGCGGATCGCCGAGTACGGTTTACAGAATAACATTAAACTCGTCGACCGCTATCTCGAGTTTGACGAACTCGTCAACTACTTGGCAGCGACCGATATCTATCTCACTCCATACCTGAACCCCGTGCAAATCGTCAGTGGAACGCTCGCGTATGCAGTCGGCTGCGGGAAAGCGATCGTGTCGACGCCGTATCTTTACGCAAAAGAATTGCTCGACCATCATCGCGGTTTTCTGGTGCCGTTCCGCGACGCCGCCGCGATCGCGGATCGCGTCTGCGCGCTACTGGAAGACCCGGCATTGCGTCGAGCGACGGAGCGGCGCGCGTACCGGTTCGGCCGCCAGATGACGTGGCCGCATGTTGCGCTCGAGTACGGCAGACTCTTTGCCGATGTCGCCGAGCCGCACATCTCCAGCGACTTACTCGTACTGCCCGCGTAGGTTCACTCGTGCCGCTTTCGCCCGTGCCCGCGCTGACACACCTGCGCGCCCTTTCGGATGATACGGGCATGATTCAACACGCGTTTCTCGACGTGCCCAACCGCTCAACCGGCTACTGCGTCGACGACGTTGCGCGCGCGTTCATCGTCGCGACCCAGGCCGCCTCGCATCCTGGATTGCGTGAAGAAGCGGTGCGGCTCGGTCGCATCTATCTTTCTTTTCTGCACGATGCGCAGCTGCCCGACGGCCGTTTTCATAACTTCATGGCATACGATAGGCGTTGGCTGGATGACGCTGGCTCTGAAGATTCGTTTGGCAGAGCGGTGTGGGCGCTCGGGTTCGGCGTCAAGCGTGCTCCTGTCGAGTCGTGGCGAAAGGTGTGCCGCGAGATGTTGCGGCGCGCACGACGTGCGATTGGTGCGGTAACCTGGATCCGCGCCCGTGCACTCTGCGCCCTCGGATTATCGTATGCGGTCTCCGCCGACGAAGGCGACGAGGACAACGCCGCGCTCTTGCGTTTGCTTGCCGAAGGTTTTCGCGAACGCTTGCTCGCCGCTCCGAAAGGATGGCGCTGGTTTGAGGGGACGCTCACCTACGATAATGCGCGGCTTTGCGAGGCGCCTCTTCGTGCCGGGATGGCGCTCGGCGATGCGACCTTCGTCGACGTCGGCGTAACGACGCTCGAATTTCTCGAAAGGCTCTGTTTCGAAGGCGATCGTTTCGTACCAATCGGTAACCGCGGATGGTATACACGCGGCGGTGAACGCCCGCGCTTCGACCAGCAACCCCTCGAGGCCGCCGCGATGGTCGACGCGGAACTCGCGGCATTTGCCGCGACCGGCGATGGCGCTCGTCTACAAAGAGCGACAGAATCCTTTTCGTGGTACCTTGGAAAGAATGACCTTCACGAACCGCTCGTGCGCGGCGGCGGATGCTGCGACGGCCTCGCACCCGATGCGCTGAACCCGAACATGGGCGCGGAATCGACACTTGCATATCTTTCCAGCGCGTTTGCGCTTGCCGAGGCGCATCAAGCCTCCGCGGCGAAGTCTGGGAGTGATGCTCGTAGAAATCGACGCCCTGAGCGACGTCCAGCGTGATGCGGTCCTGCACGCTGACGGCCCCGTTCTCATTTTCGCTGGTGCCGGAAGCGGCAAAACCCGCGTTCTCACGCACCGCATCGCGTATCTCATCCTTGAAAAGAAAGTCTTTCCTGATCGCATTTTAGCGGTCACCTTTACGAACAAAGCTGCCGGCGAAATGCGCAGCCGGCTGCAGCGGATGATCGACGACGCGGCGCGGGACTTATGGATCGGCACGTTTCATTCGATGTGCGTTCGTATTCTGCGACGCGATGGCAAGAAAATCGGTATTTCGCCGAATTTTGCGATCATGGATGAGACGGATCAGCGTTCCATCCTCAGGGACGTGCTGCACGACCTCAACTACGACGAGCGCCATATGTCCGTGGGCGCCGCGCTCAGCGAAATCAGCAAAGCGAAGAACGCGCTGCTATCGCCTGACGACTACGAAACCAAGAATACTTCGTTCATCGGCGAGCGCTTCGCCAATGTCTACCGCGAGTACGAGCGGCGCCTCCAGGAAAGCAACGGTCTCGATTTCGACGACCTCATCGCGCGCACGATTCTCCTTTTGGAAAACGATGTCGAGACGCGCACGCGCTACCAAAACAAGTTCCGCTATATCCTCGTCGATGAGTATCAGGACGTCAACTACGCGCAATACCGGCTGTGCGCGATCTTGGCGGGAGAACACAAGAACTTGACCGTCGTCGGCGACGACGACCAATCGATCTACTCCTGGAGAGGCAGCGACTACCGCAACATCCTGCGCTTCGAACAGGACTTTCCGGGCGCCCGAGTGTTCACGCTTGAGGAAAATTATCGCAGCACCCAGGCAATTCTGGACGCGGCCAACGAGCTGGTGAACAACAACGCGACGCGCGCGCCGAAGAAACTGTTTACGAGCCGTCCCACCGGCGAGAAGATCACCGTGTATGGCGCCGAGACTGAACGCGCCGAAGCGCGCTACGTGATCGAGAAGATCAAGGAGCTCGTGCGCGACGGCGCCGCCTACCGCGACTTCCTCGTGCTCTACCGCACGAACGCGCAGTCGCGCGTTTTTGAAGAAGGCTTCCTCGGCGAGGGAATTCCGTATCGCGTCGTCGGCGGTGTTGGCTTCTACGCGCGCAGCGAGATCAAAGATATCATTGCATACCTGCGCTACATCGTGAACCCGTCCGACGCCGTTGCGTTCCGCCGAATCGTCAACGTTCCGCGCCGCAGCATCGGCCAGCAGACGCTCGCAAGTCTCGTCGAGACCGCAAACAGTGCCGGCATCTCGGTCGGCATGACGGTTTTCGACCGCGAGTTATTGCGGCGGGCGGTGCCCAAGAAGCAGCGCGAATTGGAGCGCTTCGGCGAACTCATTACGAGTTTGCGCCAGAGGGCATCGTCGCTTTCGATCACCGATCTCTTGGTTGCGGTCATGGAGGAATCCGGCTACGTGCGCGAGCTCCGCGCGGACGACACGGTCGAGTCCCGGACGCGCCTCGAGAATCTTCAAGAGTTGATCGGCGTGGCCCGCGAGTTCGAAAATCAAGAAGGCGCCGGATCGCTCGGGGATTTCCTCGCCAACATCGCGCTGATCAGCGATCTCGACGCGCTGACGAGTGATGCGTCGTATGTCACGCTCATGACGCTGCACGCGGCCAAAGGCCTCGAGTTCCCCGTCGTCTTCATGACGGGGCTGGAAGAAGGGGTCTTTCCGCACAACCGTGCGCTCGCCGAAACCAACGAGATGGAAGAAGAACGCCGCCTCGCCTACGTTGGCATCACCCGCGCAATCGAGCGGCTTTACCTTTCTCACGCTCAGCGGCGGACGCTCATGGGCAACACGTTTGCGCATGCGAAGTCCCGGTTCTTGGAAGAGATGCCAAGCGTAGAATCCGTCGGCGGCGTCGTTGCGATGCCGCGTCCAACAGGTGGACGTTGGCGCGAAGTTGCGATTCACGAAAACGCTGGTGCCGGGGTCTCGTTAGGGCTCCAAGTCGGCGACCGCGTCCGGCATCCCAAATGGGGCGAGGGCCTCGTTGCGGCGGTCAAAGGGGTCGGTGCTGACGGCACGCTGACGATCAACTTTCCGAACGTCGGACAAAAGATGGTCGTCCTCAAGTACGCACCGCTCGAGAAAGTTTGAGCGAAGCGCCTCCGCTTCATAGCGGTAGGACGGTGAAGGTTGCGATCGCCGGCGCACTCGGTCGAATGGGGCGACTCGCCTGTGCGGCGGTTGCCGGCGCAGATGATCTCACGCTCGTCGGAGGGGTGGCGCGCAGCCATAGCGGCGAATCGCTTGCGAACGTCCTTCACTTGCCGAACGATGGTGGACGGCTGTACGACGATACTGGGGCGCTCTGCGACACGGCGCAACCCGACGTGCTCGTCGACTTTACCACGTATCCCGCGAGCGTCGCGATCTCGTCGACCGCGGTGCAAAAGCGCGTTGCCGCAGTCGTGGGGGCGACCGGATGGCAAGAGGCCGATCGCAAACATCTCGCGGATGCGTGCGAGCGTGCCGGGGTCGCCGCCTGCCTCGTTCCGAATTTTGCGCTCGGCGCCGCGCTGATGATGCGCTTTGCGGTAGAGGCAGCTCCCCACTTTCCAACGGTCGAAATCGTCGAGTTGCATCACGATGGCAAGAAAGATGCACCGAGCGGTACATCGCGGTTGACTGCCGAGCGCATCCGTGCAACGAACGCTCACAACGACGTACCGATTCACAGCGTGCGGTTACGCGGTCTTGTCGCACACCAGGAAGTTCTGTTCGGCGGGACGGGAGAGCTCCTGACGATTCGTCACGACTCTCTCTCGCGTGAGTCCTTTATGCCTGGCGTTTTGCTCGCGGTCCGTCGAATCGTGGGCCGACGCGGTCTGTTTTTGGGACTCGATTCGTTCCTCGGTGTACGATGATGGGCGGCTTGGAGTCGCACGCGGGCATCGAGCTGGCGATCGTCGGTGCAACGGGCGCCGTCGGTGAAACGCTCCTCCGCGTTCTGGCCGAGCGCGAGGTCCCGCTCGCCGAGCTGCACGCCTTTGCCTCACGTGAACGAGCGGTTCCGCTTTCCTTTCGCGGGAGACCGGTCGCCGTTCGTGCCGCGACGAAAGAAGCGCTGCGCGGGCACGACGTCGTGATCTTTGCCAGTGACGAACAGGTGAGCAAAGCGTTTGTTCCGGCGTGCATCGAATGCGGTGCGACCGTCATCGATAACAGCCCGCTGTATCGTCTTGCGGTCGACGTCCCGCTGGTCGTCCCCGAAATCAACGGCGATCTCGTGCAGCTTGGACAACACCTCTTTCCGGTCGGGAACTGCACCGCCATCATCCTGACGATGGCGCTCTGGCCCATCGCACGAACCGCGGGCCTTCGGAGCGTGAGGGTGGCGTCGTATCAGGCCGTCAGCGGCGCCGGCAAACCAGGCCTCGAAGAGCTCGCGAGCGCTGAGCGCGCACTGCACGACGGCACGGCGGAGCCTGATCCGCACGCGTTCCCCGCACGGATTGCGCGAAACGTCATTCCGCAGATTGGTTCCTTGGATGACGCCGGCGACAGTACGGAAGAGCGAAAAGTTGCCGCCGAAACGCGCAAGATCCTCGGCCTTCCGGAACTTCGTGTCGCGGTGACGACGGTGCGCGTACCGGTAAAGAGCGCGCACAGTGCGGCGGTGTTTCTTGAGACGGACGAAGACGTTAGCGTCGTTGCCCTGGCTAGCGCGCTGCGCGCATCGCCCGGGATCGCCTACCACGATCGGGGAATCGTCACCCCACGCGACGTCGAAGGTCACGACGATGTTCACGTTGCGCGGCTGCGCGCCGAATCGGGTTCGAAGCGCTTTTTTCAACTGTGGGCAGTGGGCGATCAACTGCGCAAAGGCGCGGCGACGACTGCGGTGCAAATCCTCGAACTGCTCATCGCACGCGGACTTCGAGAGAAGGCACGGTTGCTCCGTGCCTGAGCGCGCCCGCCGATGAGAACGGTCGTTCAAAAGTTTGGCGGGAGTTCCCTCGCAACGGCCGAGCTGCGAAGCATCGCCGCGACGCGCGTGTTGGAAGCGCGAAAGCGCGGCGTCGCGCCCGTCGTCGTCTGTTCCGCCCTTGGCCGCGCTCCCGATCCGTATGCGACCGACTCGCTGCTCCGGCTGACCAGCACCGGGTCGACTGGGCCGAACCACGACATGCTCCTCGCCTGCGGGGAAATGATAGCAGCAGCGATTTTTGCCGACGAACTTTGCGCGCTTGGCGCGCCGGCACGCGCCATGAGCGGAGCGCAAGCAGGTATCGTGACCGATGATCGCTTCGGCGACGCGCAAATCGTTCACGTCGAGCCTGCAAATGTCGCGCTTGCACTCGAACGGGGCATCGTTCCCGTGGTGGCGGGCTTCCAAGGGGTGACATCAGGGGGCGCCACGACGACGCTGGGTCGCGGTGGCAGCGATCTGACGGCGATGGCGCTGGGGCGAGCTCTCAAGGCGGAGATCGTGGAGATCTTCACCGATGTCAGCGGCGTGATGACCGCGGATCCGCGCCGCATCTCGGGAGCGCACAGCATTAAACGAGCCGACTACGAAGAGATGGTGGAACTCGCGGGCGAAGGCGCCAAGATCGTGCATGCCAAGGCTGCGGAGCTCGCGCGCGCGGCGCGCTTGCCGTACGTCGTAAAGGGACTTTTTACCGACTCAGGGACAATCATCGAGGATTCGCGCAAAGCACCGTTGGGGTCCGTAACGGGAGTCACGGCTATTCATCACGTCGCCTTCTTTCGCGTCATTCAGGGTGATATCGAAGACGCGGGCGCTCAACGCGAACTGCAGGTGACGCTGTTCGGCCGTCTCGCCGAAAGCGGCATCTCGATCGACATGATCAACGTGAATACGGCGGGAATTTTCTTCATCGCGTCGATGGAGCGCGTCGAAGAGGTGCGCAGTGCGCTTCGCGATCTCAATCTCGCCGTGCGGGTTCGTCCAGACTGCGCAAAACTTTCGATCGTTGGTGCCGGAATGCGCGGCACGTCGGGCGTCATGTATCGGGTCGTGGAGGCGCTCAGCCAACTGTGCGTCGAGATCATTCATTCCACCGACAGCAACATCACGATCTCGGTCCTCGTACCGGAATCCGAAGCGGTGCGCGCCGAACAAGGGCTGCACGATTTTTTCCATCTCGGTGCTCGCTCCAGCGGCGCCGCAACCAGACCGAAAGAGGCAATTGCGTGAACGGAGAGGCTCCCTCGCTCGGACGGCTGTTGACGGCAATGGTCACGCCGTTCAACACCAATGGAGAGGTCGATCTCGCGGAGGCGGCACGCCTTGCTGCGTGGCTGGTGCACAGCGGCAGCGACGGAATTGTCGTCTGCGGTACGACGGGAGAGTCACCTGCGCTCAGCGACGACGAACGCGTCGCGCTGTTTGGCGCGGTGAAAAACGAGCTGGGTCCGCGCGCGACGGTCGTTGCGAATACGGGTAGCAACAACACCAAGTCATCGGTTCGACTGACGCAACGCGCCCAGCAGACCGGCGTCGACGGTATCTTGGCCGTCGTTCCGTACTACAATAAGCCCACCCAGGATGGCATGTTGCGCCACTTCGGCACGATTGCCGAGGCGACGCAGTTGCCGATCATCATCTACAATATCCCGGGACGTACCGGCGCCAATATGCTTCCTGTGACGCTCCTCGAGTTGGCCGACCGCTATCCCAACATCGTCGGAGTCAAAGAGTCAAGCGGCGATTTTGCTCAGTTCAGTGCGATCTTGGGCAAGCGGCGTGCCGGCTTTGGGTTTTGGTCCGGCGACGATCATCTTTTTCTGCCGTCGCTCGCCGTCGGAGCGGATGGCGTGATCAGCGTCGCCGCCCACGTGTGCGGTCCCGAACTGCGCGAAATGATGGAAGCGCATTTCAACGGCGACGTCGCGCGCGCGGCGGAAATCCATCTGCAGCTTTCTGAACTGTTTGCCGCCCTGTTTGCGACGACCAGTCCAATTCCGGTCAAATGGGCGATGCGCCAACTCGGCTTTGCCGTTGGAGAGTGCCGTTCACCGCTCGGCATCATGCCTGAAACGCTCGAGAGAACGCTTCGCCCGCTGATCGCGAGGTATCGCGAACGTGCTGCCGCCGTCGCGGCGTCGTGACCCAGAGCGGTACCGTCCTCGGCTGTCGCGTCGATGCCATCACCGCCGATGAGGCGGTGCAGCAGATCGTCGCGTTCACCCGTGAGCGGAACCCGCATCTCATCGTCACGCTCGGCACCGAGATGGCGGTCTACGCGCAAAAAGATCCTCTCTTCCGCGCTACGGTAAACGGCGCGGCGCTCTCGCTGTGCGACACCGTCGGAATCCAGTGGGCGGCGCGGATGCGTGGCATCCCGATCACTGAGCGCGTCGCGGGGATCGAATTGATCCAACCGCTCGGCCGCGCATGCGCGGAGGAACGCGTACCGGTGTATCTCCTTGGCGGCCACGGCGACACGGCCCGCCGCGCCGCGGCGGCGTTGCAAGCCCGTCACGCTCGGCTCATCATCGCCGGAACGCGCGATGGGTATTTCGACGACGCGCAGAGTGACGCCGTCGCGGAAGAAATCGCGGAGAGCGGAGCGCGCGTCTTGCTGGCCGGACTCGGATCGCCTCGTCAGGAACTGTGGCTCGCGCGCCACCTCACGGCGACCGGATGCGCTGTCGGCATCGGGGTGGGTGGCTCCTTCGACGTGCTGGCAGGAAACGTTGCGCGCGCGCCGGCTGCCTGGCGTCGTGCAGGACTGGAGTGGCTGTACCGGCTTTGCAGCGAACCGCGACGTTGGCGGCGTCAACTCGCGTTACCGCAGTTCGTGTTGCTCGCGCTTCGCGAACGGTGGTTCCCGGTGCGAAGGTTCGTGGCGTGAAAGCGATGGTCTTGGCAGGCGGTCTTTCGACGCGCCTGTACCCGCTCACGAAAACGGTTCCGAAGCCCCTCGTCCCCGTCGCCGGTGAACCGAACACGGCGCACGTCTTGCGCTACCTTCACTCGTTCGGCATCGACGAGATCGCGATGAACGTGCACTACTTTGCCGGCGCCATCGAGCAAGCGTTCGGCGACGGATCGCGGTTTGGCGTGCGGTTGCATTACCTCAACGAACCGGCGCTCTTAGGAAGCGCTGGGGCCGTCAAGCAGATGGAGGGTTTTTTCGACGACACGTTCGTCGTGATTGGGTGCGACGATCTGACCGATGCGAGACTGGACCACGTCGTCGCGTTTCACCGCCAACGCGGTGCGATCGCGACGATCGGGCTGATCGAAGCAGGCGACGTCACCGAATACGGCGTCGTCATTTTGGACGAGCGCGGAAAAATCGTCGACTTTCAAGAGAAGCCCGCGAAGGGAACGGAACGTTCGCACCTCGTGAACACCGGAATTTACGTCTTCGAGCCGGCCCTGCTTCAACGCATTCCATCCGGCGAGTTCTTCGACTTTGGAAAGAACGTGTTTCCCGCACTCCAGCAGCAGGGGGCCCCGTTCTACGGAATGGCGCTGCCCGACGCGTACTGGTGCGACATCGGAACACCGGCCGAATATCGCCGCGCAACGAACGATCTCCTCACCGGGCGTTTGCGCTTGCGAGGCGCGCCGAAGGCTGAAGGCGTTTCACCGCTAGCGATCATGCGCGACGGCGTGCACATCGAGGGCCCCATTCACATTGGCCGCGGCACCGATATCGGAAGTGGCGTTCGGATCCTTGGACCGAGCGTACTCGGAAACGGAGTGCTGGTTGGAGACGGCGCGGTGGTGGAGCGCTCGATCATCTGGGACGCTTGCGTCATCGGTGCCGGTGCGGTACTGCGCGACAGCATCGTCGGCGCGAGCTACGACGTAGCGCCGGGTGCGTCGGTTATCGATCGCGTCGTCGCGAACGAGTCTCAACCGGCCGGGAACTAAGCGAAGCACAAGCGCCTAGCCGCTTTCTGCGCAGGCGTGAAGGGGTGGCATGCGCTGGAGCGATGTCGTCGATTTTCTCTTTCCAGCGGCCTGTGTCGAATGCGACGCTGTGGGGGAGGGGTTGTGCGCACGGTGTTTTCCCGCCGCCGCACCGCTGCAGTTTGATCTCGGCGGACTTCATTGTTCCGCGCTCGGACCGTACTGTGGTCCACTGAGGCACGCGGTGCTCGCGTTGAAGTCTGGTCGTCGCGACGTCGCAGAAGCGCTCGGCATCCGCCTCAGTCCCTATGTCGTTCGGGCGAGGGATGTTGCGGCGGTGGTCCCCGTCCCGACGACGGTCCGGCGCAGGCGGCAGAGAGGCTTTGACCAAGCGGAACTGCTGGCCCGAATCGCGGCACGGGACTCCGGTCTCCCGGTGGTGGCGGCCCTCGCGCAAACGGCCGGGGATGCTCAGCGCGGGCGCTCGCGGAAAGAGCGGCTCGCCGCGGTCGGGCGATTTGCCTACGGCGCTGCATCGCTTGCGAGCGGGATGCGGGTTCTGCTTCTGGACGACGTGGTCACCACCGGTTCATCGCTCCGCGACTGCCAAGCAGCGCTCGGCGCAGCGGGGATCCGGGTCCCAGCAGCCATCGTCGTCGCCCGCGCCGACCGCTGAGCCGGCGCACTCGTAAAGGAGCAACGTAGACATGAAAGCCATCTGGCGAGGGACGATCCTCGCTGAAAGCGACGAAACGCGAGTCGTCGAGGGAAACCATTATTTCCCGTCTGAATCGGTCCGTCAGCAACATTTCAAGGCGAGCGACAAGCACACGGTGTGCCCGTGGAAAGGGACGGCGAGTTATCACACCATCGTCGTCGAGGGAGCAGAGAACCGTGATGCCGCCTGGTACTATCCCGAGACGAAGGCCGAAGCCAAACACATCGAAGGATACGTCGCTTTCTGGCGTGGAGTCGAGGTGATCCCGTAAGCGAAGACGCACTGTATCTCGGGCGAGCTTACGAGCTTGCCGCGCGTGGAATCGGAAGTACCTCACCGAATCCGCCCGTTGGCGCGGTGGTCGTCAAGGACGGCCACACGCTCGCTGAGGCGTTTCATCGCAAACGCGGAGAAACGCATGCCGAGTCAGAGGCATTGCGACTGGCGGGGAAAGGTGCCGCCGGTGCAACGCTGTACGTCTCGCTCGAACCTTGCGATCACACAGGCTTGACGCCTCCGTGCACGCGCGCGGCCGTCGAAGCCGGCATCGCGCGGGTGGTCGTAGGCGTCGCCGATCCCAATCCGCGCACAAATGGTGCCGGAATCCATCGGCTGCGCGAAGCCGGCATCCGTGTCGACATCGTCAACGATGATCGCGCCAAGCAACTCATCGCCGCGTTTGCCGTGAGCATCGCGCTTGACCGTCCCTTCGTAACGCTGAAGATGGCCGCGTCGCTCGATGGTTGCGTCGCGCCGCGTCCGGGATCGTCTTGGCTCACGGGGGAAACCTCGCGCGGCTTTGTCCGCCGGCTTCGGACCGAGCACGATGCCGTGATGGTCGGCGGTGGAACCGTCTCCGTCGATGACCCGTCGCTCACGGTACGACCTCCACACGCTCGTCGAGTTCCATACGTGCGCGCCTGCATTTGCGACGGCCGCCCCGTCGCCACGGACCGCCGCATCTTTTCGCCCGCAAAGGGCTACGCGACGACCATGGTTCTCGCTGCGGGGCAGCGACGACACTTCGGCCAATTGGACGCCGTCGCGAACGTCATCTACGTCGGTGAAGAAACCGCCGCGGCGGTCGATGTCCGTGCTGCATTGGTCACCATGAAGGAGCGAGGAATTTCCAGCGTGTTATGCGAGGGTGGCCCACGGCTCGCTGCCAGGTTGCTCTCGGCGGATGTCGTCGATCGTGTGGAGTGGCTCGTCGCCCCCGTGTTCTTTGGTACTGCCGAAGCGGTGCGATCGCTCGACGGCGCGAGAGGGCTGGATCGTCAGCGCTGGCAGATCGTCGCGCAGGAGCGGTTGGGTGAAGATCTGCGTCTCTCGCTTCGACCGGTACCCGGTGCTTGATGTTTACCGGAATCATTGCGCACCTCGGACGCGTTAGGGAGATCGAACACGATGCACGTGGCGGCATCGCGCTGCAGCTCTTTGCGCCGACGGCGCTCGAGGAGCGACCGGTTCCCAAAGATTCGATTAGCGTGAACGGCGTTTGCCTCACGCTCACGTCACTGCAGGGTGATACGTTGCGATTTGACGTCGTTCCTGAGACGTTGCGCCGGACCAATCTGGGTTCGCTGCGTCAGGGCGACGTCGTGAATCTGGAGCTTTCACTTCGCCTTGGAGACCGGCTCAGTGGCCATCTCGTCTACGGGCATATCGACGCTACGGTGACGGTGCAGCGTCGCATCCCGGAAGGGCAGGGCTTTCGTGTTTCGGTACAGCGACCGCCGGACTTGGCAACCTTCATCGTTGAGAAGGGATGCGTCGCGCTCGATGGCGTGAGTCTGACGGTGGCAAGCGTCGACGCAGAGTCGTTCGACGTCGCGGTGGTTCCTGAAACCGCGGCGCGCACGACGTTCGGTGTCAAGGGAGCGGGCGCGCTGCTCAACCTCGAAATCGACCCAATCGCCCGTTACGCTTTGGGCGCGTGCCAACCGTACGAACCGTCCGACACCGTACGCAGTGACGAACTGGCGTGGGCCTACGAGATCTAGCCCGGACGCAGATCCATGCCGTTTGAGGTTCGCGACCGTGTTCGCTGGGGCGACGTCGATGGCGCGCGCATCATCTATTTTGGCGCATACGTTCGTTTGATCGAACTCGCCGAGACCGAGTTCTACCGCGAAATCGGTTTTCCGTGGCAAGAGATTTTCGAACGCTTCGACGTGTGGCTCCCGCGCGTTCATCTCGATATCGATTTTCGGGCACCGGCGCGCTTCGACGATCCTCTGCAGCTCTTGACATGGGTTCGCGCGGTGGGTACGTCATCAGTCCGTTTCGAGGTGGTCGTGAGACGGCCGACCGACGAGACGCTGCTTGCGCGCGCAAAGGTTGTGACCGTATGCGTTGACCGCCGTACGGAGCGATCGCGACCGCTCCCCGAGGCGGTCGCCACCGTCTTGCGGCGCAACGTCGAAGCTGCGTAATGCTCGTAGCCTATTTGGTCGCTCCGCGACAGATTGAGCTCCGGGATGATGTCGTCCCGCAACCGCAACCGGGCGGAGTCATCGTGCGCGTCCGCGTGGCGTTGACCGATGGAACGGACTTGAAGGCGTTTCGCCGAGGACACCCGCGCATGCCGATGCCGACGCGCTTCGGACACGAGTTCTCCGGCGATGTTGCGGCGATCGGCGACGGCGTCGCGGCATTTCGCGTGGGCGATTCGATCGCTTGCGTTCACTCGGCGCCCTGCGGTGAGTGCTTTTGGTGCCGTCACGCAGAAGAAGAGTTGTGCGAATCGGTCATGCCGACGATGATCCTCGGCGCCTATGCCCAGTTTATCGCTGTCCCGCCGAACATCGTCGCTCGGAATGCCTTCCCGAAGCCGAAAAACCTCACGTACGAAGCCGCCGCGTTCTTGGAACCATTGTCCTGCGTGGTGCACTCGCTTGACACGCTCGCGCCGCAAAGCGGCGCAGCTTTGCTTGTCATCGGAGACGGTGCTTTCGGGATTTTGCATGGCGCAGTCGCGCAGCGGCGGTACGGCTGCAGCGTCATATTGGCGGGACGCCATACCGAACGGCTGCAGATCGCACGGGAATTTGGAATCGACCGCGTGATCGACGTGCGAAATAGCAATGATGAAGCGTTGCTCGCAGCGGTGCTGGAGCGGACTGAAGGGCGCGGCGCCGATGGGGTCATCGAATGTACCGGGAGCGAAGCCGTCTGGTCGAACGCCACACGCTTCGTGCGGCGCGGGGGAACGGTGGTACTCTTCGGTGGATTGCCGCCAAACGCTCGACCGGCATTCGATGCGTTTCGGCTTCACTACGATGAAGTCAAGCTCGTCAGTCCGTTCCACTTCACTCCTCGCGCGGTGCGGGTGGCCTACGAAATGCTGACCGCGGAGCACATCGACGTTACCCGCCTCATCTCCGGCCGCTACTCGCTTTCGGACGTATCCTTGGCATTCGCTGAGCTCGAGCGCGGTCACGGATTGAAGTACGCGATCGTACCGTGAACGTCACAGCGGTTCCGGCAACGATGCGGGCAGCGGTGTTATACGACGCGGGCGACATTCGGCTCGAGGATCGTCCGGTTCCGGACCTTGCGCCTGGCGACATCCTGGTACGCATGGAGGCAAGCGGCGTCTGCTCGGGTGACCTCGTTGCCTGGTACGTTCGCAGGAAGGCGCCGTTCGTGTTCGGCCACGAACCGGCAGGAACGGTGGTAAAGGTCACCGCGCGGAGCGATGAACCGCTGCTGGGCGCCCGCGTTTTCGCGCACCATCATGCGCCGTGTCTATCGTGCGCGCGTTGCGCCAGAGGCCAGTACGTGCAGTGCACCGAGTGGCGCAGGACGTCGCTGGACCCTGGGGGGATGGCAGAATTCTTTCGCGTGCCGCTCGATAATCGCGCCGAGGTACTGCGTCTCCCTGATGATTTGTCATTCGTGGCCGGCGCGCTCATCGAGCCGCTCGCGTGCGTTGTCAAATCACTGCGCCGCGCGAGTGGCGCGCCACTTCGCTTTCGAGACGGCTCGCTGGAACCGTCGTTGCGCGGCAGCACGGTATACGTCGTTGGTCTCGGCATCATGGGCCTGATGCACGTCGCGCTTGCGCGCGCGCTCGGTGCCGCGGTCTTCGGATCCGATTTTCTGCTCGCTCGACGCGAGCTTGCAACGCGATTGGGAGCGACCGCGTTCGAACCCGACGGCGCCCTACAAAGCGTGCTCGAGGCGAGCGCGGGCCGCGGTGCGGACGTCGTCGTGTGTGGTCCAGGAACCCCGGCAGCGCTTCAGCATGCGATCTCGGCTGCCGGCGGCGGCGGGACCGTCGTCATGTTTGCGCCGTTTGCGCCGCACGAACGGCTCGCACTCGACCAGAGCGATCTCTACTTTCGCGACCTACGTCTTACTGGGTCGTATTCCAGCGGACCTGACGACACGGCTTGTGCGTTGGAGATCGTTGCGAATGGCGTCGTCAAGCCACAGATGTTGGGCGTCGTAACGTGGCCACTCAGCGATGTCGCGTGCGGCTACGCGGCGATGCAAAACCAGGAAATCGTCAAGGCCGTCATCGTCCCTTCGCTCTAGGTTCGCGTGCCCTCAAAAAGAGGGTGTGGCGCTCCCCGTAGCGGCCGTCGCCCGTTGCCTTCTGTTATAGGCATACCAGCTTGACGGACGTCAACTTTGTCGCCGCTTGACTTTTGTGAACGATCGCGGTCAACTTATTACATGGCTAGCTTTGCGAGACAACTCCAGGACGCCATGGCGACGGCCGGCCTCTCCGCGTCGGAACTGGCTGCCCGCTCCGGTGTGACGGAGAGCGCCATCTCGTACCTCCGCTCCGGACAGCGCTCACCGTCACTCCGCTCGGTACAGAAATTGGCGAACGTGCTTCCGGAGCTGGCCCTGCCCGCAGCCGCCGAGGGTACTGAAGCTCCCGGTTTCGATCGCATCGAAGACGCCGTAGCGGACATCCGGGCCGGGAAGATGGTCATCGTCCTCGACGACGAGGATCGCGAGAACGAGGGCGACCTCGTTATGGCGGCTCAGATGTGCACGCCCGAAGCGGTCAACTTCATGCGGCGCGAGGCAGGCGGGCTCATCTGCGTGCCGATGATCGGCAAGCGGCTGGACGAGTTACACATCCCTCAGATGGTCTCGGAAAACACGGCGGTCCACGAGACGGCGTTCACGATTTCCGTCGAAGCGCGCGGTCGTACTTCGACCGGAATTTCCGCGCATGACCGCGCGGCGACGATCGCTGCGTTGCTCGAGCCCAGCGCGCGCCCATCCGATTTCCTCCGGCCCGGTCACACCTTTCCGCTTCGGTACCGCGAAGGCGGCGTGCTGGTGCGCGCCGGCCAAACGGAAGCCGCGGTCGATTTGGCGCGGCTCGCGGGACTGTACCCTGCCGGCGTGATCGTCGAGATCATGGATGACGACGGCACGATGATGCGGCTTCCCAAGCTACGCGCTTTTGCGAAGAAGCATCGTTTGCGTCTCATCACCGTGAAAGATCTGATCGCGTTTCGCATGCGAACCGAACGGCTCGTCGAACGCATTGCGGAGTTCGACCTGCCAACGATGTACGGCAGGTTCAAGGGCGTCGCGTTCCAGTCGAAAGTCGATGGTGTTGCCCACGTCGCGCTGGTCATGGGAGAGATCGGCGACGGAAAAGACATCCTCGTTCGCGTGCATTCGGAGTGTCTCACCGGTGATGCACTGCACTCGTTGCGCTGTGACTGCGGGGCCCAACGCGACGGCGCG
>JAFAXE010000033.1 GCA_019241305.1 Vulcanimicrobiota bacterium
GAGGTTGCCGACGTGGTCGTTCCTTTGGTACAGGCCCCGAGTGACCCGACCACGGCGAATCCGAGCAGCGAGAAGGCGAGCGTTCGAGCGAGATTCATCGTGCTAGTCCTCCGCGAAGGTATCGGCAAAGCCCTGCGGTGAGCGCGGCACACGGAGAGTCGCTGCGGCGCTCAGGCCGCGGTGCAGGTCGGCGATGATGTCGTCGATGTGCTCGATCCCGACCGAAAGACGGAGCGTTCCGTCGCGCACGCCGAGCTGCTCCCGAACCTCGGCGCTCACCATGCGATGCGAGCCGGCGACGCTGTAGGAAACCGTCGTGCAGTACTGTCCAAGGCTGTGCACGATTTCGATGTGTTGGAGTGCGGAGAGAAACGTGGAAACGGCGGCTCGCCCTCCGCGCAGATCGAAAGCCACGATTCCGCCGGTGCCGCGGGGATACAGGTCCGCGGCGAGCCGGTACTCGAGATGATGTGGCAACGAAGGATGGTGGACCGTCTCGACGGCTGGGCTACCCTGAAGATAGGCGGCAACCATCGCCGCGTTCGTGCAGTGGCGCTCCATGCGAAGCGCGAGCGTGCGCAAACCTCGGAGGGCAAGCCACGCTTCGAAGTGCGCAATCGTCGCGCCGGTGCGCATCAGAAACACGCGGATTGGTTCGATCAACGCGCGCGGCCCCGCAACGACGCCGGCACCGACGTCGCCATGCCCGCCCAGATATTTGCCGGCGCTGTGCACCACTAGATCGATGCCATGCATCGCCGGTTGCACGAGGACAGGCGTTGCGAAGGTTGCATCGACGACGGAGATCGCTCCCGATTCGCGAGCGAGCGTCGCGAGCGCCGGAAGGTTGGCAACGTGCAGGAGCGGGTTGGTGAGCGCCTCGAGATAGAGGATACGCGGACGCTCGTGCGCCAGCGCAGCGCGAACGGCCTCGAGATCCCCTTGGTCGACGTAGGTGACAGAAAACCGGTTTTGTTGGAAGTCCCTCTCAAAGAGCTCATGGGTTCCGCCATAGAGTTCTCGACTTGCGACGATGCGGTCGCCGACTCCCAAGTGCGCCGCAAGGGCGGCGTGGATCGCCGCCATACCGCTGGCCGCCCCCACTGCGTCCTCGGCTTCCTCGAGTTCCGCCATCGCGGCCTCGAACAAGGTGCCGTTCGGCGCGCCATACCGTCCGTAGATGCGTCCGGGGCGTGTACCGCCGTAAACCGCCTCGACGTCTTCCAGATCGGCGAAGGTATAGGACGATGCTTGGAATAGTGGCGGGCTCGACGGGGCATTGGACGGAATGCTGAGGGAGCCGCCTGCCCGTACGACGGCGGTTTCCGGGTTCACCGTCATCGCTCGCTTATCCACAGCTCGCGCAAGGCGAGCTGTGCAAGGTGTGGAGAAATCGAGGAGGTTTCAGAGGTGTTGAAAGGGTTCGGGAAATTTATCATGCGCGGCAACGTGATCGACCTCGCGGTCGCCGTGGTGATAGGCGCAGCGTTCGGAACCGTGGTGAACGCGCTCGTGAAGGATTTCCTCACGCCGCTGATTGCCGCGATTTTCGGCAAGCCTGATTTTTCGGCCATTGCATTCGAGATCAACCACAGCCGTTTTGCCATCGGCGACTTGATCAATGCGCTCATCTCATTCCTCCTCATCGCGGCGGCGATCTACTTCTTCATCATCGTCCCGATGAATGCGATTACGGAGCGCTTCCGGCCGTGGACCGACGAAGAGCCTCCCAAATTGAAAGAATGTCCCGAGTGCTTAAGCGAAATTCCTGCGGATGCAAAACGCTGCAAGTTCTGCACGGTAACGCTGCCGGCGATAGCCGGCGCAACGTGAGCTAACGTCTGGCGAACGCTCCGGCTGCGAGCGTCAAGAGGGTGCTGAACGCCATCGAGGTTCCCGGCGGACGGAAACACGAACGTGGAAAATCGATTCTTCTGCGATCATGGAGGACTGACAATGAAGCACCGTCTCATCGGTACCTCGGCCATTGCCGTCGGCACCATCCTTGCTGCGCTCACATGGGCGTGGGCCGGCACCGTCAACTCGCCGCAGACGTTCCACAATCCGACCCGGGCTTCAGTCCAGCAAAATCGGCGACTTGTCCCCACGACGACCAAGGCGTTCAACTGGTTGCAGCCATTTGCCAACTCCCAACACACGGGCTACAACCCTGTGGAGACGGCGCTGACGCGCTTCAACGTGAGCATGCTCAAGGAGGCTTGGCAGTCTTCGCCCATCAGCCCCAGCACATACGGTTCGATGGTGACCGACGGCGGTGTCGTCTACGTCGGTGGTGGTGGAAGTAGTGGTTACGGCGACGTATATGCGTTCGACGCGAACACGGGAGCGCAGAAGTGGAGCTTCTTCACATTATTCCCCAACGCTTATACTCCGGCGATCTCCGGCGCGCTCATCTATGTGGACTGCTATACCAGCAGCAGCGCCGGGTCTCAAGGGCTCTGCGCACTCAGCCGGTCCACGGGCAAGCTACAGTGGGGCTACAACTATAACTGTCAATGTACTCACTACAGTAGCATCTTCTCGGCCGCAGCAGTATCGGGAACGACCGTCGTTTTTGACTACTATTTTGGCGACGAATGCTTTTGCGTGGCAGCCCTCAATGCCTCCACCGGCACTTTTTTATGGAAGGCTACTGCGGGCACGGGCAGCAGTAACAACCTTGCAAGCTCCACTCCGGCGATCGACAAGGGCAATGTCTTCGTCGCCACCAACTCGGGCATTTGCTCGTACCAGCTTGCCAACGGTACTCTCAACTGGTGCGATAGCCGGAACTTCCCAACGCTTAGGGGAGCGGTCGCCGCATCGAAGGGTGTCGTCTACGCGAGCTACGTCGGTACGTCCAGCAGCAACGGGGACGTCATCTTCGCTGAAAACGAATCGAACGGCTCGCAACTCTGGTTTTATCAGGAGCCTTGCTATGCTTGTTTGGCCGGTGACAACGATCCGCCGGCGATCGCGAAGGGAACAGTCTATGCTAGCGGCAATAGCGGGGGCTATCTTTACGCGTTCAATGCGAAGAGCGGCAAGCCGCTCTGGAGCACTAACGGCGGCGTCGTCCTAAACTTTACTGCGCCCTCGATCGCAAACGGCGTCGTCTATGTCGGTTGCGATTCAGGAAACAACAACTTCTGCGCGCACAATTCCGCGACGGGTAAGCTGCTGGCGTCGATCGGCCCGACGGGTGCGAAGTACCAAGGCTCGCCCGCGATTGCCAACGGCAAAGTCTACGTCCAGAGCCCTAGTTCTCTTCTCATGTTCGATCTGTAGACCGTTGACTCCACAGGAGTGGCAGTCCGAAGCAACTGGGCACAACCGCCGTCGGGACCATCAGCACTGCCGTAGGTGATTCGTATCAAATTTCTTCGCGTCGGGAGGCCAAGTCACTGCCTGCCAATCAGCGAATTACTGTGTCGGCGACATCGTTGCACAGCTTTCCGGAAGTTACAAATTCAAGATCACCTCGATCACCTCCGGAGCAACGTACACCACGGCGAGCGGAAAGACGTATCGATAGAAGTCGTCGTCTGCGACGAACCTTGGCGCGCTTCCATCGTGGATAGACCGGTGTTTGCCGCGGCCTAGCCGCGCCTGGGCGGGACCTTGTCGTTCACTGCCCTCTGCGTGATATGCGTGGAGGACCGCGTTCGTGCTTTCCTTTGCGCTATCGGCCGCGATGCTCGGCATCGACGGCTACATCGTTCGCGTCGAAGCCGACAGTTCGCCCGGCACGCCCGCGTTTGCCATCATCGGCCTGCCGGATCGAGCGCTCAATGAAGCGCGCGAGCGCGTCCGCTCGGCCATCTTCAATTGCGGCTTTACCTATCCCGCGGGCCGGCTGCTTGTCAACCTTTCCCCCGCCGACATTCGAAAGGAAGGTCCGGGATTCGACCTCGCGATCGCGCTGTCGCTGCTCGCGATCGATGAACAGGTCGACCGGCTCGCGCTCGGAGAGTTCGTTGCACTCGGAGAGCTTGCACTCGATGGAACGCTCCGCCCCGTGCGCGGGATTCTTCCGATGGTCCTGGGTGCGCGCAACGCCGGATTGACACGGCTCCTTCTTCCGCTGGACAACGCGAATGAAGCGGCGCTCGTCGACGGCCTCGAAATCTATGCGGTCGCATCGCTATCGGATGCCGTCGCAACCCTCCGCGGCTACGGCGAGAAATTTCGCTGGAGTGGCGAGCGCACGGCATTTCGCGCGCGCCCAGAAGCGTTGGGCGACTTCGCCGATGTGCGCGGTCAAGCGACGGCAAAACGCGCGCTCGAGATCGCCGCAGCCGGCGGCCACAACGTCCTTCTCGTCGGTCCGCCGGGATGCGGGAAAACGATGCTGGCGCGCCGCTTGCCGTCGATTTTGCCTCCAATGTCAATCGAAGAGGCGCTCGAAGTCACGAAGATCTACAGCGTCGCCGGCTTGCTCTCGAACAATGCCGGGATCGTCGGGGCCCGCCCATTCCGCGCGCCGCATCATACCATTAGCCAAGCAGCGCTCGCAGGCGGCGGCAGCATCCCGCACCCAGGGGAAATTAGCCTGGCGCATCACGGTGTGCTGTTCCTCGACGAAGCGGCAGAGTTCAACCGAGCCGCTCTCGAGGTCATGCGACAGCCGCTCGAAGAGGGATATGTTACGGTGGGACGCGCCGCTGGTACATTTACGTATCCCGCGCGCTTCGCGCTCGTCGCGTCGATGAATCCCTGTCCTTGCGGTTTCCGAGGCACCCGTACTCACGACTGCAGGTGTGACGACGCCGCAGTCGCGCGCTACGTCGACAAGCTTTCAGGACCGCTGCTGGATCGTATCGACGTACACGTCGAAGTCGGAAGCGTCGCGTTCGAAGAAATGCTCTCCAAACGCACTGGCGAGCCATCGGCTTCCATTCGGAGGCGCGTCGAAGCCGCTCGCGCGCGACAGCAGGAGCGCTACGCAGGAACGGGCGTCTTCGCGAATGCCGGCGTTCCGGGCAGCGACGTCCGGCACTACTGCGCATTCGAGGACGACGCGGCCGTGCTTTTTCGTTCCGCCGCCGCGCGGGGCCATCTTTCAGCGCGTGCGCTGGACCGCATCTCCCGGGTCGCACGCACCATCGCGGATCTCGACAGTTCTGCGAACATCGAACCGCAGCACGTCGCCGAAGCGATTGGCTATCGCGCCTTCAACACGCGACTGGCGGCGTAGCGGCAGTGCGCGCCGAGATGGGCTTCGAAGCAGGGGTGAGCCGTCACTCGGAGGCGTCATGCTCTCACTGCCTCGCTGCTTCGCAGCATCTGCCATCGTCGTGGTCTTCGCGCTTGCGGTTCCAACCGTCGTCCGCGGGACTCCCCGGCCGCAGCTTTTCCCCAACACCCGCGAGGGAATTCATCTCGCGCAAGTCTTCAACTACCTGATTCCGGATCCGCGGACCGAGATCGGCAAAGTGGACATCGTCTGGGGCGCCTCCGCGCCGATTCCCCAAAGCGTTCTCAATAGCTATTACATCCCATTCGATCGCGATGGCGCGGCGGGTCCCGGCCATACACTGGCGTGGTGGCGAGCGCATCATCCCGACTGGATCGAATACAAATGTGACCGCAAGACGGTCGCCTTCGAGTTCGGCGAGAAAAACGTTCCCATCGATATCGCCAACTCCGCCGTCATCGCGTTTCAAATGACGCGGGAAGCGACGCCGCAGCTGGCCGCCGGGTATCGGGGCATCGCTTGGGACAACGTGAACCTGAACAACGGCTTTGCACGCTGCGGACATTTCGCGCTTGGAGGAAAGTGGGTCCAACAATTCACCGGCAACTCGCAAGACCCGGCCTATGAAGCTGCAGTCCTGCAGTGGGCCAAAACGGTTCTTGTGGATATTCACGCGTACTCAAACGCCGTCACGATGTGGATCAACTATTCCTACGACACCTCTGCCTCGTACGCCATGAATTTGCAGCTCTACGAATCGACCGACTTGCTTTTGGACGAAAGCGGCGTGACGAACTACGGACAAAAGCGGCACAACCGGCCGGATCCACAAACCTGGGCCGACATCTTTCATTCCGTGCGCGAAGCCGAAAAGGCCGGAATCTGTTACGAAATGAACGGCGAGGAACCGTTTGCGTCACCCGAGATCCCCACGAGCGAGCGTCTTTGGGTGGTCGCAA
>JAFAXE010000039.1 GCA_019241305.1 Vulcanimicrobiota bacterium
CGACATCCTGTCTTCGCTCGTCACAACGCTCTTCAACACAACGTCGGCGCCCCGCCCCGCAACGTCGTGCTTGCTCAATGAAACGTCGCTTGCATCGAGGAGACAATAACACGTGATCAACGCTGATGAAATTGCCGGAATCCTGAAGCAACAGATTGCGCAGTTCCGCACCGAAGTGCACGAAGACCAAGTTGGTACCGTGATCGAAGTGGGTGCGAATATTGCGCGAGTCTACGGCCTCGAAGCGGTGCAGCAATCGGAGCTGGTCGAGTTTCCCAGCGGCCTTCAGGGGATCGCGCTCAACCTGGAAGAGGACAATGTCGGCGTGATCATCCTGGGTCCCGATACTGAGATCAAGGAAGGGATGCAGGTTCGGCGTACCGGGCGCATCGTTTCCGTTCCCGTCGGTGACCACATGCTCGGACGCGTCGTCGATCCGCTCGGCAATCCGATCGACGGAAAAGGTGCGATTGCAACGCGCAAGTATCGCACGATCGAAAACATCGCACCGTCGGTCGTGCAGCGTCAACCGGTGAAGCAGCCGCTGCAGACGGGTATCCGGGCGATCGATTCGCTCATCCCCATCGGGCGCGGGCAGCGCGAATTGATCATCGGCGACCGCTCCACCGGAAAGACCGCGATCGCGATCGACACGATCATCAACCAAAAGGGCAAAGGCGTCCTCTGCATCTACGTCGCCATCGGGCAGAAGAACTCGACGGTCGCGTCGCTGGCGCAAATCTTGGAGCAGTACGGTGCCCTCGAGTACACCACCGTCGTCGCCGTCGGACCGTCTGAGTCGCCGGCGCTCAAATATATCGCGCCCTACGCCGGTTGCGCGATGGGCGAAGAGCTGATGTACGCAGGCAAAGACGTGCTCATCGTGTACGATGACCTCACCAAGCACGCACAGGCGTATCGTGAGGTCTCGCTGTTGCTCCGGCGCCCACCCGGCCGTGAAGCCTATCCCGGAGATATCTTCTTTTTGCACTCGCGGCTGCTCGAACGAGCCGCAAAACTGTCAGAGGAAATGGGCGGCGGTTCACTGACGGCGTTACCGGTCATCGAGACGCAGGCGGGCGACGTATCGGCGTACATCCCAACGAACCTGATTTCGATTACCGACGGACAGATCTACCTGACGACGCCGCTCTTCTTCCAGGGGATCCGACCCGCGGTCGACGTCGGCATCTCGGTCAGCCGCGTCGGCGGCTCCGCACAGATCAAGGCGATGCGGTCTGTCGCCGGGCAACTGAAGCTGGACCTCGCGCAGTATCGTGAGTTGGCCGCCTTCGCGAAACTCTCGAGCGATCTGGACAAGACGACGCAAGCGACGCTCTCGCGTGGCGAAAAGATCACGGAGATTCTCAAGCAGCCACAGTATCATCCGCAGCCGGTAGAGCAGCAGGTCGCACTGATCTTCGCCGCGACGCGGGGTTACTTGGCGAACATCGAGACCGCGCGGCTTCAGGAGTGGAGCGTCAGCTTCATTCACTGGCTCCGCGACAAACATCCTGACGTGCTTTCCTCCATCGCCGACATCAAGCAGCTCTCCGACGACGTAGCCAAGACGCTCGGCGGAGCGGTGGACGAGTTCAACACGAGTTTCTGACATGCCGTCCGTCCGCGATCTGCGCGACCGCATTCGGTCGCTGAAGAACACGCAACAGATCACCAAGGCGATGAAGCAAGTCGCCGCGGCCAAGATTCGGCGTGCAGAGATTGCGCAACGGCAAGCGCGCCCGTACGCGGACGCGCTTTCGGAAATGTTGCGCGATCTGATCGCGAGCGTCGGGACGATCGATCATCCGTTCATGAAGCCCGGGCGAGACGGCGCTCCGCGGGGCCTCATCGTGATGACGGCGGATAAGGGGCTCGCCGGCGCGTTTAACGCGAACCTGATTCGTACCGCCGTCCTCGCACAGCGAACGGATCCCAACCTCGTTTTCTACGCCATCGGGACGAAGGCGCGCAACGCCCTGCGCCGCTTGCCCCAGCAGACGGCCTACGCCGTGCCGCTTTCGGCTGGACCGAAAATTGAAGCGGCGCGTAGCGTCGCAGCGAAGGTCACCGACGATTTTACTGCCGGAAGGGTTTCGGAAATCGTCCTCATTTCAGCGCAATTCGTTTCGATGATGTCGCAGCGGCCGCAAACGCGCAGCATCGTTCCTGTCGTCGCCGAGCGGCGTGCCGCCACGACCGGGCCGCGCGCCGAAGTCGAGTTCGCCCCATCGCCCGAGGACGTCTTGACGCGCCTCTTGCCAAAGTATCTCGAGTTCACGCTCTATTCAGCGATGCTCGAAACCGACGCAGCGTTTTTTGCCGCGCAACTCATCGCGATGAGCAACGCGACGGACAACGCCGGGAAGCTCATCGACGAGTTGACGCTTGCGATGAACAAAGCTCGGCAAGCGGCGATTACCAAGGAGATGCTGGAGATCGTCGGCGGCGCGGAGGCCCTCGCCGGATGATCGGCCGTTCGCTCGGCGCCGTCGTCGCGTTTCTGATCGTTTCGATGTGTGGCGTGACGGTGGCGTCTGCGGCGTCAGCGAGCGCATACGACCGTTTGCAGACGCTGGCGCGTGACATGACGTTCCGCTGGGCAAAACTCCATCCCCTCAATGCGACGGAGTTGGGGATTGCCGGCGAGGACGGACAGCTCGATACGCCCTCCGCGGCAGAGGACGAGCGCGACCTTGCGCTCATCCGGGATTGGGAAGCGCAGCTTTCGGCGATTCCCGTTGCAAACGAGGCGCTGACCGTCCGCGACGATGCGGCGCTGCTGCGCGCGCAACTGCTCGGCATGGAACGGCAGTACACGGTCTATCGCACGGACCGCAGGGATTATTCCGGGCCAGGCAACGCCATCACCAACACCATCTTCACGCAGTTCCAGCATCTCCCGGTTTCGGGAGGGCGCGAAGAGCTGCTGAAGGCGTGGGGCGACATCATCGCTCGGCTCGAAGCAGCGCCCGCCTACATCCGTGCAGGCGAATCGCTGGTCACTGAGCCGGGACATCTTCAAGGCGTCGTCGGCGCGGATGAATTGGCGGGTGCACCGGACTTTCTGGGCGGAGCCCTGACGACCGCCGCACGGGCGCAACTCCCTGCGGCAGCGTTTACGCGTTTCGTCGCAGGCCGCGATGCGACGCTTCGGGCGATCGCGGACGAAAAGGCCTACATCGACGGGCACGCCGCGCACTGGCCGGAAAATTTCGCCATCGGACGCGCTGCCTATGACGCGATGTTACACGACGAACAACTGTTGCCGTTCGATGCCGCCGCGATCGAGCGCATGGGCGAGGACGAACTCGCGCACGGCTGGGCACAAGCGTACTGGATCGAGCACCTTGCCCACGAGCGTCGCGTGCGTCTCGGCGCTACGAGCGGAGGCGGTCTTGCACCCGGCGGTAGCGCGCTGATTCCGTATTACCGTGCCCAAATCGCGCACCTCCGGCAATTCGTCGTGCAGCATCACATCGTCGACGTCCCAGGATGGTTGGGTCAAATCGTCGTTGTGGAGACGCCGAAGTTTCTGCAGCCCGTGTTGCCGGGCGCGTCCATGAATTCGCCGCGCCGGTTTGCGAACGAGACGAACGGCGAGTACTTCATCACGCCGCCGACCTCGCTGGCGGCCGCCGCAGCACGCCTCGACCCGAACGAAGACTTCGATCGCGACCGCATTCTCTCGACCGCCGCGCACGAGGCGATGCCCGGCCATTTCTTGCAGTTGTCGATCGCGCGGCGGCATCCCGATTTCGTGCGCCGCATTCAATTCAGCAGCTCGTTCGCCGAAGGTTGGGCGTACTACGGTGAAGAGATGTTCGTGGCGCTCGGCCTGTACGGCGACGATCTCGACGCGCGCTACGACGTCGCGCAATGGGAACGGGTCCGTGGCGCGCGCGCGGTCGTCGATGCGAAGCTCGCGAGCGGCGAGATGTCGGAGCCGGAAGCGACAGCCTATTTCTCCGCCCAGACCGGCTTCAGCCGCGAGGCGGCAAAAGCCGCGGTCGACGGCATCGCGCTCGCGCCCGGCTACGTCGTGGCGTACACCGCGGGACGGCAACAGCTCGAGTTGCTGGAGCATGCCTATTTTGCCGCGATGGGCTCGCGCGGCTCCCTCCAAGACTTCCACGATCGGCTTTTGTGCTACGGCACGACGCCCCTTGCCATCGTGGGACCGGAACTGTTGGCCGATCTTTCG
>JAFAXE010000113.1 GCA_019241305.1 Vulcanimicrobiota bacterium
GCGGCCGAATCCGGTTCGTACAGCGGCGCGCAACGATCGCCCCGCCCACAGTTCTTCCTTCAACCGTTCGAAAATCAGAACGTTCGCGTCGACCGCCATACCGATCGACAGCACGAACCCTGCGATGCCCGGCAACGTCAGAACAGCCTTCGCAGACGCGAGTAATCCCAGGAGCATCAACACGTAGACGATGAGCGCCAAGTCGGCGAGCGCGCCGGGGAGCCGGTAGACCACGATCATGAAGATCAGTACGAGCCCGAGGCCGACGATCGACGCCCAGAGCGACTTTTCGAGGTCGGAGAGGCCCAGGAGCGGTCCGACGGTGTCGTTTTCGATGATCGTCACCGGAACCGGTAGCGCGCCCGCGTTCAGCTCGTTGGCGATGCGCACCACATCTTCTTCGGTAAATTGCCCCGTGATCTGCCCATCCGACGTAATCACGCCCTGAATGGTCGGCGCAGAGACGAATTTCTTGTCGAGAAAGATTCCGAGCGGCTTGCCCATGTTATCCTGCGTGAGCTTACCGAACTTGGCCGGATTCTTCGTTTGAAAATCGATCTTCGGATTGTTCGACTGATCGAAGGAGGCTTGTGCGCCCTTCAGGTCGGCACCGCTATAGACAACAGGTCCGCTAGCTTTATACGCGCCGTTTGGATCGTTCGCATACTTTTTGTCCGTCTCCGCACGCTGCACGACTTGCGGCGGCACGATTTTGAAGTCGAGTGTCGCGACTTCTTTGAGCGTCTTGACCGCTTCATCCGGATTCTTGACGTTGGGCAACTCTACCAAAATACGGTCGCTTCCAACGCGCGTGATCACGGGTTCCGAGACGCCGAGGCCGTTGATACGATTGTCGATGACCTGCACGACCTGGCCTTGAATCTGCTGGTTGATAGCCGGCACTTCGGGCGACGGATTCAACTGCAAGAGCACGCGTACGCCGCCTTGCAAATCGAGCCCGAGCTTGATCTTCTGCTGGATCGGCAGCACCAAGTACAAACACAAGCCGACGACCGCCAAAACGACCGCGCCCTTTACCCAATTTTTCGAACGTAACCACATAGTGAAGCCACCGCAGCAGGGGAGAACCTACGGATTGTAGCAGGGTGGTTCACACCCCGTCAAACTGTAGGAGCTGGCGCGTCATGGAAGTGAAAGCCGCCGACGTTGGGTTGTTGCAGTCGCGCTATCGGCTGACGAAGCAGCGTGCCGCCGTGCTGCGCGCACTAAGCGGAGGAGGACACCTCTCGGCGGAGGGGATCCTGCACCGCGTGCGCGAGGAGATTCCGGCGGTAAGCCTGGGAACGATCTACCGCACGCTCGAGATTCTCCGCGCCATCGGGCTCGTCCAAGCGTTTACGCACGGAGGCGACGCCGCTCGCTACGAGGCTGCCTTGGACAAACACCATCATCTCCTCTGCTCGCAGTGCCGCCACGTGCTGAACGTGCACGCACCCGAGCTCGCCCGGATCGTCTACGAAGTCGCCTCGGCTGAGAACTTTGACCAGGTGGACTACTCGCTGACGATTGTTGGGCGCTGCGCCCGCTGCGCGACAGCGGCGCGAACCGTCTCGAACAACTGAGCGCGCCACCCCCGCCCCGTGAGCTTAGATTAAGAGGCGCTTAACCTGGGCTAAGGCCGCGTTAAGGTGCGGCTGGTAGCCTGCGCTGTGGGCAAAGAAGGGTTCGCCCTTTCCCAAGCAATAGTATGCTTCTTCGCTAGAATTTCTTTTGTAAGGAGTAGAATGCTTCCCACGTCTTTCGCGCGGCAGGCGACGCGGGTCTTTTTCGGTTTGCTCGGCGCAGCGCTTGCGCTGACTCCTGTCCCAAGCGTCGCGGGCGGCACCGCCTCGGGCGCCGCCGCGGTCGCGCAGGCGACACCGAACCCGGAGCCGACGAAGAAGCCGTCGCCGTTCCGCTACGGCGGCTACGTTCGCAGCTTCGACTTCAGCCGCTTGAACAATCCCCAACTGTCGAGCAAGAACGCACTGAACCAGCGCTCGTGGAACACAGGCGTCAATCTGCACGGCGAGTACGACCTTGCACCGGGTCTGACGTTCGGCGCCACGTATTTCTACGCGAACCCGTTCGCCGGTAATTGCAACAGCGCCGCCTCGCACGCAAACGGAGCGCCGTGCGTCAATTCCAATAAGCAGAAACCGGGACAAGGGACGAATCCCGACGATACGCTGCCCGGCTTCGAGATGAGCACGCTCTATGAAACCTACCTGCAGTACAAGGATCCACATTGGTATGTCAAGGGCGGCGATCAGGTCATCAACACACCATGGGCGGCGCCGATCGACACGCGCTTGAAACCCGTCGCCTTCCGCGGCGGCGACGCTGCTTACACCTTCGATAAGCATTGGACCGCCGAATACATGCGCATGACGGAGTTCGAAGGTCGTGCCGAATCGAACTTCGAGAACTCCACACTGCTCACCGCAACGAAGATAGCCTCAGCCAACTACGGCGGCGCACCGTCCAACTTGGATCTGAAGAGCTATACCTCGATTCCGACGAACGGATTCAACTACGGCCGCATCGGCTATGCCAACGGCAATTGGCGGACAAATCTTCATTACTACAACTTCCTGCAGATCGCCAACGCGTTCTGGCTCGAAGGGCAATACAGCCTCAACGGATCGCTACATCCGGCATTGGCATACCAACTCGGTTCCGAGCACGAGACCGGCAGCGCGGTCATCGGCAAAATCGACAGCCAAATCTATGGCGTTCAAGGCGGCATCACGCCGCACCCGAACCTGAGCTTCACGGTCGGTTTCGATGCCATCCCGGAACGCAGCACGACCCTGGTGTTGCCGAAGAACGTCACGTGCAGCTCGAGCGGCTCCATCACTGCCAAGTCGCCGTTGCTGTACTTCATCCCCACGGGTGGCACGCCGGCGTGCCATAACCTCGATAACGGCCAGACGGTGCTGTATTACGGTGGCTGGGCGAGCCCATACACGAGCGGCTATACCGGCGACCCGTTGTTTACGACCACGATCTCGAGCAGCATGATCGACCGCGCGAGCCCGGGACAATCCGTCAAGGGACAGCTCACCGCGTACGCCGACTTGCGCCGCATCCGCCTCATCGTTTCTCAGGGCTACTACAGCTTCGGAAACCCGACAACCGGGCTTGCGCCCACGCGCGAGTTCAACGCCGATGCGACCTTCTGCCCTCGCAAGATGTCGACGACGGGGGCATGCAAGGGACTCCAAATTCGGTATCGCTACGCGGACCGTCTCCAGGCGCCGGCGTTCGCGACGAACCCGGAATTCAAGTACAACCGCGGCCAATTGGAATACGATTTCTAAGTCGTTGCCGTAACGGATGGGCCGCTGAGGATCGCCGCCGGCCGTAACTCGAGCTCGGGGGGAAGTTCCGCATAGGAAAACACGTCCAGCCGCATCCCGAACCGCCGCACGAAGTCGGCTAACGCTGGACGCAACGCCGATGTGCACACGATTGCCGTACGATCTCGACGCACGCGAGAAACGTAGTCCGCCGTCACCGAACGTACATGAAACGCCGCCTCGGGTCGAGCAGCCAACGTACGGTCTGCGGTCCACGATGCACAGAGCTCGCCATCGAACTCCGGTGCGACAACCAGCGGTTCTAAGTACGGAATGCCGCGACGCCGGAGCTGCCCGGGGATAATATTCCGTCGGACTATTTCGGCAAGTTCGCTCGGTTCTCGCGTCAGCGCTGCTCCATCGACGAGCGCCTGCAACGTCGCAACGATGTCGCGAGGCCACACCCGTTCGCGCAGCAATAACTCGAACGTTTTGTGTATCACCGCCAACGGCACGCCGTCAGGGCCGATCTCCTTGACGACCGTCGGCACGGAAACACGCAAATGTTCGAGTAGCGTCTGCAATTCTTGGCGACCCAAAAGCGCGGCCGCATGTGAGCGCGCTACCTCGGCCAAATGCGAGCCGATGATCGAAACGGGATCGAACACGAGGGCTCCGGCTTCCAGCGCACTCTCGCGCGCCAACGGTGAAACCCAGATGGCGGGCATGTCGTAAACCGGTTCCCGAACGAGCTCGCCTCCGAGCGGTTGGAGCACCGTTTCGTCGGCCACGGCCAGCAATGCGTCGAGCCGCAAGTGGCCTTCGGCCACGACCTCGTCGCGCACTCGTATGGCGTAGGTCGAAGGATCCCGTGACAAATCATCGCGTAGCCGGACACCTGGTAGTACGATGCCAATGTCGCCGGCAAGCGCACGTCGCACTTCGCCAACCCGGTCGAGCAGTGCATCGGCATGAGGCGGCGTCAGGAGTACCCCGAGCTCCGCGCCGATGTCGATCGAAAGCACGTCGACGCCGACGAGACTCAAGGCGATCTCCGGTCTGCGAATCGCGACGCGGCGAGCGGCCTCGCGCGCACTCTCCTCGCGTCGAATGCGAGAGCGGTCGCCGAAACGTGCGAGTTCCGCGGAACCGATCATGCCGGTCGCGAGCAAAAGAAATGGCCCTCTGGGTAGCGCAGGGACGAAAGCCAAGCCGAGAGCAAAAGCTGCAGCTGCCCGCAGCACGTCGGGGCGCGCAAACACTTGGGACACCAGGTCGACACCCAGCGAACCATCGGCTGCCACGCGCGTCACCATCAAACCCATCGACGTCGAAAGCAAGAAGGCCGGAAGCGTCGTCACGAGGGCGTTTCCAATGGATAATAACGCAAATGTCGAGAGGGCATCGAACGGGCTCATCGCGTGATACGCAGCACCGATCGCAACGCCGCCGATGAGGTTTAGTGTGACGATCACCAAAGCCGCGATCGCGTCGCCCTTCACAAACTTTCCCGCGCCGTCCATGGCGCCGTAGAAGTCGGCTTCCTTTTGAATCAGCGCCCGCTTTTTTCTTGCGCCTTCGGGGTCGAGCACGCCGGCATGGACGTCGGCGTCGATAGCCATCTGTTTTCCCGGCATCGCGTCGAGCGTGAATCTGGCGGCAACCTCGGCTACGCGCTGTGATCCCGATGCGATCACAATGAATTGAATCGTAATGAGCATCGCAAAGACGATGATGCCGACGACAAGGTTTCCACCGATGACGAGCTTCCCGAACGCTGGGATGATTGCACCTACGCCACCCGGCTCGTGCCCATGGGTGAGAATGAGCCGCGTTGCGGAGACATCGAGGGCCAACCGGAAAAGCGTTGCGATGAGCAACGTCGGAGCAAAAGCGGCAAACTCCAACGGATCGGAAACCGTGATGCTCAGCAGCAGCACGACGCCGGAGCCGAGAACGTTGAAGGCCAAGAGCGCATCCAGGACCAGCGGTGGAAGCGGGACGACGAGGATGGCAACGATACCGAGAACGACCGCCGCGAACCCGTAGGTAGCGGCCTGCGAGGTCATTGCCGTCGTGCGCCGTGGAGAAGCGCAGCGACGATT
This sequence comes from Vulcanimicrobiota bacterium, assembly GCA_019241305.1. Lineage (GTDB taxonomy): Bacteria > Vulcanimicrobiota > Vulcanimicrobiia > Vulcanimicrobiales > Vulcanimicrobiaceae > JAFAXE01. Next base: position 5,408 of record JAFAXE010000113.1, read on the forward strand.
CGGGCGACGGCCAAGTAGCACATGCGCGGAATCACTTCGTCGATGCGAGATGTGACGAGCAACGTTCTAGCAAGCGCGACATCTTCGATGACCGGAATTTTCAGCGCAACAGCCCGTGCCTTCACGAAACGTGCGCCGGCATCGACGGCGCGAATGAGAACGCGTGGGACGGGTACTGCCGGCGGACGATACTGCAGTGCGATCGCGACGTGCGACGGATTGGTGACGACGAAGGCGGCCTCCGGCAACCGCGAAAGTGAACCACGAATAAGCGCACGGTGCTGTGTGCGGCGACGATGCCGTAGGTGCGGATCACCTTCACTTTGTTTCAAATCTTCCTTCATCTCGAAGAGACTCATGCGAAGCCTACGCCTCCACAACAAGCGCTCCAAAAGCGCGTCGAGCACGCCGAACGCTACGCCCAGAGCGCACGCCGTGACGAGGACGCTTTGCAGCGCACGCACGACGGTTTCAGCCGAGACGACAGGTTCCGCCGCAGCATTCTGGGAGAACGCGCGGTAAACCGCAGGCGCAAGCGCCAGTCCGGCGATGGTAGCGGCGAGCATCGCCCGCCCTCCAAAGCCAATAGCGCCTACGGAGAACATCCGCCTGAGGCCGGCGACGGGATTGATTTTGGTGAAGTCGACGCCGAGCGCTTTCACGGCGATGCCGCCGTTGGCGACGAGACAGGCAACGACGCCGCAGGCAGCGGCGGCAAAACAAACCGCCATGACGCAAACGGCAACGGTAATATAGGGCCCGGGCGTCGGCTCACCCGACACTGCACTCTTCAGCGCGTGAACGACCGCGCTTCCAAGGTGTGGGGTGACGACAGCGACACAGAGACAGGCACCCGTCAAAGCCGCGCCGCCCGGCAACTCGAGTGACCGCGGCAAGTCACCTTCACGGCGCGCACGTGCCAGCCGCGAGGGGGTTGGCTCGAACGGTTTGCCGTCAGTCATGCGTCAGCGAAGCGTCAAACGTCCAAGAAGCATCCACGGTCGCCCAGCAACAAAGAGCATCGCCGGCAATGTCACAACGGTGGCCAGAATAGCGCAACCCAGCGCGATCGGAAAGGTGAGAGGAAACGTTGCAAACCGAGGCACGATGCGGGCAAGCGCTCCAAGCGCAACTTGCGCGATAAGCGCAACGCCGAGTGCAGGCGTCGCGATCAACAGGGATGCACGAAGCAGCAGCATTGGAATCGTGAGTATGGTGTCGCCAAAACTCTCTACGACCGCGGAGCCGGGAGGCAGCGTCGCGAACGTTTCCCCGAAAACACGAAGCACCGTACGATGTGCCCCAAGGATGAAATACATCGCGGTGAAAACCAGCGACCAAAGCCGCCCAAATCCCGCCCCTGCAACGATGCCCGCGGTCGGAACGCTGATACGGATGCCGACATAATCATCGACGAGGCGACCGCCGGAATATGCACCATCGTAGAGCGCGCTCGCTGCCATTCCGATCGCCGCACCGAGGAGCAGCTCAACGAAGCACGCCGGCACGAAGGCGGCCCACGGCATCGATGCGTCATGGCGTCCACGCGCGCACGCCAGTGCTAACACGAACGCAAACGCGGCCCGAACAGGCGCCGGAACGGACGGATGTGAGAACCCCGGCGCACGAAAGACGAATCCGATGCAGCGTGCAAAGATCAGCGCGCCGGACGCGCTCACGGTCCCCGAACCACTGCCGGCAACGCTCCAAGCGCATCGACGAACAGTCCTGAACAAAGCCGCAAACCGAAACTGCCAAAGAGCGCAGTGAGAGCCCCGACGACAAGCATTTTCGGCAACAGCGTGAGAGTCTGTTCCTGCACCTGCGTAGCGGCTTGTGCGACTGCGACCAGCGTGCCAACCACCGTCGCGGCGGCTAGCATCGGGAAAGAGAGAACCGCAGTCACGACCAGCGCCTCACGAACCATTGCCTGCAGCGCTTCCATATGAAGACGCTACAGCATCGTGATGACCGTTACGTTACGAGTTCGCGAAAAGCTCGACTCGCAAGAAGGGCGGAGACGACGGCCCGCGTCGCGGGCGAGCGGTTCAAGGTATAGAAGTGAATCCCGGGGGCGCCACGGTCGAGCAGGTCGGCACACTGCAGCGTCGCGTAAGCGACCCCAAGCTCCGCGACCGCCTCGGGTTCTTCAGCGCGGGCTTCGAGGGCTCGCAAGAGCCGAGCCGGTATCGTGGCTCCGCACATTGCCGTCATTCTGGCCACCTGCGAGAAGTTGGTAATCGGCATGATGCCCGGGATGATCGGCACCTCGATTCCTGCGGACCGCGCGCGGTCGACAAACGTGAAGTAAGCGTCGTTGTCGAAGAACAGTTGCGTGATCAGAAACTCGGCACCAGCGTCGACCTTCTTGCGCAGGTTGCCGATATCTGTAGAAAAGTCTGACGCCTCAGGGTGTTTTTCGGGATAGGCTGCACCGCCGATACAAAAGGCGAATTCCCCGGAGACCATCGCAGCCAAATCCGAGGCATACCGAAAACCGCCTTCCGTAACGATGAACTGCTCTTGGCCTCGCGGGGGGTCACCCCGCAAAGCCAGCACGTTTTCGATGCCGGCGTCCTCGATTTCTCGCAGCAGCTGCCGCAGG
>JAFAXE010000202.1 GCA_019241305.1 Vulcanimicrobiota bacterium
CATCCGACCCGTACGAGTGGGGGTTTCGGGTACCCCTCATCATGATTTCACCGTACATAAAGCAGCAGGGCCTCATCGATCACACCCCACGGAGTTACGGCGCGATCTTAGGGTTTATCGAAGACGTGTACGGCCTTCCGCGGCTCGGAACTGATGATGGCGGACCAAATGACGATCTCTTTAAGGATTTCAATTTCAACGCAACGCCGCGGCCGTTCACCCCTATTTCAGGAACCGTTGTTACGCCAAGCTCGTGCGGCGGAAGCATGTAACGACACGGACTGCTGGAGCCTCGTAAAGTGCCCAGTGCATTTTCACGCAACGGTGCAGGGGGTGTGCGGTCACCCCCTCCGGCCACATTAAAACCGCCTCGGCGCAACAGCCGAAAGGTACGGCCTGCCCGGAGGCGCGGCCGGCGACACGGCGATTCCTTCCACGTCGGGGTTCGTGCTAAACTGATTAATGGGCGCGGTAAATCTACTACCTGGCCACAAGTATTCACTCACCTGCGAAGGCTGCACGAGAAACAGTTTCTTTTCGTCCGCGGTAATAGTCGAGTCGAACACCTCTACTTGATTTGTGACGATGTCATCGACCGGCATGGTAAATCCGGGTGGAACAAGCCAACACGATTTGTATACCTGGTTAAAGGAGAACGCGCTGCACAACGTCAAACTACCGCTGCTTGTAGTATGTATTCCGGCGCTAGAAAAGCCACCAAAAATACCGAGGTCCCGCATGGGTCCTTCGCCTTCATACCACTCGAACACGCCGACGCCGTCCGGCGGATATGGGTAGGGAGCCATCATATACAAGTTACCTTCGTTGTCGATGGCCAAAGAGTATGGCACCACGTTTGAAGGCAGTGACAGCTCGCGGGATGGCCGGTCGTGGCCCCGAGCATACACTTGAATGGAAATGGAATGGCTTTGATCGTACACATTGCCAACATACAGCGCTCCCGCTTTTTCGTCGAAGACGACCGAATACGGCTCGCCCGCAGGGTCTTGCAAGATGCGTTTCGGTTGTGTCGCATTTTTAGCAAACTCAAGGATGTTATAGTCATAGCCGTTAGCTACCCATAGATTTTCATGCTGGTCGACAAAAATTTTGTTGGCGTAGTGAATTCCGGATCGTCCGCTCAGATAGCCGCACGGTTTCTGACTCTGGCCTTCTTGAGGAAAAATTTGAACACCCGAAGGACCGTGAAAATTGCTCACGTAGACGCGTGCCGCGCCACAACCCTTTGCGTCTATCCAGCTGAACATTAGTGGCCCGCCGCGTGAAGTGCCTATAGCAACGCATGGTGACGCAACGCTTACGGCGGCGAACAGCAACAATGCAGCCATGCCAAGAAGCTGGTTCAACTTCATAAATGACCTCCGAACGAGCGTGAGTGGATCTTAGTGATCTTTTATGCTCGCTCCTCGGCGCTTACCCTGAGTGACCACGCGAGCCGTGCGAGGTCCCGTGACGAGACGGGTAAGACCATCATTAAGCCGCCAGGCAACCATAAAGACGGGAGATTCCTTGAAAAATTTCATCGTGGTCCTTGCCGCTGTCGCCCTCAGCGCCGTATTGCTTGCGCCGCAGTCGAGCCGCAGCGCCTCAGCCACGAACGAACACGCCCGCCAGGCGCCGACGCCCAGCCCCTCGCCGACCGCGACGATCAGCATCGGAAATACGCCGCCACCGCCGCCGGGAGTTTCGCCGACCCCAACGATGGGTGGCTGACACTTTTTCCGCGGCGCTCCAGGAACATCTCAGCGCCATCCAAGCGCGAGATGCTGAGCGTTTCGTACGGACGCTTGGACGCGATGTCATCGTCGTGGACGGCAAGGGCGTCATCACGCGCGGCACCGCTGAGGTGCAGGCGTCGCACGCGGCATGGTTCGCGATGGACGCAGACTGGCGGTTTCAGTACCAGATCGTCGCAACGCGTGAAAGCTCATTCTTCGCCCTCGCGCTGTTGCATGTGACGTATCGGCACACAGCGAGCGAGCAGCCGTCGCGTTTCCTGCTCTCGCTCGTTTTCGAACGAGATAAGGATGGCGAGTTTCGGTTCGTCTACGATCAGAACACGCCGCTACCATAAAAAGGCGCGTCGCGCGCGGGTAAGACAACGGCGTGGAGGCGGCAAGGGGGCGAACCGGGGAGACGGTTCCAGCAGACTATTTTCGCAGGTTGTATCGGAAAGACGCCGATCCCTGGGGATTTGCTAGCTCGGAGTACGAGCGCTCCAAGTATCGTGCTACGCTGGCCGCGCTGCCGCGGTTGCGCTACACGAGCGGCCTCGAGCTGGGGTGCTCCATCGGGGTGTTTACCGCGATGCTGGCGCGGCGGTGTGCGTCGCTGCGGGCGGTCGACTGTTCGCCCGAGGCGGTACGCGCCGCGCAACTACGGTGCAGTTCACTCGCTCACGTTTGGGTGGAGGAATGCGACCTCGCGAAGTCATTTCCGCGCGGACGCTACGATCTCGTGACGATATGCGAGATCGGCTACTATTTCGCGCCACGGGACTTAGCCCGCATTTGTGACGACATCGCTGCCGTGCTCGCGCAAGCGGGCGATCTCGTTCTGGTACACTGGACACCGCCGGTGGAGGGACACGCACAAACCGCGGATGACGTGCATGCGACGTTCATCAATGACGAACGGTTCGCCGTCGCAGTCTCACGGCGAACGCAGCAGTATCGTCTTGACGTGCTCAGTAAGAAGTAAGGGGTCCTTCGAATCCTGAGCGGAGGCGCCCTTCGACTTCGCTCAGGATAAACTCCGCGTCGGAGTCGAAGGGCCAGGATGACACGGCCTGCGCGCTCTGCATTTCCGAGCGGCGCAGCGGTTTCGAGGCTGCGGCGCGAAGGGTCGCGCCATGACGAGTGAGCGAACTTTAACGACGCGATGTTGCATTGCCGGCGGAGGACCCGCCGGCATCATGCTGGGCTACCTTTTGGCGCGCGCCGGCGTCGATGTCGTCGTGCTCGAAAAGCACGCAGACTTCTTCCGGGATTTCCGCGGCGATACGATTCATTCGTCCACGCTCGAAGTTATGGACGAGTTAGGACTCCTCGAGGATTTGCTCCGCATTCCGCACTCCGAGGTGGCGCAGCTGAGCGGACGGATCGGCAACGAGACGCTGCAAATCGCCGATTTTTCGCACGTGCCGGGACGCTGTAAATTCATCGCCCTGATGCCGCAGTGGGACCTTCTCAATTTCCTCGCGGAGCAAGGGCGACGGTATGCGGGCTTCCACCTCGAGATGCAGGCTCAAGCGCTTGACCTCGTGCATGCTGGAGACCGAGTTTGCGGTGTTCAGGCACAAACGCCGTCGGGGCCACTCACCGTCAATGCAGAACTCGTGGTGGCGGCGGACGGGCGGCATTCCACCCTGCGCGAGGTAGCGAAGCTGCCGATTCGCGACATCGGCGCGCCGATCGACGTGTTATGGATGCGGCTCTCCCGGCATCCCGACGATCCCGGACAGACTTTCGGGAATATCACGTCGGGCGGCATCCTGGTCGCGATCGACCGGCGCGAGTACTATCAGTGCGCGTTCGTGATTCGCAAAGGCGAGTTCGCGGACATTCAAGCGGGCGGCCTGGAAAATTTTCGAACGACCGTGGCGCGCGTCGCGCCCTCCTTAGCGGATCGCGTCCAGGAGATCAGGTCGTGGGACGACATAAAATTGCTCACCGTCATGATCGACCGGTTACAGACATGGTATTTGCCGGGTTTTCTGTGCATCGGCGATGCGGCGCATGCCATGTCGCCGGTCGGGGGCGTCGGCATCAATCTGGCGATTCAGGATGCCGTTGCAGCGGCAAACGTTCTCGCGATTCCACTGCGGCGTGGGGCGATCACGACGCGCCTCTTGTGGGCAGTGCAGCACCGCCGCGAATTTGCGACTCGGATGACCCAGTGGTTGCAGGTGCAGGTCCAAAAACGCATCCTCGGACGGGTCCTTTCGACGAGCACGCCGATTCGCGTACCCGCGTGGCTGCGCTTCCTGTTCTCTCTACCGATGGTCCGGCGGATTCCCGCACGGATCGTTGGCGTGGGATTCCGGGCGGAGCACGTGCGAACTCCCGACGCGGGTGCTATCGCTTACCAGAGCGCGCCCTCGCCGACGAGCATATAGAGAATCGGGCCGATTCCCCACAGGAGGCCAACGATGGCCCAAATGACTTTCTTCGCGTCGCTGAGATCGTGCCGACCGATGAGGTTCATCATCATCAGCAAGAATGCGATAGGATGGAGGACGATGGCAACGAGGATCTCGAGAATGAGTTTCATCGCGGTTCACTATCCGTGCCGTCGGCAGAATTCCTGGCATGGGCGAGGGCCCGCGCGTAACTTTCCGGATCGTCGACATCGAGTAGTCCCTCTTCCGGGAAATCGAGCACGACGCAGCGATCCCAATGCTCGTACAGGAGCGCTTTGACGCCACCGCTTTTGGTGTTTCCCAACGCTGGAAAGAGCTCGCGATCAACGACGTGCGGCGGCGCTACGATTCCACCGAAGCGCGCAAGCGCGGCGAGCGGACGCATTTCCCGATAGGCTTTAAGGAGTGCATCGCACATCGCGGTGGTCACGAAGGGCTGATCGGCAAGGGCGAAGAGCGCACCCGTCACATCCGGGGCAAGCGCCTCAACGGCGGCGCGAAACGACGTTCCCATCCCGCTGCCGAAATCGGGGTTTTGGGCGACCCGGCAAGGAAGGTCGACGAGTTCGGCACGCAACGCGGGTGCGTCTGCGCCGAGCACGACCAGCAGGTCATCGATGCGCGCTCGTGCGACCCGTTCGACGACGCGGCGAAGGAGCGTCGTGCCGGCGAAAGGGAGCAATAACTTCGCTCGCCCCATCCGGCGGCTTTCTCCGGCAGCGAGTATGACGGCAGCAATGCGGGTAAAGGGACGCGGAGCGTGACCTTGTTTTCTTATGCTCAACTGTAGGGCTATATAAGCGTGTATGACGCCATCCCCGCTTCCGCGGTTCGGAAGCTCGCCGACGACGTCGCCGCGGCTCGCCGCAACGACGCCACGCTGGGGGTGGTGGCGGAGGCTGTTCCAGGTCTCCTCTGGATTGCCGAGGCGGACGGAACCATATCGTACGTCAATTCGCGCTGGGTTTCATATACCGGCTTTACGATCGAAGCATTACAGGCAGAGCTGGACGAAGAACCGCGCGGGGTCGTCCATCCAGACGACGTCGCGCGCACGTGGGAGTTATGGAAGCGTTCGCTTCGGACGGGCGAACCGTACGAGATTTCCTATCGCCTTCGCTCGGCGTTGAACGGGACGTATCACTGGTTCCTCGCGCGGGCGTTGCCGGCTACCCACGAAGATGGGACGATCGCGTTCTGGCTCGGGACGGCGACCGATATCGATGCAGAAGTGCGAGCCACAGCAGGTTCGCGCTTCGTCGCAGAGTCGGCGCTTGTGCTTTCGTCGTCGCTCGAACGAACCACGATTCTCGATGACTTCACGCGACTCGCCGTAACCGAATTTTGTGACGCCTGTTTCGTCCTCGAATGTGAGGAGGAAGAACCGTTGCAGGCGGTCGCCGCAGCTCACCGCGATCGTCTCCAAGAAGAGACGGTTTGGCGGCTGTCGCGGACGCTCACCGCGGGAAGCAGCTATGCGATCGCTCCAATGCGCAAGACCCGGGAGCCGCTCTTTCTGCCGGAGTGCTCGCCGAGTGCGATGCGGGACGTCTTCCGAAACGATGAGGAACGACGCCTTCTGCATCAGCTTTCGGCGCACTCGCTCATCATCGTGCCGCTCGTCTTGGCCGGGTCGATGATCGGAATGCTGGGTTTTGTCTCAAGCGATCCGACACGGGTTTTCGATCAGACGGATCTGCAGATTGCCGTGGCTACGGCGCGGCAAGTTGCCCTTGCACTGCAAAACGCCGCATCCTTCGAGCGCGAGCGCGGTACGACGCGACGTTTCCGTTTTCTGGGGCGCGTCACCGACGAGCTTTCCACGAGCCTGGACGAACACACGACGCTGCAGCGGCTGATCAACGTCATCGT
>JAFAXE010000129.1 GCA_019241305.1 Vulcanimicrobiota bacterium
TGATGGCGCTCGACCGCTCCCCTGCGACGCTCAACCTGCTTTGGGTTCGCGATATGCGTACCATTGGAGAGCACTAGCAAAGAGCGGATCCCTCGATCCATCCCGACCACCTTGCCGGTGGGAGGCTGCGGTACAGGTTCTCGCTCGCACTCGAACACCGCATACCAGCGCCCATTCTTCGTCACCACGAAAGCTCTACCGTAGTCCGGAATCGCTCTTCCCTTACGTAGCGGTACCGCGCCGACGCCGGGAATGCGTACCTTGCGCTGACGCTCATCGAGTTTGAGTGCTCGATCTCCATGCGGAAACTCCAGCTGTGTCCAGCGCTGCGCCGGCTTGAACCTGGGATATCCCGCCGTCTCTCCCCGCTGGAGGCGCCGGAAGAACGCCGTAAAGGCTAAGTCCAACCGGTGCAGCACCGCGTCCTCGCACTCTCGGTATGCTGAAGCCACGCGCGCGCTCTCTTTGCGCAAGGCGGTCAGCTCGGCGTACTGCTCGCGATGCGTCACGGACCGACGGCGCATCTGCCAAACGTCACGGCGCTGCTGCAGCGCTGCGTTATACAAATCCCGCGTGAGGTGCAGGAAGAACACCAGCCGGTCCGCCTGTCGCTCAGTGGGATACAACCTCACTTTGTGCAGCCAACGCATCGTTCATACGGTACAGTGCCCCGCTTCACCAGCTTGGCACTGCCAATCGCACCAAGCACCTACGGGAAACACCCTGGCGCACACTTCGTAAGACGTGCGTCCCTATGCAGCGACGCGCTATTGCACGGCTGCGCCCCACGCTGACGTCGCGATGGGTCCCCGGACGGCGTCGCTCACATCCTGTTCGCTACCGTGGACAAACCGTTCCCGGGTCACGTTCTCTCCGACATGACGGAAATCGAAGTAGTGCGCGGCGTCGAGGTTCCGAAGGCGAGCCCGAAGCGCCGCCATGCACAGCTGCAGTGGGTCATCGCCGAAATTCTTGGTGCATGGGCGGGAAACGCCGGCGAAGTGGGGACCGAATGGCGCTTCTGGCTGACGAAACCCGGTGAATCCACCGAAACGACGCTCGTGCCGGACGTCGCCTATGTTAGCGTCGCGCGGATGGCCGAGCTTTCCGATGATGAAGCGGAAGAGCCGCCGTTCGCCCCAGACATTGCGGTGGAGATCCGATCACCTGGCGATCGGGAGCGCAATATCGAAACAAAGATCCACTTGTATCTCGGCGCAGGTTCGCGCCTGGTCCTCGATGTGGATTCGGTACGCCGGTGTGTCGTCGGACACGACCAGCATGGCAGCCGCACCTTCGATGAAGCGGTAATCTTTGAACATTCCGAGGCCCCAGGACTCAGTTTTTCCGTCAGAGAGCTTTTCGCGCGCTCGGACCGTAAACGCTAGAGACGTTCCCGTATCACGGTAGCACCTGATAGCGGGCTGCCATGCCTTTGCTACGTCCCCTTTTGGCTTCCGATGTAGTGGATGAGCTTAAAAATGAACTGCGGCACGGTGATGAGCGTGTTGGGATCACCGTAAGCGGCGTACAGTTCTTCGTTCCGAAACCGTCTGTGGAACGCGACGGAGATGTTGGAGCACGTGCCCATGCAGTTGCCTCCGCCGTTGGGCTGCGGCGGCATTCCGATGACGCGGCGCAAACCAACCGCGAACGACGAGTCGCGGTCGATCTGATACGAATATGCCACGCTGTCGAACCATTGCACGTTGTCGGGCGCCTTGCCGTTCAGCCACTGGGCCGTGTTGTCGACGGTCAGCGTAAGCGAGCCGCGGCTTCCGACGCGCATCGTTGAAGAGCGGAACCACGTATCGAGCCGTCCGTCGCCGTAGCGTCCCGTTGAATACGAGATCGTGGTCGGCGTCGACGACGCGCCGTGCGTCGGGAAGTTGTTCAAATTATTCTGCATTCCGCTGTGATAGGTAATGCTGAAGCCGCCGTTCTGCGAGATCGGCGTCAACACTTGGCCGAAGCGCCAGTAGGCCGAGCCGGTGTAGAGTTGCACATCGAAGGTGCTCTTCGTCAGCAAATCGACGAGGAGCTGATTGTCACTCTGCGCCACTCCGTAGGAGACGCCTTGGTAGCGGTCGAGGAACCCACTGATTCCCGCGGATGAGAGAAAGCTCCGCGGTGCGAACGTCCAAACACGCGCTGTGTAGAGTGCGTAGCCTGCAATGCCGGGATGCGAATCGAAGCCGTCCACGGGATTGAATTGACTTCCCACTTGGCGCATAGAGCCGAACAGCGCAAAGTGCTGGTTGAGCCAGCCGCCGCCCCCTTCGACCCATTCAGCTTGGCCGGGGTCGGTCACCAGCGTCCCGGACTCTCTGGAATCGTCGATGTACGCGCTCAAGTATTTGCCGTTAAACCAGTTTAGGTTTACCCCATTCGAATCATCGACGAGATTGGGCAAGTCGGCCATCACGTGGTTGAACGTCGCGCTCCAGTGCGTGTCGTTGGTGGTGTAGGTCAAGGCAGCGGCGGAGTCGTTGCGCTTATCCCCAATCGCGTCGAATCCGGTGAATCCGAGATTGCCCTGCTTGCCTTCGAACGCATATCCTTGGCTCGGCGTCGGGATTGCCGGCGTGTACAGCAGCGTACGAAAGCCACTGCACACGTCGCAGTTAAAGCCGTAGAAGTTCGCGGCTTGCGTGAAGAACGGCCGCACCTCGCTGAACGTACGCGGAAACACCGTCGGCGAGATCGACTGCTGGTCGAGTTCGACGTTCGAATAATCGGGATGCAGTGTCCCGAAGACCGAGGCGGTCTGCGTCACCGGAATGGAAAAGTCCGCGCCCATCCGCGACGTCGACCCGCCTGCGGGTGCGCTCGCGATTGCGCCGAGGCCATACACGCCGACGCGTGGGCGCGGCAACGGCGGCTTCGCGAGCGGCGGCAGCGTCACCGTTCCGGCGCGCGAGACGTCGTCGGGATTCGTCTGCGATGCATCGTACGACCAAATGTTCAGCGCTCCCGTTGAGCGCTCGTATCGCACGAACTGCATCCGCCAGTCGCCGCCATGTGCACCGTGGATAACGCTCAGCGGAATTGCCATCGTCACCGTGTAGCCCTGCGCAGTCGAAGCGCCGTGCGACTCCCACTGCGGTGCAAAGGCGACATTCTCGCTCGACGCTTCATTATGAATGCCGTGAGGATTGGATTCGAACTGATATTGAAAGCCGCCCGGGCCCGTTGGCCACAAGTCGACCCAAACCGCATCGTCGCTATAGGCGATGCCGCCGTTGATGTTGCTGCCGCCTGTGACGGTGTCGTTGCTTTGCTGGATGGCGATCACCGGCTCGCGCTGCGTCGCCTCGAACCGCACGTACAGAAACTTTCCATCCGTCGTGATCCGCACCGTCGTCGGCTCAGTTGAGGGGTGGGTGTGGGCTACGTCCCACGTGAGCGGCGCTGAAGCATCCTGCCCCCAGGTGCTGGGACTCCCGACGGGATCCAGGGACGGAGCAACTTGGGCGGCGGGGACGGCCAAGGTGAACACGTGGGGCGGCTCCTTGTAGCGAGGTCCCGGCCCGGCACGGCCGGGACGGGGACGACAACTAATATACTAGTTACACCTAATACCTTAGTTACGCCCCACGCCCCTTTCAAGTTTCACCACGGACCGCGATCGCGCCGCGCTATTCCGTTAGCCTTTGCTAACCACGGCGCCCGACGGGCGTTTGAGTCCGGTAATGCTCCGCAACGGGCCGCCGCCCGCGGGATACGGGTAGATCCAGACGGTGCCGGCGCCGAAGTCTGGCGCGATCAGTCTGTTCCCTTGAACGCGGAACTGCTCGACCTCTTGGGCCCCGTTCAAGGGCACCTGACCGACGACGTAGCCTTTTGAGTTACTTATGCTGAACCGGTAGAGGCTGTTGTTGCCGGAGCCGATTGCCAAGAAGCGTCCATCCCACTGAACGGCGCCGGGATTTCCCATCGACTGGTTTAGGGAAATCGGGGCCAACGTGCTGCTGCCGCTCGCGAGCTCGTCGAGCGCAAAGGTGGTGCCGCTTAACCCATCGACGAAAAGGTTGCCCTGATTGTCGTAGCCGCAATAACGGAATTGCCAAACGTTCGAATCCGTGTACTCCGTCGGCGTTCCCGACGCAGCAGGATAGACTAAGACGTTAGACTTGCCGGAGCCGACCACATAATTCGTGACGGCAAGGTTCCCTGTCGTGTAATCTATAGAGCAGCCCTCTGGGAAGCCGCTTGGATCGTTCAACGTTGCAATTGGAGCAGTGCCTCCATGGGCGTACTCGAGGATGGTCGCGGCGCGGTAGTTTGCGATGAACACATCGTTTTTTGCGTCGACGCAGAGGCCGTCAGGACTGTTGAAACCCGTGAGGATCCCGACGAGCTGGTCCTGCGGATACGAGTACACGTTCACGTCGTTGCTCAACGCGTCCGAAACATAGAGGAGCGTATTATGCATCGCCGTGCGCGCCATCCAGGACGTCCCATGGCGTGAAGGGCCTATCCAAAACGTCGGCCGACCGCCGAGTGGGGTGAGCCCCGATGGTGCTGCGTCCGCACAGTGCGGTAACAGCATAACGAGAGCGGTGCAGGCGGCCAAAGCAATGGTCAGCGAGGTAGCAAACGGTTTCATACGGGCGGTCCTTTCATAAGCGGCCGTTGAGCCTGAATGGGCCGATCCTACTCGAGGTTCGTCTACGTACCGTCTAGTCTAGCCACCGAGACCGCAGCGCATCAGGGCGCCGGCATCAGAGATGGGGCGCCGGCATGCCGCGGCGCAGTGCGATTCTCTGCGCGTCAAGATACTGAAGTCTGGCGCCTTCTTGAAGGAGTGTCGCCAAGGTGTCCGCAGCGAGCCGGTCGCGGAGAAGCGCCAAGAGCCGCTCGTTCGTTCGGCGCTCGCCTGACTGTCGCTTGAACCCCAGCTCCGCATAACCCGTTGAGCAGTACCCCAAGAGCCTCGCCGCCGAGGGCAGGTCGTCCTCCAGCGCGCGTGCCAAGGCGACGTGTTCGAGCGCGGTCGTTGCGAAGGGCGACGGTCGCTTCGCGTCCTCGTTCAGCGCGATGACGTTACGGGCGGCGTCGTACGTGCCCGAAGTGTCACCGACCGAGACGAGGTACCCGCTGAGATTCGCGAGCATGGCTTCATCGTCTTCGGGTTCGAGCGTATGGCCCGCTCGGAACCGTCGCACGATATCGATGGCTTCTCGCGTCGAGCCGCGCTCGTGAGCAACCTCCGCCAAATGGAGCATGGCATTGAACTCGCGGTAAGCGTCGCCCAAGTCGCGCGCGATTGCGGCGGTGTGACGCAAAGCCTCCGAGGCTTCGGCAAGATCGCCCCGCGCACGCGCAACGTGACTGCTCGCGAACTGTGCTAGCAGCGCCATTCGGGGCGACTGGGATGAAACGGCGATCGCCTGTGCTTCTCGTAGTGCGACGACGGCCTCGTCGAAGTGCTCCTGCCACGCTGCAAAGACCGCATCGGCTCGTAAGGCGTTGAAAAGCACCGTCGGATCGCCGCTCTTGCGTCCATACACGACGGCTTGCTGCGCCGCTCCGAGTGCGTCCGAAACACGCAATGCGTTGCCTAACAGGAAAGCGAGTGCGGTCCAAACGCGGGCGCATACCAGCACCTCGTCGTCCGGCAGACACTCGGTAAACGCTTGTAGCCGTGCAATCCCTTCGTTGGTGAGGCGTAGCTTTTCCCAGCGGATGCCGATCGCCGCTGCGAGCGCCGCTCCGGCAACAATATCTCCCTTATCCAAAGACCATCCGAGTGCGGCGCGGACATTGTCGAGCTCTGCGGCGATCGCATCGGTAAGCCGCTGGGTGTGCTGAGGATCGTCGGTGGGCGATTCCGTTTGCTCCGCGAGAACGCGCATCGCGGCGAGATGCCGAGCCATGATCGTTTCATACTCGCGTGCGGCCACGAGCCGATCGAGGGCGTACGAGCGGGTCGTCTCCAACAAATGATACCGAGTGGGGTCCGCCGGTTCCGCAACGAGCAACGACTTATCGGCGAGCACTGCGAGTTTCCCGAGCGCGCTCAACTCGTCTTCGCCATGGTCGCAACAAACGGCAAGCGCGCCCTCGAGTGTAAAGCCGCCGACGAAGACTCCAAGCCGCCGAAAGAACCGTTGCAGCGGCACGTCGAGGAGCTCGTAACTCCAATCGAACGTTGCCCGCAGCGTTCGGTGTCGCGACGGGGCGTCACGGGCGCCGGAATCGAGAAGTCGCAACCGTTCGTGCAGCCGGGCTGCGAGCTCAGAAAGGCTCAACACGCGCAGTTGTGCGGCCGCAAGTTCGATGGCCAGCGGTATACCATCGAGCTGACGGCAAAGCTCCGCGACGGCTTCGGAACTCTCATCGCTGAGAACGCGTGCTGCATTGTGCGCTGCGGCGCACTCGACAAACAACGCAACCGCGGCGTAACTCGCCGCATCCCGCGCAGTGAGCGCACCTGTGCGCAAACGAGCCGGAAGTGCGAGACTCGGCACCGTGACTGTCCGCTCGCCGGAAATGCCGAGTCGCTCTCGGCTGGTCGCCAGGACCGCGACGTGCGTGGTCTTCCGAAGCAGCATCGCCACCGCTTGTGCGGCGGCGTCGATCACGTGCTCGCAGTTATCGACGACGATCAAGGTACGCTTTTCGTCGTGGACGCTTGGAGCAGCACACCATCCGTTCTCGGGATCCAGATCAAGCGATGCAGCGATGGCAGAAGCAACCGCGCCGCCGTCAGTAAGCACCGATAAGTCACACAGCACGGCGGCTTCGAACGTCTTCGCTTCGTGGAGACGATGGGCCGTTTCCAGCGCAACGCTGGTTTTGCCGATTCCGCCAGGTCCGACAAGCGTCACCATCCGCGACTCTGGGAGGATCGTGACGATCTGTGCGATCTCACGTTCGCGACCAACGAGGTGCCTCAGCGAGCGAGGGATCTGTGTGCCAAACGGCGACGGCGTGCGGTGGCTGCGGCGCCGCACTGCAATGACGCCTTTCGCTTGGGCGGCCGCTTCCTCTAATTCGTTACGCTTCGAAGGCGGCAGTTGGAGCGCATTCGCTAGCAGCGAAACCGTGCGACGGTACGGCGCATTGCGCAAGCCCGATTCCAATGCACCGATCGCCGCGACGCTGACGCCGGCCCGCTCCGCGAGGCCTTCTTGAGACAGGCCGGCCGCCTTACGCAACCGTTTGAGAACCGCGCCGAATCCCTCCGGGCCCTTACAGTTCACGACTGTCGATGGCGAAGCAGAGCTGTCCATGAGAAGATACCGGCGACCAATTCTCGGAGGAACTCATGCTCACCGTTTGCTCTAGCCGCGTGGCCACCGTCGCGCTCTGTTCGCTTGTTCCCGCCCTTTCGTGCTTTGCAGGCGCGGAGGCGCGAACCGGATTTCACGCCATCATGCCGGTTTCGCCGCACGGCCGTTCGCCGTCCGGATGGATGACGCCGCAGGCAAGGTCCGCGAAGGACCTGCTCTATGTCGCCAGCGGCGGCGCTCAAACGGTTGACGTGTTTTCCGTTTCGGGATCGCAGATCACGCTCGTAGGACAGATTATGAACTTCAATGATCCTCAAGGTATGGCGACCGACGCCCAGGGCAACCTGTACGTCGTCGATGATTACATTCCTCAGGAAGGCCCAGCTGCCGGCCAACTCGACGTTTTTCCGAAGGGGGCGACATCGCCGTCGCGGATCATCCCGACGTACCCTCTGACGCCGTTCGACGTCGCCGTGGACAAGCACGGCATCATCTACATCTCGAACATCGCGCCGGTTGGGCGGCTCAGCCCCGGCAAAGTCACGGTATACGGAAAGAAGAGCGACGTTCATCCGATTCGCGTCCTGCGCGACCCAGCGTCGTCGCAGGGCTGGGGGATCACGCTCGACTCTGCCACGTCGGACGTCTACGTGTCGTATGCGCTCGGGTCGACTGGACGGATCGTCCGGTTCTCCGGAGGACGCGGGAAGCCGGTTGACCTTGGCGTTGCATTCGGCAATCCATGGGGACTGAAAAACGACGGAAGCGGTAACCTCCTCGCAAGCGACGGGAGCAGCGGAAACATCGACATCTTTCCGGAGGCCGGCGGTTCGCTGGTGGGAACGATCGCCGTCCCAGGAGCGCCCCTGCTTTCGACCTTCAACACGACGCATTCGCTGCTGTATGTTTCAAACTTCAACAACCACGACGTCGAAGTGTTCAGCTATCCTTCCAAAGCGATGGTCGGCTCAATTACGCGAAGCGAATGGGGACCGACGTCGTGGCCTACCGGCGTCGCGTACTGGCCGCCGGCACCATAACTCGCCGGTCGAGTTCAGAAAATTTTCAGAAATGCGGCGCAGGATGCGGCTACACCGACTGGAGGCTTCATCTTGCGTTATTCCTATGCACCCCTATTTCTGTGCCTCGTCACCGCGACGACGTTTTCTTCCATAGCTCCCGCGGCCGCCTCGCCCTTCCTTCGCTCCTCGGCAAACGCCGCGGTGCGGCACGTCAGCGGCTCGCGCGGAAAGATCGGTCCAATCCTGACGACCGCCCATGGCGGCCTGATGGTCGGCTGGGACGTCGACCAGAACGGAAACGACGGACTGTTGGCCGAGGCTGATCAGAACGTTTCCATTCTCGAGTCGTTTGATCTTGCGACCGCGAAGATCACAAGCCTCGGTTCGCGACAACCGGCGCATCAAGGCAACGCCATACGTCAGTACTTCGTAGAAAAGATTCTCGCAAACGACGTGGCCCTGGTCGATGATGACTTCCTGATCATGAAGACGTTCACGCGCAACGACACGTTTCCGCTCGTCAGCCCCGCGAAGGGAGCGAAGATTACGGGCGAATGGACCCCTCCACACCGCCATAATCTCTTGGTGCAATGGGTCGCCGATAACCAAACGACGACCCAAGACGCCGTAGTAGCAGACACCAATAAGCCCACCGGCGGCGTCATTCATCTGCTTCTCTCCGACGTCGCGAAAAACTCGTTCGGTCCCACGACGCACTTCCCGACGCATCCCGGCCATGTTTGGGGCGGACCGCAGCTCGTGGCCCTCGACACCTCGACGAACCATGCGGTGGTCGGAACGCAACTCGACATCG
>JAFAXE010000030.1 GCA_019241305.1 Vulcanimicrobiota bacterium
TACAGCCAATAGAGCTGCTGCGCGTAATTTTGGCACTTTACGGTAGGCGCTCCGGATACGCCGCTTCCGCACGCGAGGCCCGGAACCGGCGCCATGGTAGTGAAAGGTCCATAGTTATAAAAACCCGCTGGTGTGCCGGCCGTCTGCGCGACGAGGAATACCACCGAACGGCCGTAGCCGAAGCGGAACGAGTTGGCGGGGTCAGACACGTAATTCAGTGCGACCCGTGGCTCCGTCTCGCGCGGATTCAGGTATTTGGGTCCGATGCTCGCGGGGGTGACGTCCGACGGATTGTTCGGCAGCGTCGGATTGAGCGGATTGGGACCGTAGTGCTGATTCTGACCGTCCCAACGAACGCCGACGTCGGCCTTCCACTTATCGTTAGGCGCCCACTGCTCGCGGATGCCGACACCGAAGTTTTGGAAGAACGCGCCGTTGTAGTTGATGCCCGAGTTCGGAATCCGCGGCACATTGCCGTTGAAGTGCTGGTACACCGCGCCGCCTGGTAAGAAGTCGGAGTAATGTCCGGTCGCCAAGAGCAAGAACGTCAGTGCTTGCGGGTCGTACTCATTCCAGATCGGGTGCGCGTTTTCGTACAGCGCATCGACCGTAACCGTGTGCTTTGAGCTAAACTGCTTCGTGAGGTCGATTCGGCCACCGACCTTCGGTCCACCCGTCTCGCTCCAGACCGGAGCGGCGCCGAGGCCTAAACTACCTGCGTTAATGCAGGTGCACCCCGTGTCGTTGCTGGTGCCCTGAAGCGTTTCCCAGTTGTAGTACTTCGCCTGGAGGAAGGTCGTCGAGTTGAAGTTGTTATCGTACTCAAGCTTCAAGTAGCGCGTTGGGTTCCAGCCGCTCTGGACCGGCCCATGAAGCTGAAGACTCTGCGGTGTATCGGGGTTGAGCCCGACCAAACGCGGGAAGGCAGCAAGTCCACCTGGATACTGTGACGCCAACTGCGCCGCAACCTGATTGAACGGATCGTTGGGATACCAAGCCGCTGCGAGAGGGCCGTTTGCCACGAGGCCACCCGCGTTGCCCCATTGCTGCAGGTCGCGCCACAGCGTCAGAACCTGTAGCGACTGGTTGTTTTCTTTACCGAATTTGTAGACGAAGTTGTTGACCAGGTCGTCGTTTGCTTCGTACGAGTTTCCGTAGTAGTTATCGTAGGCTGCCGCGTTCGCGTGGCTGTAGCCCAGGTAGGGCACATTGCGCTGGCCCGTGTACGCGATGTAGTCGGAGAAACGACCGTTCGGCGTCGCGAAGCCGTACTCGAACGCGAACTGGTGGAAGTAGTTCGGGCCGCCCACTTCCGCGTCGACGTAGCCGAAGGGCGGGATGGTGCCCCGCTTCGGAATCAGGTTGACGACGCCACCGCCGATGTTGCCCTGGGTCGCGTCACCGGCGCCTTCGACGACCTGCACCGATCCGATACCGCTGAAGCGTCCATTAGAGGCGCTCTGCGCGAAGAACGGTTCGGTGAAGTCGACGCCGTCATACTGATAGCCGACTTCCGTTCGCAGACCGCCGCGAATCGTCGGCGCGTTGGAGCTGGTCAGCGTCACGCCTGGAACCGCCTGGACGAGATTGTTCAGGTTCGTGGCCGCGGCCTTGCCCGTCGTCTGCAACAACCGCTCGCCGGTGACCTGATAGGAGTCCACCGTCTGGCGCGGTTGGAAAACTGACGATGCTGACCGCGCAGTCACGCGGCCGATGGTCCGCAGGACCTTCGCCAAGGTGACGTTCGGCAGACTCACCGTCTGGTCGCCTTGGATGGTGATCCCTGCGACCGTCTGCGGTTCGTACCCCGCCGCCTGCACCGACACGGAATACGTGTCGACCACCATGCCCAAAATCGAGAAAAATCCGTGTGCATCGGTCCGCGACGTGTAGGAGCCGGTCGGGGCCGCCGCGTTCACGGTGGCGTTGGCGATCGGCGCCTTCGTCTGCGCGTCGATGACCGTACCGGTCAGGTTGCCGAGCTGTCCGCCTGCCGCGAACGCCGGCAGCGTGCTGCCCCCGACGATTCCGCAAACAGCGGCACAGACGAGCAACAGGCGCACGAGCCGAAACGGGCTCGCCGCAACATGCGCAAAGCTCATAGTGTCCCTCATCACTGGTTGTCGTGGGACACGTTCCGCCGCGACCTCTTGCAGGAACCGCTGGACGACGTGTCCCGCGCTGGAAATTCCGAGAACCGGCGTCGGCGACCTCCTTAGGATTCCTTTAATGTGTGATGAGCCGCGCTGCCGTCGTCCGAGCACAGCGGCATCGAAAGGCCCGTCGCCACGGTCGTCTAAGCCGTGTCCCCGATGGCCGCCGAGCGTCCCCCGATCTTCGCGACCCTCGGTTTGGCGGTGCGCAGCACGCCCGATCCCGCCTTGAGGACGATCGAAGACAAGCTCGCAGCCGGCGCTTCGCTCTCGGTGGAAGACGGCGTCGCGCTGTTGCGGACGCGCGACCTGCACTCACTTGGTCGTCTCGCCTTGAATGCCAAGCGAGCGAAGAGTCACGACCGCGTGTACTACGTGCTGAACCGCTATATCAACTCGACGAACGTCTGTTATGCAAACTGCCGGTTCTGTTCGTTTGCCGCCGACGAGAAAAAAGAGCCGGAGCGCATCGTGCGGATGGCCGCCGACGCCGTGCTGGCGAAGGCGCTGGAGACCGGAAAGAACTTCAACCAGATTCACATCGTGGGTGGACACGATCCGCGACAGCTATCGCTGGACTATTGGCTGCCGCTGATGCGCCGGCTCAAAGAGGTGGTCCCACACGCGCAGCTGTCGCTCTTCACCGCGGCCGAGCTGGACTACATGGCGCGGCGTCACCGCATGTCGTACGAAGATCTTTTGATTCGTTTGCGCGACGCCGGCCTGGAAAACATCAATGGCGGCGGCGCCGAGGTATTCAGTGCTCGCTTCCGGCGCCTGGTCTGTCCCAACAAAGTCGACGCGGCGCACTGGCTGGAGATCCATGAGATCGCGCACCGTGTCGGCATTGCCTCCAATGCCACGATGCTGTACGGGACCATCGAGACGCTGGAGGAGCGGGCGGAGCATCTCGTACTCCTGCGCGAATCGCAGCGCCGCTCGCCGGGTTACAACGCGTTTATTCCTTTGGCGTTTCATCCGGACGGCAACGAGATGAGTCACCATGGCTGGACGAGCGGCCTCGACGACATCCGCATGTTCGCTACCGCTCGCCTGATGCTGGACAACTTCGACCACATTAAGGCCTACTGGATGATTCAGGGACTCGCGATCTGCCAGCTCGCGCTCCTGTTCGGCGCCGACGACATGGACGGCACCCACGGGAGCACCGATGAGGAACTCATCTATCACAGTGCAGGGACGCGCTCCGGCCAACACGTCGATGATCGCGAGTTCCGCCGACTCATCGAAGAGGTTGGATTCGTTCCGGTCCGGCGTAACTCGACGTACCAAGAGTTTCCGGCAGACTGGGCGCCCAAAGATGAGGCGCAACCCGAACGCGTTCTGACGAGCGCCTGATGTTGCGCGCCGGACGGATCGCGTACACGAACGATCTGCCGATCTACTGCGCGTTCGACGTGGGCGCGGAGCGATTTCCGGGCACGCTATTGGCGGATGTTCCGACGGCGCTAAACGCGCGTCTCCTCGGCGCGCAGTTGGACCTGAGCCCAGTCTCGGCATTTTTCTATGCTCGGCATGCCGATCGGTTGGCGCTGTTACCAGAATTGTGCATCGGCTCACGCGATCAAGTCTGGTCCGTGACGCTCGTGAGCGCCGTTCCGCCGGAGCAGTTGGACGGTCGCGAGATCGCCGTTACACGCGAATCGGCAAGTGGTCGCAACCTGCTGGCGGTGCTGCTGACGCGCCGGTACGGCGTTTGTCCGAAGTTCGTCGACGTCTCCGATCCGATGGAGCGCGTGCTCAGTGGACGTCCGGCACTCCTCATCGGTGATCGCGCGCTCGATGCTCAACGCTGCACCGTTCCGGAACACGTGTACGACCTTGGGTCGCTTTGGCACGAGTGGACCGGCGAAGACATGGTCTACGCGGTGTGGGCGGTGCGGCGCGACGTCCTCTGCGCCGATGAAGCACTCGTTGCAAGCGCCTTCGAAGCGCTCTATCGTTCTCGCGCCTGGGGAATGGCAAACATGGAACAGGTCATTGCCGCTGCGCAGCGCGTGCTTCCGCGCGGCGAGGGCTTCTACGCTGCATATTACCGCACGCTCAACTTTGCGTTCGACGAACGCGCTCGCTCGGGACTTCGGCGCTTCATCGCGGAGTCGGTTACCGCAGGGACGCTCGAACGCGCGTGCTCGGTGGATCCGGAGCCGCTCCGTGTCCCTCGCTAACCTTCTCGACCGCGCCGGCAGCGGCGGTCGCCTGACGTTTTCGGAAGGCGTACGACTTTATCGTGACGCCCCGCTGCACGAGTTGGGCGAAGCGGCACACGCGCGTCGCACGGCGCTGTATCCCGGCGACGGCGTTACGTACGTCATCGATACGACGATCAACTACACCAACGTCTGCAACGTGCATTGCACCTTCTGCGCGTTCTTCCGGCCCGAAAAGCATCCGGGCGGCTATACGATGACGCACGACGAGGTCGTGGCCAGGGTGAAGCATGCCGTCGACCTCGGCGCCACGCAGATCATGATCCAAGGCGGTGTTAACCCGGAGCTACGCCTGGAGTGGTTCGAACGGCTCTTCCGCCGCGTGAAGAGCGAGTTTCCTTTGGTGGATTTGCACTCGCTCTCGGTTTCAGAGATCGTCGGCTTGGCGTGGCTCGAGGAACTGTCGCCACGCGACGTCTTGATTCGCCTGCGGGAAGCCGGCATGCGTTCGCTGCCCGGCGCCGGCGCCGAGATCCTTGTCGAACGCGTTCGCAAGCGGATCAGCGCGCGCAAGGTGAAGCCGGACGAGTGGCTCGGAGTGATGCGCGACGCACAGCAACTCGGAATGCCGACCACCGCGACGATGATGTTCGGCTCGATCGAGACGCTCGAAGAACGGATCGAACACCTCGAGGCGATCCGTAGCCTTCAAGACGAGACGGGCGGCTTTACCGCCTTCATTCCCTGGTATTACGTGCCGCACAAGACGCCGCTGCGCGGCAAAGAAGCGAGCGGGGTCGACTATCTCCGCGTGCTGGCCGTCTCGCGGCTCTATTTGGACAATGTGCCGCACTTGCAGGCCTCGTGGCTTACGCCGGGTCTCAAACTCGGACAGCTCGCGTTGTTCTATGGCTGCGACGACATGGGGGGGACGATCATCGAAGAGCGCGTCGTGCGCGACGCTGGGTCGACGAACGAAGCGACCCGCGCGCAGGTCGAAGGGCTCATCCACGGTGCCGGATACCGGCCGGTCATCCGCGATACGTACTGGAACGTGCGCGCTGATATGCCGCTGGCAACGGCCGGTTAGCCATGTTTCGGGGGATCACATCGTTTTCCGTGGCGTATCTGGCGCTGGTGTTTTTCAGCGTGCCCCTCGCGCCCGCATCAGCGCAGTCGACCGATCGAGCTTCTCTCGATCACCGCATCGTCGTCGTGGGACAAGGAACTGTTCACGCACCCGCTGATGAAATGCAGATCGAAGTTCGTCTGGTGCCGAGGCCTGGCTCGACGAACGTCGACGAAGTCGGCCGCTCGATTGCGGATATCATGCGCCGTAATGGGATTCCTGACGCGCAGTGGCGCCTTCCGATGATTGGTTTTCTTTCGCCGGCGTCGCAGGGAGCGATCGTCGGAAGCATCCGTAAACCAACGCGGGAAACGCTGGAGGCGATGGCCCGGCGCATCGTGCAAGCGGTTCCAGATTCGATCACATCGTCAGTTCAAAACGTCAACGTCACAACGGCTCTTCGCTTGGACGACTGCCGTGGATGGGAGGCGAGAGCGGAAGAAGCGGCGATCGCCGATGCTCGCCGTAGGGCCGAGCGGCTCGCCTCAGCGACGCGCTTATCGCTCGGCAACGTCATGGGTGCCAGCGCGACGCAAGTCTTTACGCCCGGATGCGGTAATGCGGCGATACGAGCGGGAGGTCCCGAGGGTCCATTCGGCGCGTATGGTCCCCTCGACGTCGACGTGAACGAGAGCGTTACGGTAACGTTCGCAACACGTTAGCTATGTATAGGCGGTATCGCCGAGAGCTTCGGTGATCGTGGCCCCGGCGAGCACTTCGTCGGAGTAGAGATCGTAGAGGGCGACAAGTTGTCCCGGAGCGACGGCGCGTTCTGGTACGGCAAACTCGACGTAGAGTCGTCCGTCCTCGACTCGCGCCAGCGCCTCACTCCGTGGCGAACGGTAGCGCGTCATGGCGCGGACGCGCAGCGGTCCCCCCGCGAAGCGCTCGGGCCGGATGAGATTGACCTCGTCCGCAACGAGCCCGTCGCTCCCTAACTCGTTCTCTCGTCCGATGACGAGGGTGTTCGTTGCCACGTCGATGCGCGTGACATAGCGCGGACCGTCGTTGAAGTGCGTCGCGGGTAAACCGCGGCGTTGACCGACGGTGTAATTGACGACACCGCTGTGGCGGCCGACGCTTTCCCCATCGCGAGTAACCACAGGTCCGTCCGCTACGAACGTGAGCCCGCGCCGCGCGAGCGCTGCGCGGTATCCCGCCCCCTCCGTGAAACAGATGTCCTGCGATTCCGCCTTTTCGTGCACCGGCAAGCCCAAGCGGCGCGCGTGCGCTCGTGTCTCGCGTTTCGAGAGCGTGCCCAAAGGTAACAGCAAACCGCGAAGCTGATCCGGCGACAGTTGGGCGAGCGCGTACGACTGATCTTTTTCTCCTGACGTCGCGGCGAAGAGGTGCGCTCCCGTGGGCACATGTTGAAGACGCGCGTAGTGCCCAGTCGCAACGAAGCGGGCGCCGATCCTGTCGGCGAAAACGCGAAGCGTTCCCAGCTTCACGAAATTGTTGCACGCAACGCATGGATTTGGGGTACGCCCGTTCGCGTACGCCGTAGCGAAACGCTCGATGACGTTGCGCTCGAACGTCTCTTGAAAATCCAGCACGTAGTGCGGGATGCCGAGCAACGTGGCACAGCGGCGCGCGTCATCGAAGTCCTCGGCACCGCAGCAGGAACGCGCATGAGCCGGGCGTGACGGCGCATACATCTTCATCGTCACGCCGATCACCTCGTGACCTTGTTCGGCCAGCAAGCCTGCGGCGACGGCGGAGTCCACGCCACCACTCATTGCCACGACGGTTCGTTGCACTACAGCACAACAGGATAACCCCACGGCGGCGCTAACTCAAGGCCGCATGCCGGCCCTCGGGGAGGACCTTCGCGCAGCCCGCGAAGCGCGAAACCTCTCGCTTTCGGACGTCTCCGAGCGCATCCACATCCGCAGCGTGTACTTACAAAGCCTCGAGGACGAGGATTGGGGTGCAATCGCCGCGCCCGTCTACGTGCGAGGCTTCCTCCGGACGTACGCGCGTTTTCTCGGTCTGGATCCTGAGGATGCGGTCCAGCGTTTCAACGCCGCGCTCCCCGAGGGACCGAGCGCACAGGACGGCTACGCCGAACCGGATCGGGAACGTACCGGACCCTCCATTTGGCTCTGGCTCGCCACCGCGGCGGCGATCATCCTCGTCGGCTTCGTGGGCTATAACTACTACGAGCTGCAGCGCGAGCAGCCGGCCACCCCAGCGGTGGTCGAGACGCCGCAGCCGACGGTGCGCTCACCGGCAGACGCCCGGTCGCCCCGGCCCCACGCCGCAAACGCCGCGGCGATCGCATCCGGGACAGGCGGCGCCAACACGGTCCTCGTGCATGTCGTTCAGCGTTCCTGGCTACGGATCGCCGTCGACGGCAAAGTGCCGATGGAAGGCATCTTTCCGGCCGGCACGGAGCGGACGTTCCATGGAAAGAGCGCCACCGTGCGCGCGGGGAATGCCGCCGGCGTCGATGTGACGGTCAACGGGCACGACGTGGGAACTCTGGGACCGCCCGGCAACGTTGTCGAGCGGACTTTCACGCTCGCCCAAGAGTAACGCATGGCTTCGGAAAGCTCGTTCGATGTGGTGTCGCGCATCGACGCCCAAGAATTGGATAATGCGCTCAACCAAACGCGGAAAGAAATCGCGGGACGGTTCGACTTCAAAAATTCGAAATCGTCGGTCGAAAATACCGATGCATCGATCACGATCGTCGCCGACGATGAGCTGAAGCTCAAGAACATCATCGACATCCTACAGAGCAAAGCCGTGAAGCGCGGCATTTCGCTCAAAGCTTTTGAATACGGCAAGGTCGAGCCGGCCGCGCAGCAAACGGTCAGACAAGTGATCACGTTACGCCGCGGGATACCAAAGGACAAGACGAAGCCGCTGCTCGACGCGATCAAGGCTTCCAAACTGAAGGTGCAAGCGCAGTTCGGGGACGAGCAAATTCGGGTCAGCAGCAAGAGCAAAGACGACCTGCAAAAGGTTCAGCAGCTGCTTCGCGGGCTCGACTACGAGCTTCCCTTGCAGTTCGTCAATTATCGCTGATGCCTGATCACAAAGGAAGCGTCGCGTTTGTCAGCTTGGGTTGCGCCAAGAATCTCGTCGATAGCGAAGTCATGATGGCGCGGCTGGGCCTGGCGGGGTGGCGGCTCGCACAGGACGCTGCCAGCGCAGATGCGGTCGTGATCAATACGTGCGCCTTCATCGACGCTGCCAAGGCTGAGTCAACCGACACGATTCTGGAGTACGCAACCTCGAAGCAGCCGGGACAACGCCTCATCGTCGCCGGCTGCCTGTCGCAGCGGTACGGCGATCAGCTCCGCGTTCTCATCCCCGAGATCGACGGGATCGTCGGTACCGGCGCCTATGCCGGGATCGCGGAGGTGCTGGCTGAGGCGAAGGCCGATCGCGCCCCGGTACGGCTCGAGTTCGAAGCGGAGCCGGAACATGATTTTCTGCCACGGCTCGTCAGCACGCCGCGCGCGACCGCGTACCTCAAGCTGTCGGAGGGATGCGATCATCCGTGCACCTTCTGCATCATTCCGCAACTGCGCGGTCCTTTCAGAAGCCGGAGCCGGGAATCGATTCTCGCCGAGGCGCGCGCACTCGTCGGCGGCGGAGCCAAGGAGCTCATCCTGATCGCGCAAGATACGTCGATGTACGGACGGGATCGTGGACTGCGCCGCGGAGGGCTTGCCGAACTTCTCGCCTCGCTTTCGGAAATCGACGGTCTGGAATGGATCCGTCTGCTCTACCTCTATCCGGCGACGGTCAACGACGAACTCGTCGACGCGATCGCGACTCTTCCGAAGGTGTGCAAGTATATGGACATGCCGCTGCAGCATGCCCATCCCGACGTGCTGCGGGCGATGCGCAGGCCGTCAAACGGGGAGCGCTACCTAGAAATCCTTGCCGACTTTCGCCGACGCGTCCCGGGCATGACCATGCGCTCCACCTTCATCGTCGGTTTCCCGGGAGAGCGCGAAGAGCACGTGGACTATCTGGAGCGTTGGCTGGAGCGAGCCGAACTCGATCGCGTCGGCTTCTTCCTTTATAGTCGCGAAGACGGCACGCCGGCGGGGCAGCTCCCCGAGCAGGTCGCCGCGAAAACCAAGCGGCGCCGCCTGGTGCGCTTGCGCGAGGCACAGCGCCGGGCTTCGGAGCGAGCCCGCAACCGGCGAGTGGGAACGACGGTCCAAGTCCTCGTGGAGGAGCGCACGGCTCTGCGCCCAGGCGACCCGCTGCGAATCGCCGTCGGCTCTGGGGCGGTGACGGCGGGACGTTCGATGGGCGAAGCACCCGGCGTGGACGGGCGTGTCGTGTTCCGCGCTGCTGCCGAGCCCGGTACCTTCGTCCCGGTAAGGCTCGACGGCGCGACGGCGTTCGATTTCTACGGTACGCCGGTCGAGACCGCGATCCAGCCGAGGTTCGCCGTTGGAGTATAAGCACGACGTACCACGATCACGCAGCCGGGCGCTAGCGCTCGCGCTCCTGCTTGGCGTGTGTGCGGTCGCCATCG
>JAFAXE010000168.1 GCA_019241305.1 Vulcanimicrobiota bacterium
CCACAGATGGATGCGTTGCGCAAGGGACTGCGTGAAATCGGAGTCCTTCGCTTGCCGGGAGGGCCACGCGCGTGATAGGTTGGCGTGACGCCATGTCACCTCGCGATATCACTGTTCCAATCACGAAGCCCGAAACGGAGTGGGTTCGGGGACGCCCGCTACAAAAGGTGAGCCCAACTCGGAGCCATGCCGTGCTCCAGGCCCTGATCGCCGCGGCTTTACGCACGTGGGCCGGGACACGGGGCGAAGTCGGAACTGAATGGCGGTTTCGCGTTGCGCCTCCAGGCGAGGTGATTCGGCCCCTGGTCCCCGATGTTTGCTACGTCGCGATGGAACGTCTGCGTGGCCCGAGCGGTCGCGATCTCGAAGTTCCGCCGGCTGTCGCCCGACGTTGCTGTAGAGATCCTGTCGCCCGACGACCGGCGTCCCGATGTCGACGATAAGGTGGCGACATACCTCGCGGCCGGGTCAGATCTGGTCATCGCGATTGATCCGGAAACGCGGAGGGTTGAACTGCACGATGGTGCCGCGGACGCAATCCTCGAGGACGTTGCGAACATTGTGCATCCCGCGTTACCCGGCTTCACACTCTGCGTTCTGGATCTCTTCGAGACGATCGCGCCGCCACGCTGACCGGCGCGCGACGACGCGTCAACGATTAGCGTTGCAGCGCAGCGTGGGAACGGAGATGTCGCGAAGCGTCAGTGTGGCCGTCCTCTTCGTCCCGTCCTTTCGGGCGATTTCATACACCTGCCGCGCACCGAGTGGCCCGACGCTCAGATCTGCGAACTGTCCGCGTGAAATATGGGATGCCGCGATTCGGTCGATGGCGACGATCCGATCGCCGCTGTGAATGCCGGCCCCAGACGCCGGGGAGTTATCGTAAACACTGCGCACCACGAACGTCCCGTCGTCGTTCTTGCTCACCACGAGGCCACTACGACTAAACGGTCTCGGCGTGCGGCCTGCGATCGGCGCTAGCCACATCGCATGCGAGCCGTAGTCGAACGTGGCGACGAAGTGATTGACAACATCTTCGCCGAGGATCCCTGCCTCGACGGTCGTAGCTTCCGAACCGCGCGGCTGAGGAGGAATGTATTCAACGAGCTCTGGACCGAGCCTCAGGCCACCGAGCGAAATGGCGGTGCGCCCGATCCAAATACCGTCTCGGGTATCGATGCCGCGTTGGAAACAGCGCTCGATGGCGTGTCTTTGCGCCCAGTATCCCTCGACGATCGTAAACCCGGCGTTGCCGGTGTCAACCATGCAAAGGCCACCGATTCCACTGATGGTGCACGGCGTTAGCGGCGCATCCTCTTCGAATACGAGCGGCAGGCGCGTCCCTCTTCGGCTTACGTTTTTGCCTAATGGAGTAAGCCGCATGAAGCGTGAACGCGGATCGAAGGTCACGGCAAAACGCTCGAACAGTTCGAGCCCGAGCCAGCCGGCGATGGGCGCTTTCAATCCGCGGTCAAGACGCCATTTGGGGAAAGGAAGAATCTTGGCAACTTGATCCCGGATGATGGCGTTGCCGATGCGTATCTCGTTCACACGAGCGAAGCCGGCGTGAAGGATCCCGGTGCCGGCGCCGAGGCTGTTGGCGCGAAGCGCGGAGTTCAAACGGAGACGCCGCGCCGTCTCCGCCGTGA
Source organism: Vulcanimicrobiota bacterium (assembly GCA_019241305.1). GTDB lineage: Bacteria > Vulcanimicrobiota > Vulcanimicrobiia > Vulcanimicrobiales > Vulcanimicrobiaceae > JAFAXE01. Next base: position 1,650 of record JAFAXE010000168.1, read on the forward strand.
CGATGAGGTGACCGCCCGAGTCGACGACGAACGGCAACGGTCCGACGCCGTCGATGCTCACATCGACAAGCGGTTTGTTGCCTTCGACGGAATAGGGCACCACCGCCGTCCGGGCACTCCTGATGAAGCCGCTATCGTTTGCCGCTGACGGTGCGGGCGGCGACGGAACTGGCGCATTCAGCGTGACAGTAATGGCTTGAACGTCGACGGTCGATTGGTCTTCGGGATACACGGTGTGTTCGTGAAAGGGGACGACGATATTCCCGACCGTACGCCAGTCGGAATACTCGTCGACGCGGTGAGATTCGTTCAACTGTTGCCGGCTTCGCAGCAGCAGATGCGTCGTGCGTGAGATCCAGAGATCGACCGGCGCACCATGCTGCGGTATTGCGCGCACAGCGATGGCTTCGGCGGTTGTCTGTGCGAGCAACGGCGATACCGCGGTATCGTCGCGGATGGCGGCACACCATCCGCGGCGCAGCAGCCACGCGTCGGTCGCTGCCTGGGCACGCGCGTGCGGCGCATCGAGAGTGTGCGACGCGCCGGAGAGGTCTTGCGCCCAACGATGCGTTCCGTCGAAACCTTCGGATTGCGCGAAACCGCCGAGTGTCCAGGCGCGCATCCAACGACCCGTGTGGACATCGACGAATTCTCGCAGTGTGCCAGTCCCACCGTCGGCGACGATCGTTCCACGCCGGGCGACGGTGCGGAGCCGCGACCACGCAGCGCAATGCATTGCGGCCGCCATCTGCTTGACGGCTCGACGTGCATCGTCCACCGGCTGCGCGGTTACCGTAGCCGGCAGCATTGCCAGAGCAACGAGCAGCGTCCAGCGCGACATCGCATTAGTGTCCCACGGCCGGTGTGCCGAAGGCTAGGACGTTTCGACCACCTTTGCACGCGGCGACACTCGAGGCGCCCACCGTGAGCGCCGAAGTTCGGATGGCGCCATGCCATAGACTCGACGAAAACATCGACTCAAGTGACTCTGGTCGCAAAAGCCGGCTTCTGCGGCGATGTCGGCGAGCGTGGCGTCACTTCGTTCGATGAGCGTCCGCGCTCGTTCCAGTCGTTGCGTTCGAGCGTAGGCGCCGAGCCCCATACCCGCGTGGCGCCGAAACTCCCGTGCGAGGCGAAGCGGCGGAATGCCAACGAGATCTGCAAGCTGCAATACCGAGAGCGGCTCAACACGACGATCGCGTAAGGCCGCACACGCCTCTCCGAACCATGCTGGAACACGAGACGCCCGCTGCGACTCAACGGCCCTGCCGACGCGCGCGACGAGTTCGAGGCTGAAGGCTTCCAGCGTAAGGCGCGACCAGCGACCGGAACTCAGCGCTTCGCGTGCAACGCGCACTGCGCTTGGGACAATGGAAACGTCGCTGAGGTAACGCATCTGTTCGCGAAGCATGTCGTCGCAGCCATGATCGATGAGCCACTGCGCCTCCACGGCGACGCTCAAATAGCGTCCGCCGCACCTTGCGTAGCGATTCTCGTGCGGAACGTACGGCGGCCGAAAGATCGTCGTCCCCGGCACGCAGTGAGGGCAAACGCCGCCGCTTCGTTCTTCAAACGTTCCAGACAGGAGAACGACGAAACGCGGCGTCGCGTGACAGTGCAGTCGTTGAAGGTTCTCACCGGACCAGTCCGTTACGGAGAGTTCGAGCGAACCGAACTTGGCGCGGTGCTGAAGGAAGACGCCGGTCGATTCGTGTGCTGCCACTTTCATGAGGGCGCCGTGACGCGCTCGAGGACTGGAGCGCGCAGAGCATCGACGTCGTCGAACAGCGGAATATCGGTGCGCAGCGTCGCCAACGTTCGAAAAAGCAACGCGCGATCGAAGTCGCGGGCGAGGGTCGCTGCCAGCATCTCACGTTGCGGAACCGCGACATCCCACTCACGCGCCGTGCGCGGAATCGCATTGAGGTGTCCGTAGCGCGCAAGGACCGCGGCGGTCGATTTTGCGCCCCATCCGGGCAAACCGGGATACCCATCAGCGGCGTCGCCGACCAGCGCCAAGTAGTCGGGAATCGACGCCGGAGGTACGCCAAATTTTGCCCTGACCGCGGCTTCATCGAAAACGACGCGCGTACGCCGGTTGAGCTGTACGACACGGTCGCCGCGGACGCATTGCGCCAAATCTTTGTCGGGCGTGCAAATGATCACGCGGTCGACGCGAGGATCTTTGGCCGCGGCAGCCGCGCCGGCCGCAAGGGCGTCGTCCGCTTCGAACTCGACCATCGGCCAGACGACGATCTTCTCGGCAACGAGCGTCTCTTCGAGCAATGGGAACTGGGCGAGCAAGTCGGGATGGATTCCTTCGCCCGTCTTGTATCCTGCCCATAAACGGTTGCGAAATGACTCGATGACGTGATCGGTTGCGACCGCAACATGCGTGGCGCCGCCACGAATCAGCCCGCGAATCGACGCAACGACGCCGCCGACCGCGGCGACTTCACGGCCTGCTTGATCCTTCTTTGACGGCAGCGCGAAGAAATGCCGAAACAACTCGTAGGTGCCGTCGATGAGATGAATATCCAGTGATGCCGTCTACCGATCCACGGTATGGGACACCTCCCTGCGCGACACCATTCGCGACGGCGGGATGAGGCAACCTCCGCAGGGCGAAGGTTCAGGCGCGATGGCGGACGATAACGACCGCGTTTCTCAAGTCGCGCGCGGAGTGCGAATCGATCTCCTGATCGCGGTGTGCGCGTTACTTATTTCCTCGCTGGCTGCGGGAGCTTCGTGGTGGCAGGCACGCGTTTTGAGTGCGCAAACCGAGGTGCTCCAAGAGCAGCTTGGAGCACAGGTTTGGCCCTACGTCACCGTCAACGCCGGCATCAATAGCGATACGGTACGGTTTGGGATTACCAATCAGGGCCTTGGGCCTGCGGTTTTGCGCAGCGCATCTGTGCTCGTCGACGGAGTCCCAAGGGTTGGCTTCACTGGATTGCTCCACGCGATTCTCGGCCCCAAGCTCATCGCGCGGAGTCCCCACGGTGAAAGGCTGGGCTTTACGGTGGACAGCGGGCCACCGGGCTCCGTCATTCGCCCTGGCGAAGAAACCATCGGCTTTTCATTCACGAGCAAGCGTTATGCGGGACGGTTTCTTGCAGGATACCGCCGGATGAGTTTTCAGATCTGTTACTGCGCGATCATTCCAGGAAAGTGTTGGCGGAGCGACTCCGCGACAACGAAAGACCCGGAACCGGTTCAGTCGTGCCCCGAGATACCGAACGACCTGCTTCACACCTCCGCGCTCGACGAAATCCTGAGTCGCAACATCTAGTGAGAAAGAAAGGGTCATGGAGGAGGCATCTCAGCCGGTGGGCATTTCTTGCCGGCTCGCCGGCGTTCGCGCTTGCCGCAACCGGTTTTCCGTGCGACCTGCATGCGGCGCCAACGCGAACACGCGCCCGCCCTGGGGGACCGAATTGGCCCAGCACGGCGGAATGGGAGCGACTGCGAAAGGCGCTTGGCGGACGACTGGTTCGCATCAAACCGGCTTTCCGCAATTGCTCGGATGCCGAGTGCGACGCGCTCTTCCGCGATTTGAAGAACCCTTACTACATCAACGAGCATCCGAATGTGACACAGACGCTTGGTTGGGCCGACGCATGGAAAAGCGAACCGAGCATCTACGCGGTGCCGGCCCAAACTGCAGCGGACGTTGCGGAGGCGGTGCGTTTTGCACGCCAACACGATCTCCGGCTCGTTGTCCGAGGCGGCGCACACAGCTATCAGGGTACCTCCAACGCGCCGGACTCGCTGATGGTTTGGACGCGGCCAATGAGTGAGATCGTCGTGCACGATGCGTTCGTACCGGAGCGCTGTTCGAGTGCGCCCGTACCCGCAGTCTCTGTCGGCGCCGGCGCGATCTGGCTTCACCTTTACCAAGCGGTGACGACGCAACACGGCCGGTACGTCCAGGGCGGCGGCTGCACGACGGTCGGGGTTGCAGGTTTCGTTTCCGGCGGTGGCTTCGGCAGTTGGTCGAAGCGTTATGGCACCGGCGCCGGCAGTTTGCTCGAAGCGCAAATCGTTACCGCAGACGGCTCTGTTCGCGTCGCAAACTCGTGCCAAAATAGCGACCTGTTCTGGGCGATCAAAGGTGGCGGGGGAAGCACGTTCGGCGTGCTTACACGGCTGACGCTACAGACGCACGACCTTCCGGAAAACTTCGGGATCGTCATCGGCACGCTCACGGCAAACTCTGACGAAGCATTCCGCCGGCTGGTCCAGCGGTTCGTCGCTTTTTATGCCGAGGCGCTTCACAACGAGCATTGGGGAGAACAGGCGGGCTTTCGGGCACAGAACGCGCTCGAGCTTCTGATGGTGTTTCAAGGTCTCGATGAAGCGCAGGCGCAGCAACTTTGGCAACCGTTCCTCGGCTGGGTCGCCGCCTCACCTGCGGACTACACGTGGACGGCACAACCGCAGATTCTCGCCGTCCCGGCACGCCGTTTTTGGGACGTCTCGTTCATCGAGAAATACTTTTCGTCGTTCATTTCCGTCGACCAGCGCCCCGGCGCGAAGCCGCAGGATTTCTGGTGGGCCGGCAACACTGGCGAGGCGGGTGAGTTTCTGCACGAATACCGATCGCTGTGGCTGCCGGCAGCGCTGCTTACATCGGCGCAGCGAGAACGTCTGGCGGAAGCGCTCTATGCGGCCAGCCGGCAATGGCAGACGACGCTGCATTTCAATAAGGGGTTGAGCGGCGCTCCGCCCGATGCGCTCGCGCGCGCTCGAAACACCGCGACGAACCCACAGGTGCTCGACGCTTTCGCGCTCGCGATCATCGCGGGCGAAAGCGACAATGTGTATCCAGGTGTTACCGGTCACGAACCCGATCTCGCTGCGGCCCGATCCCAAGCGCGGAGGATTCGGGCAGCATACGATGAGCTGCGCCACGTCGCTCCGAACGGCGGCGCATACGTTTCGGAAGCCTCGTACTTTGATGAGAGGTGGCAAGAAGCGTATTGGGGTGAAAATTACGCTCGCCTGCGCGCGATCAAAGACAAGTACGATCCTTCAGGTCTCTTCATCGTGCATCACGGCGTGGGCAGTGAGCGTTGGAGCCGCGACGGCTTTACGTTACTCTCCT